>JAFQHQ010000015.1 GCA_017397885.1 Clostridia bacterium | reverse complement strand
AGCGGTGGTCGGGGTGTGGGGCTGACTATAGAAGCCCCACGAAAGAAAAGTTTGAGAACTTTTTCTCAAAAGAAGTGCTTGAGAACCCTTTCTCAAAAACAACCGGCGTTTTCGTGCCGGAGCGATAAACTCCAATTTATATGACAATCACTTTTTAAGATGTGTCTTATGTATTGTCACAACACCAACACCGAGATTTTTCACTCTGTATTTTCCAAAGTTTGCCGGTACTACAATTATGTCAAGAGAATTCATATCATAATAAAGTCCGGGCTTATCAATCGATTCAATTCTCACCTTTTCACCGTCAACAAGAGAAAGCACGTGGAAAAGTCCGTCTGTGTCATCCTCCATACTTTCAGAGAAAATGAGGTTACGAAGCGAAAAATAGAGAAGGTCGTGTTCCCCCACAATTATTTCCTTGCCGTTTTCATCGTCTCTCACAACACTTCCGTGGTTAACAAGATTTTCGTTAACCCACTCTGTGTCTCTTTCGATACGAAGAACATCTCTGCCCATTTTCATGTGGATTGGTCTGGGAAGACCTGTGCCGGGGTCGGTTCTCTGATAGTCATAGAGCTTGTATGTATACGAACCCACGGTGAGACTTCCGATTTCGAGAATAACCTGATTTCTTCCCGATGCGTGGATTGTGCCTGCAGGAATCATAACCTGCGTTCCCGGAACAGAGTCTACCGCGTGAATGTATTTTTCATAGTCAATAATTTCGTGTGTGGTTTGAGCACGGTCGGCAAGATCAAGAAATTCATCGGCAGTTTCCTTGTGCTCAAAACCGAGAAAAGTCTTTGCTCCGTGACTTGCTCTTACAATATAGTAGCTTTCGTCCTGTCTGCCAAATTCTCCGTGATTGCGTATTACATAATCAGCATCGGGGTGACACTGAATGGACATATTGCCCGATGAATGGAAGGTATCGTCATAGTTGAAACGTATGGGGAAATATCCGCCAAATTCATTGTAGGCTCTTTGTCCGAGAAGCTTTTCGCCCATTGCCTGAACAAAGGTGAAGAAGGGAACTTCAAACTCGCACGTCTCAAGCTTTGCAACAAGTGAAACCTCAAGAGGAATCATATCAAACACCCATGCACAGTTTCTCATTTCCTTCGGGAGGTTGCGAAGCTTATGAACATAGTATCCGCCCCACACCCCTTCGAGATATACAGGGCGACAACGGAACGGACGGGAGCAAAGCTCGTCAAAAAGGTCAATAAGACTTGCAAATGGAAGCATTTTCATATCGGTGGGTTCATCTGCTGTTATGTAATAGTCAAGCTTTTGCTTTTTCATCATATTCCAGCGCTGTTCCATTGCAATTTCAAAATCCACATAATAGTTTCTTCTCATCATAAGAGAATAGGGCAGCTGCTCGGTTGCACCAATATTTAAGTTTTTGCCGTTTTTACAGTTGAGCACTGCAGTTCTCGGAGTAACATCAAGCCATATTCTGATGTCAAATTCGTCCTGAAGTTCTTCACAAAGAGCACCTTTTCCGTAGACCAGCATTTTTTTACCTGATTTTATTATCTTTTTAAGCTCCGAAACCTTTTTTTCGTCCTGAATACCTTTGTAACCGGCTTTATAGCGTCTGCCATAGAGAAGAACCGGGTCAACTTCGCGATCTTCGGGGAGGTAGGGCTTTACAATGGAGGTTATTTCCTCTGCAGGGAGCATAACCGATGCAGCATCAACAAATTCAACGCCCTTTGATGTAAGCTGTTGCTTAAGTACATTCATAAGCATTTCGTATTCTGTGCCGGGGTATGCGTCTATACCAATCGTGTTGACATCCTCAAAAAACGAAGCTATTTTTTTGGCAACATTCAAAATGCCCTTTGTCATTGTGTTTTTCACCGATTCGGGGATATTCACACTGTTTACCGCATTTGGATCGGCAAAGGGATAGGGATGAAACATAAAACTCATTAAAAATTCCTCCTAGGGTTTATTTTTTAAATTTCTTTGTTTTTTATATATTGTCCGGGTGGGTATCCCCGGTAATTTTTGTATGTTCTTATGAAATTGGAATAATTACCGAAACCTGAAAGAACACAGGCATTTTTCAGGCATTCGCCATTGTCGATGAGGTGTTCGAAATTATATATTTTCATTACTATTATATATTGATTTATGGTACACCCATATTTCTTTTTAAAAACCCGGTTTATATAATCGGGAGAAACAAAAAAATTTTTTGACAACTCCCTGACAGTAACTGTCCCGATGTTTTCCTTTATGTGGTTGGCTATATCAATACAGAGCATTGTTTCTCCTTTTTAAGTTTAAAATTCAAATTGGAGTTTAGCGAGCTGTTTAACACAAGGACGAAAGGCTCCCTTGTGTAAAGGGAGCTGTCACGAAGTGACTGAGGGATTGTTAAATAATAAACTCTCAAACAAGCACAAATACTGCAATTGAGGCAGTTTGTTACAATCCCTCCACCGCTTACGCGGT
>JAFQHQ010000146.1 GCA_017397885.1 Clostridia bacterium | reverse complement strand
ATTCGGATTTAGCCTTCGCCGACGTCTGAGTGACGGAGTCGAAGGCGGTCGGACAAAGAAACAGATATTATAGAAATTTCTTTGAAAAGAACTGCGTGATTATAGAAAGTTACTTCAATTGATTTCAACGTAACTCCCCGACAAACTCCAATTTGTTTTACCACCAGTTTTTCGTTTCGTATTCTCTGAGATTATCGGGAACTCTCTTGCCCGACTCTATTGATGACAGCATCAGACTTGTCCAGTAGTCAAGATGGTCAGCCATTCTTTCACGGTGAACAAGGCTACCTTTTAAAACATCAAAGGGCTTACGGTTTGTATTTTCAAGCCAATCCATGAAGCTTTTGATTTTTTCTCTTAAATCCTTTATTTTTTCAACAAGACATCCGGGTACTGCTTCTTTTTCTTTCATAATCTTGTCAAGCTCAATATACAATCCCATATATTTTCCAAGTAGTGAAGTAAGCTTTTCGCCCATTTCAAAGGCTTCCGAGAGCCATTCGAGGTCAGAGCGCATATCCTCGGACATTTCCATTGAGAGAACATCTTTCATAATTGCACACGCCTTTGCGCTAACACCGTTACAAATGTTAAAACGGTTTTTATAGTGAAGTGCTTTCTCTGAGGCGAGCTCATCGTTTTCCCAGCGAAAATCATATACAAGGAAGTTGTATCTTGTGTAGATGTCAACATTTGCGGCACAAGCAATGGGCGGTTCACCTTCAGGACCCGAAAGCTTTATAAGCTCTGCCATTTTTTTGCCTATTTTGTCGCCATAAATTTTCTCACAGATAACATCAATAATTCCGCCCTCTTTATAGATTTCATCGGGACGGTGAATGCCCTTAATTGAGTCATTAAAAAGCTTTGCAAGGCTTTCGTAGTCAAGCGAAAGGTTTTCTTCGTTGTAGAATGATGAATTTTCCGAGTTCCACATATATTCGGCATTGAAAACTTGAAGAGGCTCCTGAAATGCGTTTCCGTTGGCATTAATCATTTCATCAAAATTATTCATCAGTTTGAAAAATATCGCCGTTATGGTGAAGATTTTGTCGTCGTAGAATCCGTCTGCTCCGCTGAAGTTGATTATGCCCGAATCCATTTTCATATCAAACTTTTCAAGGGCAGTCCGGCGAAGTATGGGTTTATTCTGATAAGAAAGTTGTTCTCTGAATCCTGCAGTGACATTATTGCTTTCGATTAGCTTTGAAACCGCAGACCAGAATTTTATGTTGTTGTCATATTCTTTATCCGCAGACATACTGTAATAACTGTAACCCGGGCTTACAGCCATAATTTTAAAATGCTTTGATGCATCATAGTCAGCGTCTTTAACCGTTGAGAGCTCATTTGCAATTTTTCCGAAATAGTAGGCGAAAGCCCCTGCCATTCCGTCCGGTGCAAACACATCATCGTTGGGCCACTTTTTACGACAGTTCTCACATCTTGCAAGCCACATTTCGGGATGAACCTCGTAGGCATCCATGTTGTGAAGATAAAATCCTCCGCAGTGAGTTTCTTTGAGATATTCTTTCATTTCGGCAATCTTCAAGCCCGTAAGCTCATCGTTGGAAAGACAAGTCCCCCACTCTCTCGCCCTGACCTCGGTCAGTCGCTTGCTTCGGTCAACACTTGTATCTTCAAGCATTTTCCATGCAAGATACGAACCGATGCATTCATAGATTTCGCCATCGGGATAGGATTTTCTGTTTTTATAGGTTTTACCGTAAAATGCGCCCGGGAATGCGGAGCTTCCGTAGCTCATGCCATAGCATCCCGTGTAGAGCTTTATGCCGCGTTTTCGGGCTTCGTCGTTGATTGTACGCATAACACGGGCATAATCGGGAGTACGATTGATGTCAAGACCAAAACCGTCGGCATAGGCACCGTTGATTTTAAATTTCATATACATATCGAGCTTACGGATGATTCTCTCTATGTAGCTGTCGGGTCCGTCACCGAAATCATAGGACGCAATGGCTGTTTCTGCCCATATTGTCCACATGTTGGCACGAAGTTTGAAATCGGGGCTGTCATAAATTGCAAAGGATTTTAAACCAAGATTTGCAATCTGCAAAAGAGTCATGAGACCGTAGGCACAGCCAAGAAAAGACTTTGCAAAGATTATAACAGGTTTACCTTCGTCTTTTTTGAGGATGTAGCCTTGTTCTTCGGCATATTTTTCCTTGAAAATTTCCATATCGGATGAACTTATGTGTTCGTTGGCTGTATTGCTTTTAAAAACAATAATATCGGCATTTTCACAGGATTCTTCCATGTGGGGGAATTCTTTTTTCAAAATTGCCAAGGCACTTTTGGTTATGTCTTCTTTTTCGAATGTAAAAGAAATTGTTTTAAGGTTTAATTTTTCCCCCAATTCGTATGTTATCTTTTTTGGGGTTGGGATTATGTTTAAGGAGTTATTCATATATAAATACCTTTCCGAATTTATTTATAAAATTGGGGTTTGTCGGGGAGTTTAGCACGAGGACGAAAGGCTCCCCTGCCTAAGGGGAGCTGGCAGTGAGCGTAGCGAAAGTGACTGAGGGGTATTGCTGAAAGCGTTGATACTTCTGCGTTTCGTACCCCTCCGTCTTTGCCTAACGGCAAATCCACCTCCCCTTAGGCAGGGGCGGCTTTCGCTTCAGCCT
>JAFQHQ010000014.1 GCA_017397885.1 Clostridia bacterium | reverse complement strand
TGTAAAATTTTGATATAATATTATTGGTGTTTCTTATTTATATACCATTCTTGATTTTAGATTGGTTTTAAACAGTTGCCGCGGCAAAATCTCACTGAATGAAAGGAGAAAAACAATGAAAAAAACATTATCGGTTTTTTTAGTTCTTTTGATTTTGTTTTGTGTTCAGCTTCCTTCATTTGCCGAGGGCATTGAGACAAATTCGGCAAGTGATTCTGTTTTGTTTTCTGAAGACAGTTTCGAAAGTATAATTTCAAACGGTGTTTCACTGTATGCAAAAAGCCATGTGTCCTACGTAAACGGCGAAAGAATATTTTTGGAGGATGTTCCTTTCGAAAAAGACAACAAACTTTATCTTCCTCTTGAATATGTCTCTGCAGTTTTTGAAAAAGATTCCGAAACCATAGCTTTAAATGCAAATCCCTCAAGCTTGCAGATAAAGGATAATAAAACCTACATCGAAGCAAATTCTGCAGCAAATCTCATGGAACAAAAGATATACATTAGCGACGGTTTTGTTTTTCTTGGTGATGATGCCGACAAGGTTGCGGGGGCAGACGATGAAACCCTCACCGAAATTATCCGCATGACAAAATATCAAAGACCGTCGGGCGATGAGATATACAATGCCATCGTTACGACTCATCCAAACAAAAATCATCCTCGTATAAATGCTACCTCGAACAGTTTTGAATATCTGAAGGAACTTAACCAAACCGACGAATTTGCAAAAAAATCCATTGCCCGAAGGCTTAGCGAAACAAATGCAATGCTAAACACCACTCCCGTTAAGCAGGCTTTTGAATCGGGTTCAATAAGGTTTGTTGATGACCACGTTGTGCTTAACCGAATTGAATGTCTCACTCTTTTCTACAAGCTCACCGGTGAAGAAAAATATGCCGAGCGTGC
Organism: Clostridia bacterium; assembly: GCA_017397885.1. Taxonomy (GTDB): domain Bacteria; phylum Bacillota; class Clostridia; order UMGS1810; family UMGS1810; genus RGIG1828. The sequence continues at coordinate 16,023 of JAFQHQ010000014.1, read as the reverse complement.
ATGGGAAGAAATTGAGTGCGTTGCAAACTACACCGACTGGAACCCACAGCACTATCTTGACACAGCGGTGTATACCGAAGCTTTTTCCTATGCCTATGACAGGCTCTATGATTGGCTCACAGAAGACCAAAAAGAACTGATGAGAACGACCATAGTCGAAAAATCTTTGAAGGTTGCTCTCGGGGTATACCGCGGCAGATGGGATGATGAAGCAATTGAAGCTCTCAATCCGAGAACTTCATGGAAAACAAGTCCCTTTAACTGGAACATTCACTGTAATCTCGGAACGCTCATGGGTTGTTTTGCAATTTGTGATGATGTGGATTCCGAGACACTCGAAAACATAATAAAGCCGGTTATGGAATATGCCTTCCGTTCCCTTGAGGTTCACCTTGACGAATGGGCGCCCGACGGAGCCTGGCAGGAAGGACCCGGCTACGGTCAGGCAACCCTCACTATGGACGTTAGACTTCTTGACCTCTTTGAAACAGCCCTTGGCAAAACTTATGGCTATGATAACATTCGGGGTATGATGGAAGCGGCATATTTTATGCACTATATGCAGGGTCCCTGCGGTACATTTAACTATTCCGACTCCGATCAGAATATGACTCCCCCTTTCAATTTCAGTTTTTATTATGCCAAGCACCTCGGAGAGTCGGGCTTGGGGGCAAAACGAAAAGAATATATAATCAGTCAGAACTATTCTTCCGTAACACCCCTTGAGCTTTTGTGGTACACTCCCGAAAGTTGCGAAGAAAACTTTGCAATGGGCGAAACCGACAAATATTTCAGACGTGGCGAGGTTGTAACAATGCGCACATCGTGGAATGACGATGCCATGTTTGCAGGTTTTCTTGCAGGGGACAACACTGCCGGTCACTCACAGCTCGACATCGGCACCTATGTTCTTGACTATCGTGGTGTCCGCTGGGCGACCGACCTTGGCTATGATCAGCTTTCCTACACAACCCTCGGTGATCATCAAACTTATCCTGCAAGGGCAGAAGGTCACAACACAATTGTGATAGACCCCACAGCTTACGGTGTCAACCCCGACGAAGACGGGTGGGGGATATTTAAAGAAGATAACTTTGATGATGTTGAAATAGGTGATTATCCTCCTGGATATTCAATAAACGAATCAACAAACGTAAACGGCAAAACGGGAAAAGTAAGAGTGGAAGCTGTTCCCACTGCTTCAAACCCCGAAAACCGTGCCATAAGAATGAACTGTCCGGCTGAAGGCTGGGATGAATTAAACGCTCAGTGCTATGTTCAGCTTCGGTTCTCCGAGCCATATCCGTCAACGGGAATTAAAATAAAATTCAATATTATGCCCGAAAAGGCGACAAACACAATTTCGGGCGGAACAATGTATGGTCACGATGCAGAGGGCAACCTCAATCACACACAGTTTGTTCATTTTGATAAAAACGGAAACATAAACGCCCGGAAGGGAACAGAGTTTGTGGCTGTGAAGGACTACACAATGAACACATGGTATGATGTGAGCATTGCCATAGATTTCACATCACAGACCTATGACCTGTATATTAACGGCACGCTCCTTTGTGAAAACTACAGCTACGGTGCCGATATATCGGACCTCTCTAACTACAGATGGCAGTTCTCGGGCTATGAAACAAAGGCGGTTTTGGATGACATCAGATTTTCGGCTCATCCAAACGACAGTGACAGTGTGAAAACCTCCATAAGACGCTATGACCAAAACAAAACTGCAATTGCTTATATCGACAGATTTCAATCATCGCAAACTTCAGCCTTTGCCATAACCGATATGACCGATGCCTACAAAGATTCGGCACAGTCGGCAAAAAGGGGAGTATATCTCGACAAATACAGAAATGTGTTTGTGGTTAAAGATGAGATTGAAGCCAAAGAGAAAAGCGACATATATTGGTTCTCTCACAGTGCAATTGCCGATGTGGACATAAAGGTGAACGAAGACGGCAAAAGTGTTATTCTCACTTCAAAGAAAAATAACAGCCGAATGTGGGTTCAGATTCTTTCCGATTTGGATGCAGAGTTCGAATTTTTTGAGGCAGTTCCGCTTCCCGGTTCGCCAAATCCCTCCGGTCAGACCAAAATGAAAAAGTTTCACAAATTTGGTTTGAAGCTCGAAGGAGTTGCGAAGGCAGACATTGCTGTTGCCTACATTCCTCTGAGAGACGGAGCAGATGCTCCCGAATATATTCCGTCTGTAGCTTCACTTGATAGTTGGGAGTTAAACAGTGTGACTCTTCCTGATATTCAGGCAGACGTGTCACTGCCCTACGGTTTTTATGATTCGGATTCAAAGCCGGTTACATCGGCAGAAAACACAAATCTTACCTACCGTGCTTCAATTCTTAACAGAACAGACACTCAAAAAACAATTTACCTTGTCATTGCTGCCTATGATTCTCTCACAAACACCATGACAGGGCTAAAGGTTTTCGATGTTAGTTTGGAGGCGGGCGTGGTGACGCCTGTTTCAAAAGAAATCAATTCGCTTTTTAAAGCCAATGACAACATGGCTGTAAAAGCGTTTTACATAGAAGACATCAGTTCAATGAAAATGTTGCCTGAAGAGTCTCTAATGCCTTATTCTGCGGTAACACTTCAATAATTGAAAGGAGATAAACAATGAAAAAATCACTGTCAGTTTTTTTAGCCTTTTTGCTTCTCGTTTGTGTGCAGATTCCTGCATTTGCCGAGGGCGAAGCTACAGATGTTACAACCGGTCCGGTTCTTATTTTTGAAGAAGATTTTGAATCGGGTGCTCTCGATACCAAGGTGTGGAGAACAAACACAAGAACAAAAGTTGTTACCAATCCCCATGGAGAAAATGACCAAAACCTAGCGGCAGAGCTTAAAAACGTGTGGGAAATGGTTGAGCAGGCAGACGGCTCAATGAAAAACACATGTTTTAATTCCCAGTTAAACATTGGTGCCAACTCTGCAAGATATCCCATAAACCACAGATTTATCTATGAATATGACATTATGTATGGATCCGACATAGATAAAATGACAGCAGGACCGTCAATGTATATGTATAAATCTGATAACGCATCACTTTATGGTGAAGGTTTGGGAACCGTAACCTACACCTCCAACAAAGACGGCACAGGTGTGCTTTCGGCATCCGGCGTAAGCGAAACAAAACAGACGGCAAAAATGAATGTTAACGCAAATCAGTGGTACAAAATCAGACTTTATGTGAATGTATCGGAAAACACCTATTCGGTGTGTGTTGACGGTGTGCCCCTTGTTTGTGATGACGGTTCATCAAAATTTGAATTTTACAATTATGCCTCGGACCGTAACAAAAACATCACTCCCGAAACATCGGCAGTATATGCCGAAGAAGGCGGTTTCGCTGCTCCGCTTTTCCAGACATCCCAGTGGCATTCAACAAACATGACCTATTGGATTGACAACATAAAATGCTTCACCGATTCTCTTCTTGCTTTTGAAAGCTCTGTTCCCAAAAAAGATGCCGAAGGTGTGAATCCTTTTGAGCCCATAACTGTTTCCTTCATAGGAAGTGTTTCGGACTGCAGCTTTGAAATTGACGGTGAGAGCGTGGATGAAAGCCTTGTGGAAAATCTTGGCAACGGAAAATTCAGCTTTACACCCGAAACTCCTCTTGAGTGGGGCAAAGAGTGCACCGTAAAAGCATCGGCAAAAAGCTTATACGGTGAGGAAATCAGCGAAGAAATAACCTTCACTGTTATGAATAAGCCCGATTCGTATGTTCGCCTTCTCGGCTACTATGACGAAAACGGCGAAAAGCTCGAAAGCCTGCAGAGCGGAACAGTGAGCGCAAAGCTAAACTTCATGCAAAAGGTTAATTCAAAATATACCTACATCATTTGTCTCTACAAAGAGGTTGACGGTTTTTCCGAGTTGGTTAAGGCAACATGCGGCGAAATCGAAACCTCCGAGGCACAGCTTGAAAAAACAGTCAGTGTTAATGTTGAAGATGCCGAGAACTGTTATATCAAGGTTTGTGTTTTGGACGGCTTAACAAACAGAAATCCCTATGCGCCATCACTGCGCTATGGATTTACAACACTTAAGTAAAGGAGGATACACATGAACGCTAAAAGATTGATTGCGGCTTCTCTTGCATTTTTAATTGCTTTCCCTGCAATAAACTTTTCGGCAAACAGCCAAAAAGCATATGCCGCAGACAGTGAAATCGGCTTTACCGAGGATTTTGAAAGCTTTAAATCGGGCGAAGCACCATCGGGCATTTTTCAGGTTTCAAAATCCGGTGATTCCGACGTGGCAGTTGTGGAAAAGCCTTCAAAAGACGATAAAAGTCTTTATCTTCGCAATTTCTCCGAAGGTAATGCCACAATAGAAACCCCGGTTTCAAACCCCGACAACATTCCTCTCACATTAAATTTCAATTTCATGCTCCCCTCTGCAGACACTCTTTCTTTTCCAACGGTGTATGATGCAAAAGGAAACAAAAGCGATATATTGAAAATTGTAAACGGTGTTTTGGAAATCGATGAAAAAAAGGTTGACGTCGCATTAAGCAAATGGCACACGGCAGAAATTAAATTTAATTTTGAAAAAAAATATTTTCGTTTTACGTTAGACGGAACAGAGATAACTCGTAGGGCAACAATTGAAATAAGCGACATTGCATCTTTGGAATTTGCTCTTCAAAATACAAAAGCAGGACTATATCTTGATGACATTCACCTCTATGTTCCAATAAGCGATTCAAATGCCGAATGGTGGCCGTCATATATGTACTTCCCTCAGGCAATATATGACGAAGCAGACGATGTGCTCTTTGGCGCACTTGCTATGTATGCCGAAAGTAATGTTGCATATATGGACGGTGTGAAGCTCATCACCAATGCTGTTCCAAAGGAAATTGACAAAAAAATGTTTGTTCCTCTGCGTTTCACCGCTGAAAATATGGGTGCAGATGTGGTTTGGAACCCTGCCGACGGTTCGGTTAACGTTACATATTTCGGCAAAAACATTCTTGTTAAACCTGCAAGCGCCGAGGCAACGGTTGACGGCGAAACAAAAGCTCTTACAGCCGATGTAAGAGTGATTGACGGTTCAACCTACATTCTTGCCGAAGATATTGCAGCACTCATGTCCGAACCTGTGTATGTTGAAGACGGATTTGTGTATATGTGTGCAGATTCAAAATATCTTCTTGCGGCAGATGATAGAACAAAAGAAGAGGTTATTCACAGAGTAAAATACTACCGTCCATCGGGTGATGAAGTGTATAACAATCTCATAAGCACTCATCCAAACAAATCTCACCCCAGAATTATGGGTACAAAAGCAGATTTTGAAAAGCTTAGTTACCTCTGGCAAAATGATGAGTTTGCAAAATCGGCTCTCGATTCTCTCAAACTCAAAGCCGATTCAATGATTCCCACAACTCCCATAAAGCAGGCATATGAATCGGGTTCAACAAGACTTTTGCAGGACGATGTTTTGCTCAAACGTGTTGAATATCTTTCGTTTATCTACTACCTTACAAAAGATGAAAAATATGCCAAACGTGCCTGGAACGAAATCGAATGTCTTTCGGGCTACACCGATTTTAACCCTCAGCACTATCTTGACACCGCAGTTTACACCGAAGCCTGTGCCTATGCCTATGACTGGCTCTATGACTGGCTCGATGAAAACCAAAAAGCAACCATCAGAGAAATGATTATCGAAAAATCCTTAAAGGTTGCTCTCTATGTATACAGAGGCGGCGGTGATGACGAAGCAATAAAGGCTCTCAATCCCCGTATGAGTTGGTGTTCCAGTGCATTTAACTGGAACATTCACTGTAACCTCGGCACACTTCTTGGTGCTTTTGCAATTTGCGATGATGTTGACGAAGATACTTTAAACAACATCATAAAACCCATTATGGGTTATGCTTTCCGTTCGTTGGAGCTTCACTTTGACGAATGGGCTCCCGACGGAGCCTGGCAGGAAGGACCCGGCTACGGTCAGGCAACCCTTTCGATGGATGTTCAGTTCCTCGAAATGATAGCCGATGCCCTCGGAACAGATTATGGATATTCCAACATCAGAGGTATGAGAGAAGCAATCTATTTCTTCTACACAGTTCAGGGACCTCAGGGCACCTTCAACTATGCCGATGCCGACCAGATTATGAATCCGCAGTTTGTTTTCAGTTTCTGGATGGCAAAACACCTTGGCGAAAAAGGTGTCGGAGCAGAACGTGTTCAGACCATAAAAGATACTTTCTACACAGGTCTCACACCTCTCGATATGCTCTATTATGACCCGGCTTACTGTGACGGTGAGCTTTCTTCCATGGAGCTTGACAGATATTTCAGAAAGAGCGAAGTTGCTTCAATGCGTTCGTCCTGGCGTGATGACGGTATGTATGTGGGCTTCCTTGCAGGTGACAACGCCGCCAACCACTCACAGCTCGACACCGGAACCTATGTTCTCGACTGGAACAATGTCCGCTGGGCAACAGAGCTTGGCAAAGATCCCATTTCCTATACAACCGACGGCAATCAGCGTACCTATCCCGCCCGTGCCGAAGGTCACAATACCATTGTAATTGACAACACTCCCTATGCAACATTTGTTGACGAAGACGGCTGGAGCTCATTTATCCATGACACCTATGATGATATGGATATAGGCATTAAACCTCTCGGTTACACCGTTACCGAAACAGTTCCTTTGAATCAGGTTGGCGGAAGTGCAAGGGTTGATTGGGAAAATCCCGATGAAGAGAGCGGTAACAAAGTTTTAAGAATCATTTGTCCTCAGGCAGGTTGGGGCGAAGCAAACACCGGTGCTCATGCAAACATTCAGTTTGAAGCACCTCGTCCGTCAAATGCAGTTGAGGTATCATTCAGAATAAAACCCGAAATAAACACAAACACCGTAAGCTTCGGTACAATCTACGGCGATGACGGCACCGGTGCAAGGGGTCACATGAGTTTTGGTTGGTTTGACAAAGACGGAAATGTCAAGTTGTCCAACGGAGGCACAAACACAAGTGTGATGCGTTATGGAATGAACACTTGGTATGACGTGAAATTTGTTGTTGATTTCAAAGCACAGAAATATGATGCTTACATAAACGGTGAACAGGTTGCTTCAAAATTCGGATTCCCGGCAGCGATATACGATATTATGACCTACCGTTGGCAGTATTCCGGCCATGTGACAAAGGCTGCAATTGATGATGTAAAATTCAGAGCACACCCCGATGACATGGAATGTGTTGCAAGTGTAAAAAGAAAATATGACCAATATGAACTCGGTGCGGCATACATCGATAAATTCGTTTCAAAACCCCGTGGTGCCTATGCCATTACCGACATGACCGAAGCCTACAAAGGCTGGGCAGATTCGGCGGTGAGAGGTGTAATGCTCACCAATGACAGAAGTGCTTTTGTTGTTCGTGACGAAGTGAAAGCAAGTGCAAAGAGCGACATCTACTGGTTCAGCCATTCGGTTATTGAAGATATTGATGTTGCAATCAATCCCGACGGAAAGAGTGCAATTCTAACTTCAAAGAAAAACGGAAGCAGAATGTGGGTTGGAATCATTTCCGACACCGATGCAAAAATGGAACTTCTCGACACCACTCCCTTAGAGGGTTCACCAAACCCCGAAAATCAGACAACAAGATTCAAATTCCAGAAAATCGGAATCAAGTTTGAAGGCGTTGACGGCATTGAGCTATCGGTTGCATATATTCCCCTTGCTCATGGTCAAAATGTACCGGAATCCATCCCCGAAGCACTTTCAATTGCAGAATTTAACATTCCTGACGGCGAAATTCCAAAAGTGGACACTATCACCGTAGACGGCAAGCAGATTGACGGCTTTGACCCCGCTCAGACAGTTTATAACGTTCTCATTGAAGAGGGCGAAGCAATCCCCGCTATCGGTGCAAGCTACAACGGCAAAACAGTAAATGTTTCACAGGCAACCTCACTTCCCGGCAGTGCAAGCTTCACTCTTGAAGCCGAAGGCGGTTCAAAGGTTACCTACAATGTTAACATAAGCGTGAGACAGGTTGTTAAAACCACAATTCAGGGTTATCCCATAACCGAAGACAACATTCTCACAAGTTCAATTCAGCAGCCCGAAAATCCGCCTAAGGCAACAATTGACGGCGACAATCAGACACGTTGGGCGGCTGAAGGCTATGACGAATGGATTATCTATGATTTCGGTCAGCAAAGAGCATTCTCCAAGCTTGACCTTGGCTGGTATAAGGGCGAAACAAGAAAATACACCTTTAAGATTGAGTTTTCTTCCGATGCCGTTAACTGGACAACAGTGTTTGACGGAACCAACAGCGGCACAACAGGCGAACCCGAAACCTACAGCTTTGACACAATTAACGCCAGATATCTCAGAATCATAGCATACGGTAACAACGAAAATCTGTGGAACAACATCGCAGAGGTAAGATAAGGAGGTACAGAATGAAGAAAATAATTTCAATATTACTATGTTTGATGATGCTTTCTGTCACCGTCTTTGCTTCTCCCGCGGCAGATGTTGACAGTGAACTTCGCACCGTCAGCGTTTCGGGAATATCCGAAACCAAAAACGGACTTGTTTCTGTTATTATTCTTGCTCCCACAAAAGGAGAGGGGGATGTTATCAATCCTCCGAAAGATATGACAGAAATAACCTACGAAAACCTTGTTTCAAACTCGACAATGATTGCAGAGCTTGAAACTGATGATTCGGGAAGCTACAAGGGAGATTTTCGTCTCCCTGCTTCCTCACCGTCGGGCAAATACTATGTGTATGTTTCCGGCGAAGATGCTTTCTATTTTTACTATGCTAATGCCGCAGAGGTGGCAGAGTGCATTTCGGCAGTTCAAAATGCTTCCGAGGACAAAGTAGGGGAGGTTCTTTTCACCTACACTGTTTCAAAAGAAATTTTAGGCCTCAATTTGGATGGCGACTATGCCGAGTTTTCCACATCGGCAAACAAGGTTATGTATGAATTTAAAGAAGATTCAAAACCCGAGACAATTGCCGATATAAAATCAGCCTTTGAAAAAGCTGTTGAAGCCGCAAAATATCTTGAATCGGATGCGGATGGCATTGAAGAAGCAATTGAGGCTAATCTTCTCGGCAACACTTTTGCCGATGAACTCTCTGCCGAGGAAATTGCCGAAATGTTCGAAACCGTGAGAGACGGAGGCAAGCTCCCGTCTAAAGACTATGCCGACTTTATTGCTCTCACACTCAGAAAAGCATCGGCTCTTGTGGCAATCAATTCAACCACAAGAGGTGCAATGACATCTGTTTTGGAAGAGTATAACGATGTTTTGAAACTTGACCTTGACGGTGACTATGAGAAATTGGAAAAAAATGCAGTTAACAAAAAGCTTGTTGACAAAAATTTCAAAAGCATCGAAGCTGTTCAGGATGCATTTGACGATGCGGTCAAAGCTGCCAAAAAGTCCGAAAGCTCAACCGGTTCGGGTTCGGGCTCGGGTTCAGGTTCCGGTTCGGGTTCATCTCACACAAGAGTTGAAGTAAGCCCCGACTACACCGCACCCGATGTGACAGATACTACAGCTCCATCTGCATTCACCGATCTTTCGGATGCCGAGTGGGCGAGAGAATATATCACTTCTCTTGCAAATGCCGGCATTGTAAACGGTGTCGGAGGCGGAAGATTTGAACCCATGAGAAGCGTTACAAGAGAAGAATTTTTGAAAATGCTCCTCACTGCATCGGGAATCACTCCTGCATATTCTTCGGCATCCTTCAGTGATGTTGAAAGCGGTGCATGGTATGCGTCATATGTTCTCTGGGCATCGGAAAACGGCATTGTAAACGGCATCGGTGACGGCAGATTTGGCATTGGTGATGCAATCACCCGTGAACAGATGGCTGTTATGACCGTTAAAATGCTCGAATATCTTGGCAAATCCTATGAAAACGGCTCCGTATCATTTGCCGATGAAGCTTCTGTTTCTGATTATGCAAAAGAAGCTGTCGGCAAAATGGTAAAAGCAGGCATTCTTTCGGGTATGCCCGACGGCACCTTCGCTCCAAAAGCTAATCTCACAAGAGCGCAGGCGGCTAAAGTAATTTATATGGTAAAGGCTGGTGTTGTAAATGACTAAAAAAATTCTTGCATTGATAGTTGTTCTCACAATTTGTCTGTCTTTTACAGCTCAGGTTACGACCTTTGCTTCATCTTCACCCGTTGAAGCCATGTCAATGCTTGATGCTTTGAACATAGGTGATTTCACATCGGCAGACAAAACAGTCACACGCGGCGAGTTTGCAGGCGCAATTTCAGACATTATAAACTATAATAACCGTCCTGCTCCCAAAGACGGACATTTTTCCGATGTTGGAGCATCAAATCCCCACAGTGGCGCAATATACAGCATTTCCGACATGAAAATCATCTCCGGTTATGCAGACGGCTCCTTTGGAGCAAATGACCCGGTTTTGTTTGACCATGCAGTAAAGATGCTTGTTTCCGCTCTCGGCTATGATGTTTATGCCAAAAATTATGGCGGCTATCCCACCGGATATTTGAGAGTTGCACAGGAAAAAGACATTCTTTCGGGAGTTTCGGCAAAAAGCGGAGAGGCTCTCAGTCAGGGTGATGCGGCAATTCTTGTTGCAAACGCTCTTGATGTTGATGTTCTCATTCAGACAGCTTTTGGCGATTCATTTGTTTACGAAGCCTTTGAAGGCAGAACTCTCCTCACGGAATATGCCAAAATCAAAAAGGTTGAAGGCATAATTTCCGACAACGGCATAACATCACTTCTTGGCGAAACAAAAACAGCTCCCGGAAAAGTAATAATTGACGGTGCTGCCTATGACGAGGGTAACTCGGGGGCTTCACATTATCTTGGTTACAATGTCAGTGCATATGTTACCGATTCGAAAAACGGTTCGAATGAAATTGTATATCTTAATCTTTCCGACGAGATTAATGTGGAGGTTATTCTTGCAGAGCGTCTTTTACCCGACGACGAAGATTTTTCTCTTAAAAACATTGTCTATGAAGACGTTTACGGCAAAATAGCCTATGCAAAATTAGACTCCGAAGCAGATTTTATCTACAACGGTAAAGCACATCCCGACGTAACGGCGGATGATCTTTCTCTTGAATTTGGTAAGATTATTCTTATTGATAACGACGGAAATAACAGATATGAGGTTGTGTTGATTGAAGAATCAAGAATATTTGCGGTTTCGGGTACAAATGTCAGCAAAAATGTTGTCTATCCCTTTGGCGGAGGTGCACTTATTCTTGACACCGATTATGAAGCAAAAATCTATCGGGACGGTGTAGAATGTACCATCGATGCCCTTTCACAGTGGGATGTTGTTAATGCCGAAATAAGCCTTGACGGTTCGGTTATCATCCTCAGAGCTTCATCAAAAAAGCTCAGCGGAGCGGTGGACAGCTACATTAGTTCAACAAATACAGTTGCAGTAAACGGTAAATACTATCATGTTAACACCGATGAGCTTATGGAAAGAATCACTCTTGGCAAAAGCTATGAGTTCTGCATGGACATAAACGGTAATATTGCCGATATCAGAAGCTTGGTTATTACAAATGAAAAAGTCGGAATTCTCATGGCGGCAAAACGTACTTCGGGTTTAAGCTCCGTAATCAGAGTAAAAATTTTCACCTCCGACGGACTGGTAGAGATTTACAATCTTTCTGAAAAAGCATCAATTGACAATGTAAACTCAAGAACTCCCGAAGAAGCCGAAGCATATCTTGGTGCTGATTCAAGCCCCGTAAAATACGGAATAATTTCCTATAAGCTTAACAGCGACAATGAAATCATTGAAATCAAGAGTCCTTCGGCGGCACAAAACGAAAGTGACCTTAAACTTGATTATACAACAGGATCAAGCAAGATTGCATACAGCGGATATCAGTTTTCTCTTGGCGGAAAGGTTGTTATGGATACAAACACAAAGGTGTTTAAGCTTCCGCAGGATCTTACCGATGATGACCGTTATATGATTTCAAACAGAAACTCATTCCTTCACGAAAAACAATATTCCTTCAGTGCATACTCCATAGGCGAAGACCGTGGTTTTGCCGATTACATTGTCTACAGCGATACACTCGGTGCAACCTATACATCAGCCGAAACACCGATTATAATTTCGGAAATATCAAGTGTTCTTGATATTGACGGTATGCCTACCCAGGCTCTTAAGGGATATAATCAGGACGGCAAAGTTGAATACAGTGCCGAAACAAACGGAATGTTTGATGAATTAAAGCCCGGTGACATAATCAGATGTCTTGTAAACGACAAGAGCGAAATTTTGAGCTTTGAGGTTATTCTTGATATCGACACCATGGAGCTGAATTCTGCCATAACCACAAATGCCGACAAATTTACCGGTGCACCTCGTTTTACCACCTTTGATGTATATAAAAAAGTCGGTGATGTATTCACTCTGTCGAGAGAAGAACTGACTGAAGGTGTGAACGAGTCAACTTTAAACACCGAAAAAATGGTTTATAACAAACAGAAGATATACGTTTTTGATGCCGATGAAAAAGAAACTGTAACTGCCGGCACGGTAAATGATATCTTTGACTATAAATCAGTAGGGGAAGATTGTTCAAAAATCTTTGTTTATTCACACTACGGCAGTTTGAAGATGATTATTGTATTTGAATAGTAATTGATTAATAATTGGGCTGTCTCACAAAAAGTGAGGCAGTCCTGTTTTTTGCGAACAAAAGTTCGCAATAATACAATTGCATGGCTTGAAAGTTAAAAATGCAGATATGTTACAATTTGCTTGGAAATATATTACAATTCGAAGTGATTAAAAGTGACATTGTTTCTAAAAACCTGTCACTTAAAATACTGACAAAAGCGTTTGAATATTTTATAATGAAAGTATAATAGAAAGGAGTAGATCAAATTGAATAAAATTCTATCTTTGTTCCTTACATTTTTATTGGTTTTATCAGCATTTCCAACAGTATTTGCAGAGGGTGCAACGGAGGCGGATTCCTGTTTTACTCTTGCATTTTCCGAAGACTTTGAATCGGGAACGCTAAACAGCTCTCAATGGAAGCAGACAACCAAAACTGTTGTCGAAAAGGTTGAAAAAGACCAAAATGCCGACAACTATGCCGCAAGGCTTGAAAACATTATTACCGACAACGGCGACGGCACGGTAACAGTTGATGCATCGCAGCTCAACATGACAAAACGTATCAGTGTTTCAAGCAGATTCAAATATGAGTTTTCTGTTCGCATTGGCGAAATTGACAATGTTGCAAACTTCCCGTCAATATATCTCTATCAGGCAGACAACAAAACCTTGTTCCGTGAGACGGTGGGCATGCTTTCATATTCAGCTTCAACGGGAAAAATCGTTCCCAGAATAGCAGACAAATCCTTCACAACCACCGCAGGCGTTGCGGTAAACACCAATGAATGGATTGATGTTTGCATTTATGTTGATGTTGCATCCGAATCTTTCACAGCATATGTCAACGGCAATCTTTTAAAAGAAACCGACGGAACATTTGTATATGACCTTTTTGCAAATGCAACCGATTCCGAAGCGCTTTCCACTTTTGTTCAAAACGGCGGATATGCCGCTCCCATGACGGTTACATCAAAATGGATGTCCACAACCATGCTCTATTGGTTTGATGACCTCAAACTCTACAATGCCTGCGAAGGATGCGTAAACTGCATTCCGACAGTTACAATTTCGGGCATTGAAGACGGAGACGAAGAAATTGCGGTTAAACCTAGCTTTGACATCACCTTTGGCGGAGAATATGAAGATTTTTCCATAAGCTTAAACGGCACCGAAGCGACGCAGGGTGAAATAAAAGCAAACGGCAACGGAAGCTACACCTTTACTCCTGCCTCCGCTCTTGACTATAATACATCCTACACTCTTGTAGCCAAAGCCACAAATGCATTTGGCTACACCGCAAAAGCTCAGGTAAGCTTTAAAACAAAATTTGCCTACAAGATTTTTGATGAAGATTTTGAAAACGGTCTCGACACAACAAAATGGAACTGGCGAAGCACCAAAGAACCGGCAGTTGCCGAAATCATTGACGATCCCAAAGGCGAAAAAGGTAAAGTCGTTCATATGAAGGGTATCTACGATACAACCCATTCAAGCGCACAGCTCGGTAACGACAATCTCCCTGCAGGCGGCACAAACCTCCCCGGTGACTTTGTGGTTCAGTTTGACATTATGATTCCCGAGTCCGACCGCAACGCAAGCTATCTCAACAAAGCCCTTGTGCTTCTTTTCTACACCGATTCCGCAACAATTTCGCGAATGGTGCAAGTAAGAAGTTTTGCGGAAGATGAAACAAAATTTGCCCTTGCTTTTGCCGACGGTCTCACAGATGCAGGCAAACCCAATTACATAACCTCATCTGTTGTCAGAAACTACGGCGAATGGATTAACATGGCGCTTGTTGTAAATCCCGTTGCCGACACCTATGAAATGTGGATAGACAACCAAAAAATCGGCGACTACAAGCTCAACGGCACCTACGGAGCAGACAGCCTCCCACGTTTCCGTTTCCAGGCATACAGCTATGCAGACGGTGTTAACGAGTTTTATCTTGACAACATTAAGCTTGCTCAAAGACTTGCAATTGTTCCCCGTGCAGACGGTGAATACAGTTGCTTCAGGACAAGTGACGGCTATTCAATAAGTCAGGTTGACCGCATCAGCAATGTTTTTTGCCCCACAATCGTAAACAACGGTCTTGCCGATGAAGAAATGACAGCTTTTCTTGCTCTCATAAATCCCACAACTCACAAGCTTGAGGATGTGGTTGCAAAAAGCTTTACGGTTCCCGCAGGCGGAAAGTATGTACCCGAAATTTCACTTGACGGTGTTGCATCAAAAGCGTCAAAATGCGAAATAAAAGCAATTCTTGTAAATAACGAAAACATGGTCGCTCCCTACAGAGCAACCTTTGCTCCCTCATCTGCCCTGAAGCTCGAACCCAACACAAGTGCAAACGATGTTTCGCCAACCTACCCCGGAGGGGCATTCAAGGCAATAACCCTGAGCATTGATGACGGATTTTTAACAGACCGTAACATGGTTAAAATCCTCAATGACAATTCAATGAAAGCAACCTTCCACATTGTAGGTTCAAGAGCAGACGGCACAAGCGAAACGATGGCGGCGGCTTCAATTCCTGCATCGGAATTTGCAACTTTGTATCAGGGACACGAGCTTGCAAACCATTCATATGCTCACTTCTCGACAGTTATCACAGACGAAGAATTTGAAGAGGACCTCTTAAAGAGTGAAGCAATAATCGAAGCAACGGGTTACCCGGTTAAAGGCTATGCTTATCCCAATGGTGTGAGAGGTGACGACACAACAAACTACAGCGAAATCCTTGCAAAAAACGGTTATCTCTACGAAAGGGCAGACGCTCCCTGGGGTGTTCCTGCAAATCCTTTGTTTGATGCACCGACAGCTGCTGACTTCATCAGTTTTCCCATAACCGCAACCGTTGGTTCAACAAGTCTTATCGGACTTACGGGTGTTGCAGACAAATATTTTGCAATCAAAGAAAAAGAGCTTTCAATGTATTCAATCTTCACCCATTCCCACGACATCGGTCAGCCGAACTCAAATTGGACTTGGGATGAATGGGCACAGTATTGTGAGTATATAGGCGGCAGAGACGATGTATGGTATGCAACCATCTATGATATTTGTACCTATATTAATGCTGTTGAAAAAATGGAAGTAACCGAAACTCAGATAATCAACAATTCCGACATTGACATCTGGTGCATGGTTAACGGTGAGGTTAAAACCGTTAAAGCAAACGATTCAATTACTATTGAATAAATTGAAATTTATCAGTGAGTTTAACACAAGTGCGAAAGGCTCCCTTGTGTAAAGGGAGCTGTCACGAAGTGACTGAGGGATTGTTAAATGATAAACTCTCAATCAAGCACAAATACTGCAATTGAGGCAGTT
>JAFQHQ010000145.1 GCA_017397885.1 Clostridia bacterium | reverse complement strand
TACAAATCGCCTTCCTTTGAAGGTTTATTTGTCATGCCACAAAATCCACAATTATTTATATATTTTCAATGTACATTGTTTTGCTAACTAATTCTAAAAAATTTTCAAAAACTACTTGATTTTTATATAGTTAGCTCCTTTTACATTTTATTATATTCATATTACAACAGTAGTACGTCGCTGTCAACTATTTCATAAAAATATTATGTTTTTGTAACATTTATAATATATATGTCAAATTTATTTCAGTTTATAAAGTGATTCAAGATTATCGGTGAACTCAAAAGCTTTTTTTAACATCAATTAAGTCCATTTGAATCACTTGACAGCAAAAATCAGGCGATATATAATAATTTTATAATACGCATACGATTAAAGGAGAAAAACCATGATTTCATGCACAGAATTTATTCCACTCTACAGCGAATTTTTTAAATATCTCGAAGCTCGTGACGGAGAGAAAGCGGTTCAAAAATACTGGCTTCACATTTCCGATACCAGCATAGGCGACAAAACAAACCCCAACAGTCTTGCTTCAAAATGCGAACTCTACGGCGGTTTTGGCGGTGCAAAAGCCTATTGGGGTCACACCCTCACCGAGGAGGCGTGTGATTTCATAAAGCTCTATGACTATGAAAGGAATTTCATTTTCAGTCACATGCGTCATTGCCCCTCAAGAGGAATGCTTAACGATTTCGAACATGTTGAACCCTATCACAATTATTGCGAACATTGCAATGTAATCTACAGCCGTGTTCTTGAAAAATACGGAATTGAATACATCAGAGACAATTCCAAAATAGAAAATGCCGAATGCAGATCCATTCTTTATGAAAAAGGAAAAAAACCCGATTTCGACTGGAAAAACATTGCCGATGAAGAGCTTCATGCTCTTGCAAACGGCGACACTGTTCAGGTTGTTGACCTCAAAACCGAAGATAATAAATATCTCCACCGTGATTTTCACCTCCTTGGTGACAATGCTCTTAAATATTGCGGTGATATATACGGCGCAGGTGCAGTTAAAGATTTTCTCTCATGCTATGTAAAAAACTATTATTCTCCAATCATCAAAAACATCAGAGAAAACGGTCTCAAAGCATTAAGCGCGTGGATTGAAAAGGTTTATGAAACCGAGGAAGCAAGTGAGCTTTGTCACACCGAGCTCAAAGATAACAGCCTGACTGTTACAATTGACAAATCTCCGGTTATTGAATATATGCACACTCTCAATCAGGAGCCTACAGAGTATTACATAGAAGAAACCAAAACTCTCTACGCTGTTATTGCCGATGAATGTAACATGAGCTTTAGCCTTGAATATTACAATGAAGACGGTGGTACAAAATTTGTTTTCGAAAACAAATAAAAGGAGAGACTGCCATGCTTGAATTTGGATTTTATGAATTTGTATACGAATCACGCACCGGTTCCAATTGTCTCGAAAAAGAAGCCGGCTACATTATGGCAGAAAAACTTGTTTCAATGAAAAAGTGACTCGACATTTTTACTGATTTGTGATATACTGATAATATCACTTTAATATCACTTCGTAAAAAGGTTATGTTATGAAAATCATATTTGAAAATCCCGATATTTTAATATGCGAAAAACCCGTGGGTATTTCCTCGCAAAACACGCCAAAAGGTGACGGCATGGCAGATGATGTCAAGGCATACTGCGGATACGGCGCAGTCATAAACCGTCTTGACACCATGGTCGGCGGTGCAATTCTTTTTGCCAAAAACCAAGAATTTGCCGCACATCTTTCAAAGCTTGCTGCCGAAAGAACCATCGACAAAACCTATCTTGCGATTGTCGAAGGCGTGCCCGAAGAGGTAAAAGGGATATATCAGGATTTGCTTTTTAAGGATTCACGAAAAAACAAATCTTTTGTTGTAAAGCGTGAGCGAAAGGGTGTTAAAAAAGCTTCTCTTGAATATGAGGTTATCGAAAGTGCCAATTTCAACGGCAAGACTTTGACCTTGGTGAAAATCAAGCTTCACACCGGTCGCACCCATCAGATAAGAGTTCAGTTTTCTTCTCGCAAAATGCCCCTTTGCGGTGACGGAAAATACGGAAGTAAAGATAACAGGTGCACCGTTGCATTGTGGTCTCACAAATTAGCTTTTTCGGATGTTTCAGGCGATATTGAGGGTGTTTCATATCCGCCAAGTGAAAACTATCCGTGGAATTTGTTCAAAACAAATCTTGAAAATTTGTGATATTTTATGAATATTTACATTGACAAATAAAATTAATAGTGTTATAATACTTTAGAAAGCAAAGCAGAGGTCCACCTCTCACCTTACGGTTTAAAGGTATCGGTAAGGTTAATACTTATTCTGACATGTATAAGTGGGTGGATTTCGCCCACTTTTTTTGTGCGAAATCTGTTAATGCTTAATCGTTTTATGGAGGTGTTTTGTCATCAGTAACAAAGACTTGTTGATTAATGAAGAAATCAAAGATAAAGAGGTCAGATTAATCGATCACGACGGCACACAGCTCGATATTGTCACAATCGATGTTGCCATGAAGAAAGCAGAGGAAAGAGGAATGGATCTTGTTAAGATTGCTCCTCAGGCTAAGCCTCCCGTCTGCAAAATTATGGACTACGGAAAATACCGTTTTGAAATGGCAAAAAGAGAAAAGGAAGCCAAGAAAAATCAAAAGGTTGTAAGCATCAAGGAAATCAAAATGAGTCCTTCAATCGATGTTCACGATTTTGATACAAAGGTTAATCACACCAAAAAGTTCTTAAGTTCGGGTGACAAAGTCAAAATAACCGTTCGCTTCAGAGGAAGAGAGCTTCACCACACCCAGCTCGGAAACGAACTTCTTGCAAAATTTGCAGATGCAATATCCGAAGTCGGCAGTGTTGAAAAGCCCGCAAAACTCGAAGGCAGAAACATGGCTATGACAGTAGCACCAAAATAATAAGACTATTATACTTAAAATAATCGGAAGGAGTGTACCAAGACTATGCCTAAAATCAAAACTCATAGAGGTGCGGCAAAAAGATTCGGTCTTACCAAAAACGGAAAGGTAAAGAAAAACCAAGCTTTCAGAAGACACATTCTTACAAAGAAATCCACAAAGAGAAAGAGAGCTCTCAGAAAGCATACTTATGCTTCTGCAGCAAATGCAGCTACAATCAAGAGACTTATTTTGTACAAATAATATAGAGGGAGGCGTTACTAATGGCTAGAGTTAAAGGCGCTATGGCGACCAGAAAAAGACGTAAAAGAGTTTTAAAACTTGCAAAAGGATACAGAGGCGCAAAGAGCAAATGTTTCAGAACTGCGAAACAGGCAGTTATGAAATCACTTGTTTATGCATACATTGGCAGAAAACAGAGAAAGAGAGACTTCAGAAAGCTCTGGATTACAAGAATCAGTGCTGCTGCTAAAATGAACGGAATCAACTATTCACAGTTCATGAACGGTCTCAAAAAAGCAGGAGTAGACATCAACAGAAAGATGCTCTCCGAAATTGCTATCGCAGATCCCGCTGCTTTCACACAGCTCGTTGAAACAGCAAAAGCTGCTCGCAACTAATTTAATATTTGAAATAAGGTGCAATCGTTGCAATTTGCGGCGGTTGCATTTTTGCTTTTCACATTAATCGGTGTTTTTATTTAAAAAGGCGTTATTTCAATCAGTGATAAAATCACCGTTTGAGATAACGCCTTCAATGTTATTGTTAATGCTATTGCTTAAAATCAGTTGAATTTAAATGAATAAAGATGAGCATCTTTAAGTTCAATCTTCATTCTCACGGCTTTTCCGTTAAGGTCGGAAAGTGGTTTTTCAAAATTAACCTTTCTGTCAACACTGTCTCCAAAGAGGTAAATGCTCTTGTAGCCTTCAAGCTCATTTCCTTCCTCGTCACAAAGTGTAATTTTCATTCCGCCGTATGCGGCAGTTGAAAAGTTTATTTCAAGCTCATTTCCTTCAAAAGTAAATGGCTTTGTGAGAATTTCTCCGCCGTTATATTTTGCATACCACGAGAAAAATCCGTCAAGCCTCATTGTGTATCTTCTGAAATTCACCGGCTGAACATGATAACCTTCGCCAACATAGAGGGAAAGCTCGTTCGGTGCACCGGGAATGTCGGACTCGGTCTCTTCCATGCCGTATGCCCAAAAACAGTCACCGTACCACCAGCTTGCATCACATTCGGGACCGGGAGTGAAAAATGCTTCGTCTGTTCGGTTGAAGTTAAATCCGTCACGTGAAGTCATAAGAATTGAATCGGTAATGGCAAGACCTTCTCTGCCATAGTTTTCAATCCACACATTTCTTTGACCCCATAGGGGCATGAGCTTGTAGTTTTCAACATCTGCTCTTCTGTCGATATATCTTGTGGGCATTGCAAGGAACATATCTTTTGCTCTTGGGTATTTTATAATCTGATTTGTATAATATTGAATGTCTTCTTCAACTGTGTCGTCGATGAAATTAATCTGACCGTGTTCTTCAAAATGAACAAAATCCTTTGATGTAGCCACTCTGATGTCTCTTATTTCATCGGCATCTCCGTCCATTTTGTAAATATCTTTCGCCTTATTTTTATATTCGGAATATTTCGGCACGTGAACTCCTCTGTAGAACACAAAATATTGCTCTGTTTCTTTGTCCCACAGCATAACGTTGTAGGAGTCAAAGTCTCCGTGAAGATCAAGAATTCTGCCTTCTTTTGTAAAATGAATTCCGTCGGGGCTGGTGTGAAGCAATAGCTTTGCCTCATCATTCACGGGAGCAAGCTTAAGTGCTTTAAACTTTTCATCAGGCGGACAGTCCGGGTTTTCGTCATAAAAAATCGAAAAATTGTCAACATATTTGTTTTCAAAGTGAATAACATTGTTTTCTGTTCCGTTAATGTCATAGAGACCCAATTTTGGGCGTTTGAATGTGATTGCATCCTTGCTTGTTGCCATACAAAACATGGGTGCAACAGATCTTTGATATTTGCCATCAGCATTTAAAACCGAAGAATCCGCACGGTAATAAAAACGATATTCGTCGCCGCATTTTTGAATTGATGCGTAGCCGTTGTTCATTCCGTCCCAAGATTTTTCTGCGTGGAATGCAATGTTTTTCTTTTCGGGTTTGTGCATACGGAGTTCTGTATTTTCTGTTTTGTCAATCAGCATGTCATCCCAGCAGAGATGACGGTTATCTCCAAGATTATATACGGTCATAAATATCACCCTTTATTTTTAATGTTTTGTTTATTATATTTTATTTTATAAACCCGTTTTAGTCAATGCTATTATAGGACAAATTATTCGAAATAGTGTCTTTGAATATCGCCACGTTGTATTTGCATTATCATTTTGATTGTGATATAATTAAAAAGAATTTACAGATGATAATTCACCATCTGCATAATATAATAACACTATACGGAGGAAAACATATGAAAATACTTAAGAATATCTGTGGCATGATTCCGGGTATTGCATTGTCTGTTGTTATTGCAACGGTTGCAAAAATCATAGAAAGCATGTTACCCATACATATCATTGGTGCTTCGGTTATAGCACTGTTTATAGGAATGATTGTAAATCATTTTTTGAAAATTGATTGTTTGAAACCCGGAATTAAGTTTACATCAAAAAAGATTTTGAAATTTGCAATTGTGCTCCTCGGAGCATCGCTTAGTGTAAAAGTAATACTTTCTGTCGGAAAGCTGTCACTTGCCGTAATGGTGTTTACATTGCTTACATGCTTTGGAGGAGGATATTTTATAGGCAAAGCACTAAAGCTAAACTGGAAGCTTTCGAATCTTATTTCAGCAGGAACCGGAATTTGCGGCGGTTCTGCAATTGCCGCCATTGCACCTGTTATAGATGCCGATGATTCAGACATTGCCTATGCATTGTCTGCAACCTTTTTGTTTGATATGGCTATGATAATTTTGTTCCCGATTATTGGTAAAATGCTCGGGCTCAGTGACATGGCATATGGCTTGTGGGCAGGAACTGCGGTAAATGACACTTCCAGTGTTGTTGCGGCAGGCTATGCCTATAGCGAGGGTGCAGGTGATTTTGCTACAATGGTAAAACTCACAAGAACGCTTTCCATAATACCGACGGTGCTTATTTTTTCGGTAATAAGCATGAGACTCAAACGCAAAGAATGCATCGGGGCAAAGCGCACAAAAACTAATGTGCTGAGCCTGTTTCCGTGGTTTATTCTTGGCTTTGTGGTAATGGCTGTTGTTAACAGTGCAGGCTTCATTCCGGCAGAGGTTTCATCATATGCAAAAGATGTGAGCAAATTTCTCATGGTTTGTGCACTTGCGGCAATTGGCTTGAACACAAGCTTTAAAGATATGAAAAAATCGGGCATTAATCCAATGATTCACGGCTTTGTAATATCAGCGCTGGTGGTTGTTGTGGCAATTGGCGTTGAGTGGTGCATGGGATTGGTGTGAAATCCGTTGGAGAGCACTATTAACACATTTGAAAATTAAAAATCGGAGGATAATTATGCTATACGATTTCAACTATTACAACCCAACAAAAATATATTTCGGAAAAGATTCAATGAAAAATCTTTCAAAAGAGCTTGCCTGCTACGGCAAAAATATACTTCTTCTTTACGGGAAAAACTCTATCAAAAAAATCGGACTCTATGATGAGGTTTTAAAAATATTAAATGAGTGCGGAAAAAATGTAACGGAACTGTCCGGAATCAAACCAAACCCTTCATATTCTCAGGTACTTGAGGGGGCGAGACTTGTTCGTGAAAATAATATCGATTTGATTTTGGCTGTTGGCGGAGGATCTGTCATTGACTGTGCAAAAGCAATTTCCGTGTCAAGCTATGCCAAGGGTAATCCGTGGCAAAGATATTGGATTGATTTTGAAGAGGTAGACAACGAAATTGTTCCGGTGGGGTCAATTCTCACAATGACCGGCACCGCATCGGAAATGAATGCAGGAAGTGTAATCACCAATGAAGAGGTTACCGTTAAAACCGGAAGAGTATTCAATCCCGATGTGAATCCGAAGTTTTCGATTTTGAATCCCGAATTAACCTACTCGGTTCCTCAAAAACAAATGGTCAGTGGAATTTTTGACGTTATGAGTCATCTGATGGAGCAATATTTTTCGGGTGAAGATGACAACACAACCGACTATGTGATTGAAGCTGTTATGAAATCACTGATTAACAGTTCCAAAACAGCCATAAATAATCCTAAAGACTATGAAGCACGAAGCAACATCATGTGGTGTGCAACTCTCGGTCTCAATTCCGTAACCGGACTTTCCAAAACCCAGGATTGGCAGGTTCACAACATTGAACATCAGCTTGGTGCCTACACCGACTGTCCTCATGGCCTTGGACTTGCGGTTATTTCCATGCCGTATTACAGATATATTTTCAAAAACGGCATTGACAAATTTGTGCGCTTTGCCAAAAATGTTTGGAATGTCAATCCCGACGGAAAAACCAAAGAAGAGATTGCCCGTGAGGGCATTTCATGCCTCGAAAGCTTTGCAAAAGAGCTTGGAATTCCGCTCACTCTTCGAGAGCTTGGTGCAACAGAGGATATGCTCGAAAAAATTGCCTTCTCAACCTATGAGGGCGGCGGATACAAATATATGACTCACAAAGATATTCTTAATGTGTTGAAGGAATGTTATTAAGATATGAAAACAAGACAAGATGCAATTAACTTTTGCCTATCATTGAAAAATACATATGAGGACTATCCTTTTCGTGATCACAACTGGACAATAATGCGCCACAACGACAGCAAAAAAATGTTTGCCGCCATATATGAACGGCAAGGCAACATATGGATAAATGTCAAATGCGACCCGATGCTGACCTACATGTGGCGATCTGCCTTTGATGCTGTTGTTCCTGCCTATCATATGAACAAATGGCACTGGAATTCCATAATCCTTGACGGAAGCATTCCATGTGAGGATATAATGAAAATGGTTTCCGACAGCTACGAATTGACCAAGCCCAAAAGGATGGTGAAAAAAGATGATAAATGAATTTGCTAAAATGATAAAAGAGTGTGACAACATTGTTTTCTTTGGCGGTGCGGGAGTTTCAACCGAAAGCGGCGTAAAGGATTATCGCAGTAAAGACGGACTATATGCAACCGTAAAGGAATATGGCATTTCACCCGAAGAGATTCTCAGTCACGATTTCTTTTTTCAACACACGGATGTTTTCTATGATTTCTACAGAAAATATTTCATAATTGATGCAATGCCCAACAGTGCTCACAAGGCCCTTGCATCCCTTGAAGAAATGGGTAGGCTTAAAGCTGTTATAACACAGAATATAGATGGTCTTCACCAAAGAGCAGGGAGCAAAAACGTAATTGAGCTTCATGGTACAGCGGAGGAATTTTATTGCGTTTCATGCGGAAAAAAAGCCTATACGAAAACTGTTCTTGATTCAATAAAAACCAAAAACATTCCAAAGTGCGAGCACTGTAATTCTTTGCTTAAGCCAAAGGTTGTTCTCTATGGCGAAAATCTATATGACGGTGTTGCGGAATCGGCAATTGACAAAATTGAAAATGCCGATATGTTAATTGTTGGCGGAACTTCACTTGCAGTGTATCCTGCCGCTTCCTTTGTACGCTATTTCGGAGGCAAATATATCGTTATGATAAATAAGTCCGAAACAAAATATGACGGCAATGCGAGCATGGTAATAAGAGAAAACATAGGTGAAGTATTTGAAAGAGTTATGAAAATAATTTAAAAAAACCCGTTTCCGAGATGATTTATATCAATCGGAAACGGGTTATGTTTTATATCATATCTTATCTAATGTTTCTGTACATAGGTCCGTATGCAGAGCAAGCTCTGTAGTCCTGACCTTCTTTATCCATACCGAAAGCATTCCATGAAGACGGTCTGAAGATTTTTTCTTCGGGAACGTTGTGCATGCAAACGGGGATTCTGAGGATTGAGCAAAGTGTGATAACATCGGCACCAATGTGACCATAGCTGATTGCACCGTGGTTAGCACCCCAGTTGTTCATAACATCATAAGCGGATTTGAAAGCGCCTTCGCCTGTGATTCTGGGAGCGAACCATGTGCAGGGCCATGTGTAGTCGGTTCTCTTCCAGAGTACATCGGAAACCTCATCGGGGAGATTGATTGTCCAGCCTTCTGCAATCTGCATTACGGGTCCGAGACCTTTAACCATGTTAAGTCTCATCATTGTAACGGGCATTTCGGCTCTTGTGAGGAATCTTGAAGAATATCCGCCGCCTCTGAAATAGCCAAGGTCTGCCGCATTCCATGTGGTAGCCTCGAGACATGCCTTCTGATCTTTTTCGGTCATTTCCCAGAAAGGTTTGATGATTCCGTTGCCGTTTTCGTCTTTAACTTCACCGCATGCATCAATACAAGCCGCACCGGAGTTGATGAGGTGAATAAAGCCGTCAGCTTCTTTTGCTTTGCCTTCAATGTCATAGCCTGTAGCTTTTTTAACTGCATCTCCGCTCCAGTATGTACGAACATCGGCAAAAATCTGAGCTGTGTTTGTGAGGAGCTTACCAAAGAGCATACAAACACCGTTTAATGTGTCATTTTCTGTTGCAAGAATGTAGGGTTCTCTTGCGCCTTCCCAGTCGAAGGAAGAGTTGAGCATTGATTCGGGGAAGTCACAGTTGGGATAAAAATCTGTCCACTGTCTCTGACCCTGGAACCCGCCGGCAATGGCGTTGTGACCAACCATTTCTTCTTCGCAGCCTTCCGGAAGATTTTTGTTACCATTGTAAAGGTCTTTGATGATGCACATCATCTTAACAACAAATTAACACTCTTCTGCTTTCTTTTCGGGAGATTTCTGCATATTTTCAGGGTTATTGTCAAAGCCTTCGGGGCAGTTAGCCTTTGTCC
>JAFQHQ010000013.1 GCA_017397885.1 Clostridia bacterium | reverse complement strand
GATAGTGACACTCCAAGAAAAGAGCACTTGTGCGAATTTGATTGGTTAGTGGAGCGTTAGAAAGCAGTATTTTCAGTAGTTTGAACTATTTTCAAATTTGTATTTGAAATTACTTTCTTTTGGTTCCCCTCATCAGTCACCATACGGTGACAGCTTCCCCACCAGGGGAAGCCTCACACATCAGCCCAATCTCATCTACCCTATAAACTCCAATTCATCTTTGAGTTTAAC
Source organism: Clostridia bacterium (assembly GCA_017397885.1). Classification (GTDB taxonomy): domain Bacteria; phylum Bacillota; class Clostridia; order UMGS1810; family UMGS1810; genus RGIG1828. The sequence goes on along the minus strand of JAFQHQ010000013.1, from coordinate 4,382 downwards.
ACGGCGTTTCGAGGTCGTCACGCCCTACGATGTCCTTGTGTTAAACAGCTTGTTAAACCCCAACTTGTTTTTACGCAACTCTTACTTTGTTTCCGACCAACCGAACCATTCACCCTGAATTGGTTCTTTGTGTTTAATTACGATAAGGTCTTCAACAACCGCATAACGCATACGAAGAACATACGACTTTGTATCATCTTCCTCAAGGTCTTCTTTGGTTGCAGGTCTTACTTTGCCGGTGGCTTCATCAAAGAAATAAGCACCTCTTTCCAGTGCGTTTCCGGGGAAGCTGCCGAGTTTCAGACCAACAGGTTCTGAATGACCGTGGGGAACACCGGGGTTAATCATAACAACACCGTTTTTAACAAACACACTTCTTGCATGAATTGCAATAAGACTGTTGCCTGTCCAGTAACACCATGGATAAACTCTAAGGGTGTAGGGATCGCCATTTTCACCACGAAATGCAAGCTCAGTAAACTCGTTTCCGCCAAGAAGGTATTCACGGTATCCGTCGGAGGTTTTATCTCTGAAGTATTGCATAACTCCAACATAGTCTATTCTTGTGTCAACGGGAATGGGCCACGTTGATTCCTGTTCAACGGTGTATATTTTGAAGATATCTATGATTTCGCCCTTTGAATTTCTTGCAATTCTAATTACATCACCGGGTTTGAGATTGAGAAGACCTTCTTCTCTCCAAAGACCGGGAGTAAAGGCATCGGCTGTGGTATCAACAAAGATTTTCTGATATTCACCCTTGTACATACCACTTATTGCTGTTCCGGGCATACCGTCTTCATCGAGCATCTGAGAAACAGATTCAACCAGCATAAAGTTTGGTTCAACAACTGTCGAAACCTTTCCACCCTCGGTTACTATGACCGATGCATATTTTACTTCGTTTATGTCATAGAGCTTAATTGCAGTGTTGTTTCCAAAGGTTTTGTCATTGGGCCAGCTCAAATAGGGTTTGTACAGTGAAAACATCGTTTCCAAATCGGAATCGGAAATCTTTCCGTCATAATAGTCAATCCATATATCGGCACTTGGAATCTGTATACCCTGAGCATTCACAAGCTGAAAATCGTTTCCGAGCATACCGGAATTTTTATATATAAAGTTGTGAGCAACGGGAGTATCGGCATTTCCCCAGCCTTTGTAGTCAAGGTCGAGGCTGAACGCATCCATTGCTTTTCCGGTTCCGCCAAAGTCACGGCAGTTGAGAACTGCTTTTTCAATGGCAATGAGTTTGCCTTCGGCATCAAGCTTATATTTTATGAGCTGATGGTCAAAAACATCGGTGAAGGTGCGCTCATTTGCTTTGGTGCGGTAGTAGGTTACATCGGTGGTAAACTCTTTCATCAGAGTTTCGGCATCATATTTTTCGCCCGAATCGTTTGACACTTTGCCGTTAACCTTGATGTCTTTTGCAACTTCAAAAATTTTAACCTCATTATCGAGTGTAAAGACTTTAAATGCAATTATTTTATCTGACAATCCGCTTTGTTTTGTCATTGCAGAGATTGCATACCCGTATTCGCCGTCCGATGATGAATCGGCTATAAATCCTACGGCGTTGTAGTAGATGTCGAGAAGAACAATTCCCTCTGTTCCGGGGGCGATTCCTTCAAAAACGGTTTCGCTTTGGGGATGAATGTTATATTTTTTGTTTTTGGCAACAATATAACCATTACCCTTTTCGGAAACAAGTCCTTTTACCTTTCGGTAACCAACTTCAACCCGGATAAACTTTTCGTCATCACTTTTGGTTACGGTAAGAACATTGTTTACGGCAACTTTTGATATATCAACTTTTGCGTCGTCAAGAATGATTTCTACAACAACCTCGTCATCCGAGGGATTTAAAATCAAGTCGGGCTTGCCATACTTGTCACTAACCTTACCGCTTCCGGCTGTGACAGATTCAACGACATAAACCTCGCTTTCGGTAACATAAACAACGTCGCACTTTTTGTCGCCGTCATAGTCAATAAGTTTCAAAGCACCATTTTCGGGTTTGAAAAGATCGGGACTGGAGGCATCAGAGTATTTTTTAAAGTTATAGAATATGTAGGCATCGGGATTGATGGAAACATCCTGTTTTTTGTCGGTTGATTCATCATAGTAATAAACCTTTGATGCTGTTGTTTCCGGCTCTATGTCCAAACCGGAAATGTTATATGTCTTGGCATCTTCGTCAAGTCTCACATCAAGAAGAATGTTTTTCCCGTTCTCTTCTTTATAATATGCTGTGACTTCACATCCAAGGAGGTCGCCTGCAAGAGTGCTGTTTTCAACATATCTCACATTGTCGATTGTAACAATGCCGTCTTCCAAGCCTTCACCGCCTGAAATATCGGTAATCTGATTGCCGGTTACCAAGCCTTCAACTCTTTTAATCTTCATCCATTTGGTGAGAGGGTTTTCGCCGTCCACAGTTCGATAGCTTCCCTCGGGGTAGCTTTCCTGCTGAAGGATATCGGTTTCGAGACAGTTATACACCATCTGAGCAGCGGCTCTGCCCGTAAGAGGTTTTGAAGAATCAAAATCACATCCGTCAAGGATACCCTCGCTTCCTGCAACAATTATGTAGCCTGCGCTCCATCCGCCTTTAGCAACGGCATAGGGCTCATATCCAAGAATTGAAACAAGGATTTTTGCCGCCCTGTCCATGGTAAGCCTCTGATTGTAACCAAAGCTACCGTCACCAAGACCTGTTGCAATGCCCATGTTTTTGGCATGCATAACGGCGTTATAGTGTTTTGCCGATTTTGGCACATCCGAAAAACAAGGCTCCTCGGAAACCGGGATTTGGGAAACTCCCGTGAGCTTCATTGCAAGTCCCACGAAATCGCCGAAGCTCATAACCTCATCGGCTTCAAAGTCTTCGCCAAGCATTTCGAATCTTTTAAGTGCTGAAATTGCCGCTTCGCAGGAAGGTTCGTCATCAGCTTGTGCGCCAAATGCCACAGGCGATAATGCCGAAAGCACAATTACAACACCAAGGATAAGTGTCAGAATTCTTTTTTGCATAAATAAACTCCTTTCTTCGTAAATACGCATCGGGTTAATGCAGAAACATAGCCCCAATACGAATTTTACTATAATTAAATTATATATTTTTTTCGCAAAAAATCTACCAATCAAGTTGACGATGTAACTTTGCGATGTCGGATTAGTACAAAAACGCAGATAAAATCTATTGATTTTTAATGGAAAAGATGTTATATTTAGGAAAGAAAAACGAGTCAGGTGGTGAATCTTATGGAAAAACACAGTTATACAATGGTTTCGGAATGCACCGTAAATATTGAGGATGCAAAAATAACTGTTCTCACGGAATATGCAAATGCAGAGCTTGAGCCATATGTGGGTCCATATTTCAAAATCCCCCACACCCATTCGGGATATGAACTGTTCTACACGGGCGATGCAACAACAATGGAGGTTGAGGTTAACGGAGAAAGGCATTTTGTTGACAAAAATGAAATAATTATTGTTTCGCCAAAGGTTCAGCACAGACTCACCAAAAGCATAAAGTTAAAAGAGAATTCTGCAGAAAACCCCTCGGCAATTATTTTTTCCCTTGCTTCAAACAATGTCAAAACAACATATTCTGTTTTTAAACTGCTATCAAACATTTTGTCGGACAGCTTTATTATAATAAGAAATTTCAAAAACATCAGCAGATATCTCACACAAATAGAAAAAAACCTGATATATCCCAATCATGCAAAGCTTCATTATAACATCTATCATCTGATTTTGGAGCTTATTGACAAGGCTTATGCACAAAATCCCAACAAGGCATTGCCGGACAATGCATACAGCTCTGACAGTGATATGTCCAGAATCCACAAGATATATTCCTACATTGAAACTCATCTTTCTTCAAGCATTAATCTTGAAGAAATTGCCGGTGTGCTTAATCTCAGTGCACGGCAAACAGGCAGAATTATCAAGGATTATTACGGAATGAACTGGAACGAGTTTATCACTCAAAAAAGAATTGAGCAGGCAATTGAGCTTATGCACGAAGATAATCTGACAATGAATGAAATTATTTCAAGAGTCGGTTATGCTTCCGACAAGGGGTTTTACAAAGCATTTGAAAAGGTAACCGGATGCACACCGGCAAAATACCGAAAAATCTTTGTTACCGGCAAGAAATAAAGTGACATGATAATCGAAAATGAATTTAATTCAAAAGATAACTAAATTTGAGTTTGTCGGGGAGATTAACACAAGGACGAAAGGCTCCCTTGTGTAAAGGGAGCTGTCACGAAGTGACTGAGGGATTGTTAAATAATAAACTCTCAAACAAGCACAAATACTGCAATTGAGGCAGTTTGTTACAATCCCTCCACCGCTTACGCGGT
>JAFQHQ010000144.1 GCA_017397885.1 Clostridia bacterium | reverse complement strand
TCTTGTTCCCGAAGCACGTGAGGCTCTCAACAGATTCAAGATGGAAGCCGCTTCCGAAGTCGGCGTAAATCTTAAGCAGGGTTACAACGGCGACCTGACTTCCAAGCAGGCAGGCTCTGTCGGCGGCCAGATGGTCAAAAACATTTGTCCCGTACGACAGTATAGTTTTTACAGAGAATTACGGCGAGTTCAGGAACATAGATACCAAGTAAACTATAACGTTACTATTTGTTTCTAAAAATATTTTAACCGAGTTATTATGTTTTATTAATAATTCGGTTTTTTTATATATCAGTACATGGCTGTTACTTTTTAGTAGCGGCCGTTTTTTTATTAAATCAAAAAAATAGAAAGGAGAACAAAAATGCTTATTAAACTCAATGGACTTTAGTTAAACATAAAGTACCATTACAAATCACAAATAAAGCATCAAAGCAAGGAGGAAAAAACAATCATGATACACGGACTTCTCGTTCTTCCCGGGCTGTATATAACGGCTTTTCTTCAGTTATTTTTCAATATCTTTGGGTGATGGGAGGAAATAAACTTGAGTCTAAAAAATGAAATGCTGACGGAAATACCCTTGTCAAGCATTAAGGATTTTCCTGATCACCCATACAAGGTAAGGGACGATGAAAATATGGTTGAGCTTGTTGAAAGTGTAAAAACAAGAGGACTTATTCAGCCTGTTCTCGTCAGACCTCTTGATAATGGTATGTACGAAATTGTATCAGGACACAGAAGAAAACGTGCGTTTGAAATTGCGGGTATAGAAAAGATACCTGCGAGAGTTCAGAATCTCACAAGAGATGAAGCCATACTTTCAATGGTGGACAGTAATCTGCAAAGAGATGAAATCTTACCTTCAGAAAAAGCCTTTGCTTATAAAATGCGACTTGAAGCAATGAAAAGACAAGGTCAACGTACAGATTTAACTTCTGTGCCATCGGCACAGAAGTCCAAAGCATCTCGCGAGTTGCTTGGTGAACAAGTTGGAGAAAGCCAAGACCAAGTTCGCAGATATATTCGTCTTACTAACCTAATTCCTGAACTTATTAATCTTGTCGATGAAAAGAAAATTGCTATGCGTCCTGCGGTAGAGATTTCGTATCTTACTCCTGAAGAACAGTTGAATTTAGCAGATGCGATTGATTCTGAACAATGTACGCCGTCTCACGACCAAACATTGAGAATGAAGAGATTTTCACAAGAAGGAAAACTCACAAAAGAAGCAATAGAAGCTATTATGAGTGAAGAAAAGCCGAATCAAAGGGAAAAATCTCCATTCAGAGACAATCGCATATTCGACGCAATTCCGCAAGCTATTCCCAAAGAAAAACAGTGTGATTTTGTGATTAAAGCTATCGAACACTACACCTTATTTCTGCAGAGTGAAAGACCTGTGCAGGACTTAAAGTATGATATTTTAAAACACCCAAATGTCAAAGATATAACAGACGGTAGGGGTGAAAACTATGTTCACGGTTTTGAAGATTTTTCAAGCCTTGAAATGATTTTTGATGAACTTGATGATATTAGCATTGATGATTTACCAATATCAGATGTTGTTATTTATTCAAGTGATGAAATCGAAGAATATTTATTAAATAATTTGGAGGAATAAAAATATGAGTAAAAATGTAATCACAAAAACAAAGAAGGCTCCTATGGAGGGTAAAGTTAGAAAAGGTTTTAAGGCTTATGTAGGAATTATCCTTTGCCTTACAATGCTGTTTGTATGCGGCGTTACAGCTTTTGCTGCAGAGGCCCCCGTTGCAGTAGTAAACAATCTTTTCACATTCATTTTCGGTCTTATCAGAGCAGTAGGTCTTATCCTTCTCGGCTTTGGTATTGTTCAGGTTGGTCTCTCTCTTAAATCTCACGACCCCTCACAGAGAGCTAACGGCTTCCTTACAGTTGCCGGCGGTATCATTATCACCTTTGCAAAAGAAATTCTTGACCTTATTGTGGGGTAAAAACGAAAATGCTCTTGCAATTCCAAGTGACTATTGATATAATGTACTTGTGAAAAATAAAAGGAGTTGTTAAAGCATATTTTAATAACTCCCTCAAAAAATACTTTCCGGAGGTGCATTATGGCTATTGTAAGCGATGAACAGGTAATCAAAGTGTTAAGACAATATAATCCTTGGTGGAGAAATCCGGCTACAATCAGAGAAGAAAGCAAACCTCAGAAAAGACTGGCATATTATGAAGCACTTAAAATGATAAAGCATAAAAGTCTTCGCCGTTTTGCAGTCCTTTCGGGTGCAAGGCGAGTGGGAAAAACAACAATAATGTATCAAATGATGGACGCTTTAATTGAAGAAGGTGTTTCTGCAAAGAATATTCTGTATGTTTCGTTTGATAATCCTATTGTAAAACTCGTTAATGTTGAAAAGGTTTTGACTATATATGAATCCTTGTATCCCGTAGAGGGAACAAAATATATTTTTCTTGATGAAATCCAATATACAGAGAATTGGGAACTTTGGATGAAGGTTATATATGACAGTAGAAAAGATATTCGGTTAACTGCAACAGGTTCCGCAAGTCCGATTATTGAAAAAGGCTCGGCAGATAGTGGTACAGGTCGTTGGAGTGTTCTTAAGATTCCAACTATGTCGTTCTATGAGTATTGTAAGCTTCTGGAAATTGAAGAACCTATATTGTCTGAAAATTTGAAGTTGACTAATTTAGTGAATATGTCAAAAGCTGAACTTATGGATTTAACGGACAGATTTACTCCTTTGCTGCAACATTTTAATCGTTACCTTATGATTGGTGGTTTCCCGGAGCTTGTTTTGTCTGATGATGATTCATATGCTCAACGGATGCTTCGTGAAGATGTTGTAGATAAGGTTATAAAAAGAGATGTTCTGAGTTTGTTTAATATAAGAAGTCCGCTTCTTATGGAAAAGTTATTTTTGTATCTTTGTATGAACTCAACAGAGATATTCAGCATAACTACAGCCGCAAAGGAACTTGAAAATACAACAGTAGCTACTCTTGAGGGATATATTGAGGCTCTTGAAATGTCTAACCTTATATACATGGCAAAACCAATGGATGTCGGAAGTAAAGGATCATTAAAAGGAAAGCCTAAAATTTTTGTTGCCGATGCAGCAATCCGTAATGCGGTATTGATGATTGATGATGTTCTTGCAGATGAAAAAGAGCTTGGGGCAATGGTTGAAACAACAGTGTATAAGCATATTGTATCATTCTATCAGGGTAGTACGGCACAGTTGGGTTACTTCAGAAAAGCAAAGAACAATCAGAAAGAAGTGGATGTCGTTATAGAACTTCCTCGTGAGAAAATTCTCTGTGAGGTTAAGTATCGAAATAACTCGCATATCGCAGAATCGGATGCCATAGTGGAACTTTGCAAGGATGAAAAATCTAAGATTACAAATGCTTTTCTTATTACAAAGCAGCTTGAAGATGTAGGTGTTACAAAGCACGAAACAAGCACACCGATTCTCAGAATACCAGCAATCGTATTCTTGTATCTTTTAGGTAAACTTGAAGCGCAAGAGCAAAACGGAAAAATGTAAATATTAATATGTGATGGGATTATAAAGGAGTTGATTATATAAATGGAAGTAAAGATTAACCGTGAAATACGAGATTACAGTGAAGCGGTATATTTCGGTCTTAATCTCCGTCAGTTCGTATTTTCGGTTTTAGCCTGCGGTATAGCAGTTGGATTGTACTTTCTTCTTAAACCGTTCTTCGGTATTGAAACACTCAGTTGGGTTTGTATTGTTGGTGCGGCTCCTTTTGCGACACTCGGCTTTTTTAAATATCACGGAATGACGGCGGAAAAGGTTTTAATCACTTATCTTAAAAGTGAAATTCTTATGCCGAGAGAATTGAAATTTATCTCGACAAATTATTATGACGAAATTGAAAGGAATGAATAAAATGACAGGTGTTGTAATCCCACAAACGGTTACCCAACAAACAGTAACAACCGATGAAAAAGGGAATAGTGATGTCACAACCGAATATGTAACAAAACAAGTGTTGGTTATCACTATTGTTCAACTTAACAACGGTGAAATTGCTACTTTGTATAATTTTGATGAGGAGCAGAAAGCTCAACTTGATGAATTGCTGAGCGAAGAATTTGACGATTTGTGGACAGAATTACTCGGATCAAGTGGACAGATTATTCAAGGCAACAGCGATTATGTCGGAACCGGTATGTTTATTTGGCTGTTTGAGCAAACGCAAACCATTACTTCTTATTTTGGTACTCGTGTTGATCCGATTTCGGGTGCAGTAAAAACACACGGTGGGACAGATATAGCGGCACCACTCGGTACCCCAATTCTTGCGGCGGCAGATGGTATTGTTGTCACTGCAAGTTATGATGCAGATGGATATGGTTATTATGTTAAGATTCAACATGATTCTACCTACACGACCTTGTATGGTCATTGTTCAGTGTTGCTTGTTGTGCAAGGGCAGGAGGTAAAGCAAGGACAGGTTATCGCAGAATGTGGTTCAACGGGTTATTCAACAGGCCCCCATTGCCATTTTGAAGTGATTCAGAATGGTGTACAATTTATTTGTATAAGATATTTTTAAATTCTCATGTGCAAGCAGCAATTATAGCTGATTTTTGTTGAAACATCGCAATGTATATGTTATGATATCATTGAGGTGAAATCATAATGAGTGTTTATGACAGCAATATCGCAATTATGGCATATGCGGTTTTGAGTGAGCGCTTTAACAGCGAAGAGAGTGTTATTTTAAGTTTTCGTCCGTTGGTTGAAGATTTGTTGGCGAGTATAGCTGACAATATGGTACAAAAAGTTGATTTAGTGAATCTCTATAAAGACAGATACGGTTATGCAATACCGCCGGCTATCTTAAATGAAATTTTATTGAGTTTGTACAGTTGTAATAACAAAAATGGTAATAGAAGATACTTTATTTGTTCTGCTTCGACGCATTCCGCCGGAATATGCGATAAAGGCGTGGTGTAATTCTAAACAAACAAGAAAACCGAGCATTGAAAAGCCGCTTTCCTTATTGCCTGATGAAAACAGTTTTTGTACAGCCTTGCAGAATCAGTTTCCACACTATTCCGTAAATGAAGCTGAATATGCCTATCAATATGCAAAAGAAATTTCAAAAAACTGTAATGACTTTGAGACGGGAATATTCGGATTGATTGCAGAAGCTGTTGAGGATTTGTTGATTACAGACGGACGAAATGAATGTTTGTGTAAATATAAAAAGGTTCTTGAGTTTCGTGAATTGACGCATCCTATTGATCCGCTGCTGTTCGTGGCTGCATTTTTGGCAAAAACCGATATAAAAAACGGTTATGAACGAAAGGTGTTTTCTTGGCCGCTTAATTTGCATACTGACAATAAGCGGCTGAATCATCTTTTGGATAAAGGTGTTGCTGAAAATCACTTTCATATCGGTGGGTCATCAAGCGCATTTTTGTTTTCATGGATCTGCTTAATGAATAATTATTCCGAAAAACGAAAAAAAGAGTTTGCCAAAGAAAATCTGGATGGTTATTCATTGGATTCCGTGTATGCACCTTATTCCGGCGCAGAATCGTACTATTCGCTTACTTTCAAAGCTGTCTGCATCAGATTATTCCTGTTCTTACGTATGCGAGGGCAATGGGTCTTGAACTCGGCTGATGAAAAAACGGAAGATGAATTGCAGAAAGACAATGAGCAATGGTTATTATCAATTTTGACGGCAAGCGAAGCGGACTGCGATATGCGCGCTAAAGAAGTGAATGAGCTGATTGATGCATTGAAAATATTGTACAATAAAAAAGAAAATGATTTTGTTGCCGATTATGCAAGCTGTGATGAAGCTGATGCGCCGTGGGATGATGCGGATGCGCCGTATTATCATGGACTTGCCGTGCGAAACTATGAACGACGACTGTTTTATATTCTTGCCGGAGAGCAACGATTTTTGTATAATCTTTTTGCTGCTGTTTATCGTGGCGATGCAACAATTACCCCATATCTTGATGTAGCGTATGCATATTTGCTGATCTATTGTAAGCTGCGCAGTGAGTTGATGCAGGTTAACAACCGTGTTGGGTTTGGTAATTTTTTAAAATATCAGGATCGTAAAGAACTGTTTACGGATGATTATCCCGAGTATGCTTTCATGCGCAATGTGATCGCCCAACAATCGGTGTTATTAAACCCACAGATTATTTCTTTTGAAGGCAGAATGGGGCCGGCTGATACGGCAGACGAATTGATAGAAAAAATCAGCAAGCTTTATAACGCTGCAAAATTTATTTCTGTTGATAATGAACAGCAACAAGAGTATGTGAAATCTGTTGTTGATAAAAAACTGCATTATGTGTTGCATTTTCCGAAAAAAGCACAGGAATATAGCGGGGGTGATTTTGATTATATCATGCCGCGTGATCATAAGAAGCGCGAACAGGTCGGTATTCATGCAAGCGCAATTATTGAAGCGGTAAAGAAAAACCCCAAAGTAATGTCATTGGTGACTGGCATTGATGCTTGTTCAAATGAAATCGATTGTCGACCGGAAGTTTTTGCGCCGTCTTTTCGTATGATTCGTCAGTACAGATATGGTTTTGATGATTATGTATCTCCGCAACCGTATCGGAATATGCGCATTACCTATCATGCAGGAGAAGATTTTTTGGATCCTGTTGACGGATTGCGAGCGATTGATGAAGCAATTGCATTTTTGGAGATGCGAGGCGGAGACAGATTGGGACATGCGTTGGCATTGGGAATTGATTGCGAGGAATGGTACTATTCAAAGAGACACACTGTTTTGTTGAAAAAACAAGCACTGTTGGATAATCTGACATGGTTACACGGTAAAATGCATCAGTATGATATTCAGAATAATGCCGCAGAGGATCAGATTTATAAGTGGTTTAAGAAGTTGTATACTGAGATATATACAAACAACCTTAAAGATCCGAGACGGAGTTTGGTATACTCTATTGATGTGCTTGATTATTACAGCTCACAAAGGTTGCGCGGAAACGATCCTTTTTTATATTATCACAATCCTGACGGATCCAAGGAAGAACAAAAAGCTTTTTTGGAGGTTTTAAATTCTCCGGATGTTGAAATGTGGAAAAGGCGGTATAAAGCCGGTAAAAATTATGACATGATTTCCAATGCGCTGTATCATTATTATCATTTTCATGCGGGAATGAAAGCTGATTCTGATAAAAGAATTGAATATGCAGTGCCCAAATGCATAATTGATTCCGTTTGTATGGTGCAGGAAAAGATGCAATATGATATCAGTTTGAAAAACATCGGTATTGAATGTAACCCATCATCCAATTGGTTGATCGGAACATTCAAGGATTATTTGAAGCATCCGATTTTCAGATTTAACAACAAGCATTTGTATGCTGCCAATGACCCGCGGTTCAATTTGTCAAATCCGAGGTTATCCGCTTCGATCAATACTGACGATCTTGGTATTTTTGACACAACTCTTGAAAATGAATTTGCATTGATGGCTTGTGCATTGGAAAGACACAACCAATTTTGTGATGAGGATAAGGTAATCTTGCCGGATAATATTTATGCATGGTTGGATTATATCAGACAGCAGGGGTGTGAACAGAGCTTTATTCACATTGATACAAAATAATAAAAAGCAACGACAGTACGCTTCTTTTGAAGCATTGCACTGTCGTTGTCTTTTTTATGTTTGCAGGTCCAGATCCGGATCAAATGCATATAAATCTCGGAATAGTATTTTGATACCGCAAATTAACTGCAACTTTTTCTCCTCGTCTTCTGCTTTGTCGAAGCTCATGTATTTATCGAACAAATCCTTTAATAATCTTGTAAATTTGTACTGCTTAAAATCTATTGACGGGTATTTATCAGGATCAAAAATTTTGCAAACGGTAGATTCTAAAACGGATCTGTCCGCATCTGAATCGCCTGTGTAGTACTGTTCGATAGCTAAATCCATATATTCTTGAAGATACCCCTGTAGATTTTCGTATTTTTGTTTGAAATCTAAATTTTTTATATCTTGTTGAAGTTCTTTGATAATTATTGTTACATTCTCAAACCAATCTGCAATTCGGAACCCTTTATATATATCCAAGTGCCGCCCCTCTGATTCTGCAAGTTTCTTTTGTTTTATAAAATATAAATAATGGCACATATAGCCGAATCTCATTATTGTTGAATCTCCGACTTGTTCTTTCGGGAGAATACAGAATTCCGGCTCTTCGGCCATAAACTTTATGTACTGTTTTAGATCAATATCTAAAAATTTGCACATTTCAATATCAGAACGGATCTCTCTGAAAAAAAGAACGAGTATGTTGAAATAATCATATGCACAATCGTTGAATTTGTTAACACAAGCGTCCTTGTTCGCAAGAAGAAGCTGAAGGTCGAAAGTTGCTGTTGTTTTTAGCATAGCATCTTTGTATATATCTTCAAAAGAATAATAATTAAACAAGATTTTTAAAAGATTAATAAATTCCATTGAGTCAACTGCAAAAAAGTCATTGTTTGTTAATCCTAAATCTTCAATAGATAATTTGACCTCATTTTCGATCAGATTAAAAAAGCATGTATATGATATTTTAGTTAATTGGTTGCGCAAGTTAAAAAAGACGGAGTGAAGAAGTAATTCTAACACAGCTTTATTTCGATTTGTGCGGTCTTTAGGTGGAATATAGTGAAAAAACTCATGAATGTATGCAGGTAAGTTTGCAATAATGTTATAAACAGATGATTTTGGAACAATTAAAAAACCATGACAGAACTTGGCACTAGAGTGATGTGTGTATAATGAGGTAACCTCATTTCCATGTTCTTTTAGGTCTAAAAGAATCGGTGCAAAACCAAAAAAATTAAAATATTTATCACATTCCTCTTGTTGAAGATCAAATTTTGATCGACCATTGATTGTTGATAAAAGTGTTTGCGTTAAAAAAGTGAGAACCCAACACCAATCATTATATTTATTATTGTCCTCAGTCTGTTTGCAAAATAAACTAAACAAATAAAAATATAATTGCTCTTGCTTATTAATGCTATATGTTTTCTCGGCCAGTGCGTAGTGAAAATCACCTGTAGGGCGCATCCAATATGCACTAATTATATGTATTAAGTCTGTAATGATGAGGCTTGAAAATAAAGATAATTCCTGTTTTCTGTCAAGGCTGTCACATTGTATACTATCTAATGAATCAATTAATTCTTCATAAAGGTGAAAATGAGAAGAATGCTTTACAAATTTGCGTCCGGAATGAATACAACCGAGCCTTTTTTGTTTTTTGTCTGCAAGGTCAGCCTCAATAATAGCATTATTATGAGACAGATCAGGCGAGTTGTGAAGAGAAAAACAAGAATCAATTAAAGACTTTATGGCTTCATTTTTTATTGCATCGAAATTGTGCGATAATTCCTTGGGAATCAATACGCAATAGTCGTTATATAGAAGACTGCAAAAAACATATACATCAGTGTATTTGTTGGAGAGGATGTTATTTGTGATTGTTGCAATCTTGCAGTATTCCGAAAATAAATCGTAGGCGCTTTTTGTGAAATTGTCTTTTGAAAATAAATGCGTAAAGCTCTTTCGCGCTGTAAACGGCAATTGAAATAATTCGAAACTGTATAATTTGTCAGTATTAAAAGTTGTTTCGGTATCATACAATACAATATTCTCCTTTTGCCATTCTGTTTTATCTTCAGGTATAAAATTTTCAATTTTATAAAAATTATGTAAATCCCTGGTGGAAGAGTTTGTACATTTGATTATATAAAAACTACCCATTAGTAACTGATTGCTCATAAATATCTCTCCAATTTTAGTAGTAAAACATAAAAATAAGCGATACCTACAATGTAGTTATCGCTTAATACTTATTTTCTTTCCTTTGAAGTCAGCGAAACCCTTTCATATTCATCAAATCTGCTTCGACAACGTGAAAAGGAGTTTTTGTAGATTTCTTGGTAATCGTTACTTTTCATGATATCAGAGGTTTGTAAAGAAATTGATTTTCTGAAAACTTCGAGTCCTTGCAGTTGTTTAAATCGACCGGCGATGGTATCCGGAGAATTCACCAAATCATTGCAGATGTAATCCAATACATCGTTTTCCCTCGATTTTGCAATGTTGTTCATTTGTCTTCTCCTTGTCAAAATAATAACATGTCTACCTTATTTATATTATAAATAAAATAGACAGTATAAATATATGCGAAATGGTTGCATTTGTCAAGTGGTAAATTGTACAAAAATACAAAAAATTGCGCAATAATATTGTCTATACTGCACAAATGCGAGTGTGAGATTTGCACAAAATGAACACTGAACCATTCCACTTTATTATATCCGGGAAAATTGATTTTGCCACACATTTTAATAAAATTTACAAAATGTTAACAAAATAAAAAAGTGAACAAAATATTAGCTATTTGCAAAATATCGAGTGTCAAAAAAAACGTTGCCTCACTTTTGTGAGACAACGCTTTGATTTTGTTAGGAGAGTTGGATTGTTAAGATAGCACGCCGGTGGGGCTGCAGGTGATTTCCAAATGAGCGGTAAAAGAATCAACATTAATTCCCAGTACATATCTTTTTCCTGTTACATCACCGATAGCAGTAGCACCGCTTTCATAAGCTTCAGCAGAAACGATTCTCCAGGAAGTGTCTTGAATAGAATATGTTACACTTGCATTAGTACAGGTGGCAGAAGTGCCTGTGTATGAAAATGTTCCAGTCAAAGTTGCAGACCATAAAACTTCATGATTTGCATTATAGCAAGTGTCTGTTTTGCGCCCTGTTTTTGTTGATGTTGCAAAAAGAGAGATTCCGTCACTTTCTTCGGAAAGAGTGGTAACTATATAAGAACCGTCTTCGAAATAATGTATGATGCTTTGTTCATTGTTTTCTACTGCAAACGCATTAACACATAGCAAACAAGTTATAAGCAGGGCTGTAAAAAGAGAAAAAAATTTTTTTAGCATAGGCATCTCCTTAAATACTAGAAATAAAATTAGAAGAAATGATCATTTGTGCTACTTCTTCAATAACACCGCTTTCGTAATAAATAATTTTGCCACTATGGTTGTCTATTATTGTGATTATTACGGTTATTGCCAATATTGCAAGTGCAATTACAACAGACGCGACCAGCATCTTCCGGATGTTAAATGCTTTTTTTATGTTTTGCGGTTCTGCATCGGCAATATATGCCTTTGCAATTTCTTCGGGTGTGCCGAAACGCGAATAGATTACATCTATTGTTTCGACTTCGTTGTTTTCCGTGAATTCAAGTATTGCTTCCCGGATGTCCTCAAGAACCGCCTTTTTGTTTTTCTGCAAACAAAAAAGATGTGAATTGACCTCTGACATATATTTTTCAATATCTTTTTCAATTGCAATCATGCTTCTTCCTCCTCTCTGTCCAAGATTAAAGCGATTCCTTTGGAAATCTCATCATATTCATGCAGCATCTGCATGAGATATTCCTTACCTTTTTCCTCAAGGTGGTAATACTTTCTGGTTCTGCGCTTGCCCACAAGTTTTGAGTAAGTAGACAAATAACCTGCATCCACCAATTTATAAAGGATTAGATAAAGCGTGCCTTCAAGCATGGTGAATCTGCCACCGCTTTTTTCATCAAAAAGTTGCGTGATCTGATACCCGTACAGGTCTTCCTTTGCGAGGAGATGCAAAGCAAGCAGTTCCGTACAGCCGCGCTTGAAGTTTTCCTGATTCTGACTCAAAAAATCACCCCTGTGTCTTGTAAGGGTGACGGGTATAATCCGAACCCGTTTTTTACAGTCGGATTTCCGTCGATCCTTCGTTAAAATACTCGAAAATCCGTCAAGGATTTTCTGCGTTTTGTGCCTTGTCTCGCCAAAAATCCGTTCTGCAAAAAATCTTCGACCCGAAGACGAACTGTTTTTATTGGATTTTTGGTGTTGAGACCGCAGGAAGGCTGTCGCCTTTCAAGGGTGAAACACCGAAAAGACTTAAAAATAGTCGTTTTCGGGCGAGTTTGGATTATGCCCGTCACCCTAGAGTGATTATAGCATAAAAATGCGTACAATTTCAACATTTTCCCCAAAAAACAATCTTTTGTTTTTGCAAATAGATTCTAACACAAATTATATTGTTTGTAAATACCTTTGTTGTAAATATATACTTGACAAAATGGATTTTGTGTGATATGATTGCAATTGAAAGGAAGATTACGCAAATGTAATTTCTTTCTCGGAATAAAAAAGAACGGAGGTCTTTTTATGAAACGTATGTTGTGTTTGTTGCTGTGCGGCGGTTGTTTGCTCTTGCTTTCATCCTGCAAGCCGGAAGAGACACCCCCTGCAAGCGAACCGGATACGGCTTCGCAGGTGCAAAGTGATGCACAGCAGACCTCTCTTTCGGAAGATGAGCAACCGTCCGATCCCGTGCAAGGGGAGACTGCAAGCGGGAAAGAACTGCAAAATGACGTTATTGCCCCCGCGGTTTCCGATACTGTGACCGACACGGTGCTGACGACCGAACAGCCAATTACCATTCAGGACGATGTCATAATTGCCCCTGAATACAGCCTTGAAATTCCCGAGGATTTTGAAATCAAGTCAGAAGGTAACGACCCCTTGCTTGAAAACGAACAGGGAACCATACAATTTAATATAATGGATAAAACAAAAGTCGTGTCCGATTTTGAGGAATATGCCAAAGACACCTACCGTTCTGCATCCGCATCGGGACTTGCAAACGGCGAACTTGAAGAAGTCACCGTAAACGGCATTACCATGAAACGCTTTGCAATGACCATGCTTGATGACGACGGTGTGCAGCTTGAAGCCTATGCATATCTGGCGCAGATCAACAATAAAGTGTTTATGATCACCCTGACTTCTAAAGACGGCGGTCTTGCGGATGTTGCGGCGGCTGATGCGTTTGTTTCGGAAATTGATTTTGCCGCACAGTAATTTATTTTGTATAAATCAAATGATTTATAAATATTTTTTTCCATTCTTGAGAGGAGGGATGCCGATGGCATCTAATTGTGAGTGGACGGCGCAGCAAAAAACTTGAGGACAGGGGCATTTTTGATGCAACGCCTGTTCACTCAGAAAAGCAGGCTCGGATTTTTGTCCGTCACCCTGTGCAAACAATACAAAACACACCCCCCTGTCTTAAAACCGAGGAATTGAAAAACAATTCAATCGGAAACTAAGAACAAAGGAGGAAACACTATGACAAAGTTCAAGAAAATGACAGCTGTTCTTTTGGCGGTTCTCATGGTATTCGGTTCGATGTCGGTTCTTGCAAGTGCATTGCGCAGTGATTATCTTGATGAAGCGATCATCAACCAGTACAATTCCATCGACAAAGCGGAACTGACCACTGAACAGCAGGCAACTCTTATTCT
Organism: Clostridia bacterium; assembly: GCA_017397885.1. GTDB lineage: Bacteria > Bacillota > Clostridia > UMGS1810 > UMGS1810 > RGIG1828. Next base: position 2,163 of record JAFQHQ010000144.1, on the reverse strand, counting down.
TGATGAACTGGATGTTATGCTCACAAAAGAAGATATTGTGCTTGACATTCCGTTGATCGGAACCATTGACCTGACAAGCGTTGATGCTGCAATGGATTCCATCTACAATCTGACGGGCAACTGGCTCTACGGCTCCCTTACCGTGGGTGACCTGTTTGTTTTGGAGGATCACAGATCCGACATTGCAACCAACAGAAGAGCATCCGCAAACAACAGTGACATGGCAGTTATCAACAGCCTTGTAACCTACCTCGCAAATTGTGCTCCCACCCTTCTCGGTATGTTCGGCGATGATTTCAACTGGGGAATCGTGCACGGCTTCCTGCCGCCCGAATTCCGCATGATCATTGACGACTTCAACGGTTGGCTGGATGATCTCATCTGGGATCTTCTGCACCCCGTAAACGATGAAGTCATGACTGGCAATCCTACACTGGACGATTTTGTTCAGTTCCTTTGTGATAACCAGCTTGCAGGCCTCAGACCCGAAGTTATGGGATTTGAAGGCGTAATGCCCGGCTTTATTGTTGATGTTGACGGCGACACTGCTTACCGCGTGATCGAAGAAGGCATTTATGAAGCACTGAATGCTTTCATCGTACCGATTCTCAACAGCAGTCTGAAAACGGTTATCCGTGAAGCAGTTGAATCCAATCAGGCAGACGGCGGCGAACTGTATGAACTGATCGATACGAACTATGTCATTGAAAAGCATACATTTGACACCAACCTCGGCCTTGTTGATCAGCTCAACGACGTACTCGGTGTTGTTGTCGGAGAAATGCTGCTTGAAGGCAAATCCCAGTGGGTCACGACCGCAAAAGGTGATGAGGACGGCAGAAGCAATGCCGAAAATCTGACCCGTAATCTTGAAGTTCTGATCAGACAGATCATTGTTGCAGGCGGCGATACGGAAGACGTTGACGACTATACTCTTGAAGAACTCGGTGACTACATCGCTCGTGCGGCGGTTGAACAGTTTGTCGATCATCTTGACTTCGAAGTCGGCGACACCATGGAAAAGATCGCTTACGAAGGCCTTCGCGAATTGGTTGTAAGATTTGTTCCGGAAGTTACATATCTCGACCTTGAAACCGATGACGAACAGCAGTACCGCGACGGCATTCTGGAAATGGGCGCAGACATTGCCTGTTACTATCTGAATGCAAACCTCGGTCTGGACTGTGCTTACAGCACCACTGCCAATGAATTCATTCTGGCATTCCTTGACTGGTGCATGCCTTATATTGACGGTCTGTTTGCCAAGACAACCGAATATAATAATGCAATTGCCGACGGCGACGGTTGGGGTGCAGTGGATGCCATTCTGTGGCAGTTTATTCCCAAGGCATGGTTCAACTATGCCGGCATGTTTGCTAACAATGGTGTTACCGGCACGGCAGATGACCTGACCTTCAAGAGCCTGCTTGACTATATCATGGATGCACTGCTTGATCTGGATGTAAACAAGATCTTCACTTTCTTCACCCATGATGCAAACAGTGACCTGACGAAGCATGTTGATCAGTTCATCATTCAGTTTGTTGCAAACATTCTCAACACTGCATTCGATAATCCGACCACCTCGGCTAAGAATGATATTGTAAATCTCGACAACATCACGAATTTTGAATCCATCATCAACCCCATTGACAATGCATCGGCTCTCATCTGCGGCATTCTCAAGACGCTTGCACAGAGCGAACAGATGCGCAAATCCGTTCTCAACATTGTTGTGATGATTATGGGTCTTGCAGACCCGCAGAGTCTCGGTGAACTTGATGTTGACCTTGATGGCAGAATCAATGCCACAAGTGGCTCTGTTCCGAGTGGTACCGTTATGCGTCTTTCCAATTATTCCGACGGTATCAACTCCGGATGGCGTCCCGAAGGTGTAACCGCTGTTACGCAGGATAGAATGTACGTATACGAGATTGTCTCAATATTCAACAACACGCAGGTGGCAGAAGGTGAAGATACACCCGAAGTTACCACCGCTTCCCTCGTATCCACGTTGACCCCCGGTGTTAAGATTAATGCAAACAGTTATCTTGATGTTCCGGTTTCGGGTACTGTTGCCGCGGATTCTGAAGTTCGTTTTGATATTACTTATTACATTCTTGACGAAAACGGCAATCGCATCAACAACGGCACTCCGCTTGT
>JAFQHQ010000143.1 GCA_017397885.1 Clostridia bacterium | reverse complement strand
TTTGCCGTAAGGCAAAGACGGAGGGGTACGAAACGCAGGAATATCAATGGTTTCAATAATACCCCTCAGTCAGTTTCGCTATGCTCACTGCCAGCTCCCCTTAGGCAGGGGAGCCTTTCGTCCTTGTGTTAAACTCAGCGACAAACTCCAATTTAATTTCCTCTTCCGCTCACATCTCATTCTTTTTTGTTTGTTTTGTTCATTAATTCAATGAAAAATAGCAAAAAATGCCGTAGAAAATGAATTCGATTTGATGTACAATATATTTAACAATTTACAGGAGGGTTAATCATGAGTATTTTTTTAGGAGAAAAGCTTAACGACTACGAAGTACCCGGAATATTTCTTGACAAGCTCGACCCCACATCATTTGGCGCAAAAATTGATTGCTGCCAAACTTCCGACAAGGCCTTTTATGTTCGATATTATGCCATCGGTCAAAGTGTGTTGGGAGAATCGGTGACATATCATGCCCACGGCTACAATCAACTGACGGTTCACCTTGGCGGAGATGCCAATACACACTCCGACGGAAGCTACTATAAAAGAGACCCCGGCGATGTTTTTGTGACTCATGCAGGCGAACCTCACGGCATCTATCAGATAAATGATGAAAATGTTGAATATATTCAACTGGATTTTCCTCTTGATGCCTTTGACGATTCGCCATGCTACAACATTTTTAAAAGAGTTTTTCAAGACAGAGAACCCGGCAAGGATAATCTTTTGAAGCCCGACGAAAAATGCAGAGACCTCATCATAAAAACATGCAGGCGCATAATCGGAATTTTGGGAAGTGATCCCGAAAACAAACTCCTCATATATTCCTATGTTATTCAGCTTATGTATGCCATAGACAGTGCTTTTCATTCAAAAAGCTTTTTCGGAGTCAGCGACAAAATGCCAACCGTGGTTTTTGAAGCGGTTCAATATATATATGCAAATCTCGATTCAATTGAATCTGTTGACGACATTTCAAAGCAGGTTAATGTGAGTTCTTCATATCTCACAAGGCTTTTCAAATCAAACCTTGGCTTCACACCCTATGAATATCTTGTGGACAGAAAAATAGAAAATGCAAAAATCCTCATGTGCTACAAAGGTGAAAACGTGTCGGAGGCATGCAGAAAAGCAGGCTTTAAGGATTATTCAAACTTTATTGCACTTTTCAAAAAGAAAACCGGCATGACACCCCTTGCCTACAAAAAAGCAAACAGTTAAAAAGGAGAATACAGTATAATGAGCAGAATTAAACTTTCAGACCTGACTTTAAGAGAAAAAATCGGTCAGACAGGTACCGTTCAGTCACCCACCATCATCAACATGGAGTCCGAAGGAAAAATGGACGAATATCTCAAAAACAACCCCATCAGCGTTTGGCACACATGCAATGCGGCAATGACGGCGGCAAACCTTGAATATCTTTCATGCGATGAACCCCAGGACAGTGAATTTTACCGCCGGTGGACAAAGCGCTACAAAAAACATTTCAGAGTTCCTCCTTTCATTGCTCTTGATCCCCCGTCGGGTGCATATGCATCGGATCTTCCAAACCTTCCCCCCGCACCTCACATTGGTGCGGCGGCAAATGATGATTATGCCTACAAACACGGAAAATATATGGCACTTATGGCACGAAGCCTCGGTGCAAACTGGCTTTGGGGAACCGAGGTTGACATGCCCTCAAGGTTCAGTGCATCATCTGTGTGCAGAAAAATCTCCTCTGACCTTGACATTCTCACAAAATATGCTTCTCTCTCAATGAAAGGCGGTCAGGACACCGGTGTTGTTATGACAACAAAACATTTCCCCGGTGCCGACACCAAAGAATATCGTGATTCACATTTTTGCGCCACAATCAACAGAAGCTCCATGGAAGAGTGGCATGCTCTTCAGGGAGAAGCCTTCAAAAGACTCATTGATGCAGGCACACTTTCAATCATGGTTGGACACAAGGGCTTTCCTGCAATGGATGACCGCAAAGCCGGAGCAAGCTACATCCCCTCCACGGTTTCCTACAATGTGTGCACAAAGCTTTTGAAAGAAGAACTCGGCTTCAAAGGCGTTGTTGTGACAGATGCCGTTGACATGGCGGCTCTTAAAACCATCTACCCCTCACTCGATGACCTTTATGTTGCAATTTTAAACGCAGGCGTTGATATTGTTTTGGGCGTAAGTGACATTCACTACATAGACCGTGTGGAAAAAGCTGTTTTAGAAGGCAGAATTCCCATGGAAAGAATTGACGATGCATGCCAAAGAATTATGGATGTTAAAGAAAAAATGGGTCTTTTTGACGAGCAGGAAGAGATTGTTATGACTCCGGAGCTCCGTGAAGAAATCACACGCTTTGGCTATGAAGTTGCCGAAAGTGCACTTTGTCTCCAGTGCGACCGCCAAAACCTCCTTCCCCTTAAGCCCGAAAAAATCAAAAGCGTGGCTATTCTTTGTTTTTCTCACACCGACTATTTCAGCGAAGATCTTCGAATTATGAAGGGTGAATTTGAAAAACGCGGAATAAAGGTTCGTCTCCAGCGAAGAGTTGCATCCTATGACGAGATGCAGGAAATTGCCGACGAAAACGACCTCATCATCTATGCGGCATATGTTGCCCCCCACGCTCCAATGGGAGGTTCGGGGCTTTTCTTGGAAGAGTGCAGAGCCCTTTTCTACGCACTCACCGCAGGAAGAGAAAAGTCCATTGGTGTTTCAATGTGCTCACCATATGTGTATTATGACTATTTCATCAGCATGGACACCTATATCCACACCTTCAGCCGTTCCAAAAATTCGCAGATTGCCTTTGTGAAAGCACTCTTTGGCGAAATTCCGTTTAAGGGTGTGTACCCCTACGAAAAGCCCTGGGAAGAATAATTAAAATACGCATTTAAAATATGGGATGCGGAAAAATTCATGTGAATTTTTCTACATCCCATATTCTTGCCTATATTGTGTTGGTGTTTTTCCTGTTTCCTGCATAAAAGCTGTCAAAAAGCCTCTGACAGAATCATAGCCTACCCTGGAAGCAATTTCCCCTACAGTTAAATCAGATTCTTTAAGCAATTGCTTTGCCACCTGAATTTTCATTTCTGTGCGAACTCTTCGAAAGCTTTTTCCGTAAAGCAATTTAATAAGCACTGCAACTCGCTTTGGTGACAAACAAAGCTTATCGGACAAAAACTCAAGGTCAATTTTCCTGGCATAGTTCTGAGAAAGCAGACGGTCAATTTCGTAGCGATATTGCACACCAACCTTTGGTTCGGTGTGAAGTTCATCATTGTCATCTGTTTCCGATGCAAGTAAATCATAGAGCGAAAAAACAAGGCCTGTGAGTTCTGCCCGGAGTCTTTCACTTTTCCCGACGCAATCGGACTCCAAACAGGTTTTGAACATGCGGATTCTTTTTCCGAATTCTTCGGCATCGGCAATCTGAATTATGGTATTTTTCGAAAAAACACGTTCAAACTTCTTATGCAAATCTTCACCGACAAAATGCTTGCCCGTTCGTGCAAAAGAAAAATACAAATTGATTTTCTCGCTGTCATCACAGGTAAATGTTTGATGATAGCAGGCAGGAGCAACAAGCATTGCTTCGCCTTTTTTTATGACAAAATCATCTTTGTCGGTTTTAATTTTAACCTCCCCCCTCCACACACAAAAAAGTTCAAAATTGGTGTGTGCGTGTGAATAGGAAAAAGACGGACTCGCCGCATTACCCTCAATTGTAAACTTCAGTTTTGTGTTTCCGATTGTCAGTTCGATCTCTTTATATTCCACAAAAACACCTCACAGTCACAAACCGCCTAAACTGCGCATTAAAATTAACGGTCACAGATGACAAAAGAGACTGTTTTTCGTTTGAAAATAGTCCTTTCATCTCACTTGACTATATGTCATCCTAAATCTTATAATTATATTATACTAAAAGTATGCTTGAATTGCAAGCAACTTATTTAAAAAAGGAGTTTTTTATCATGGCACTTAAAAAAGGTTTTTACACAGCCTTAGGAACACCCCTTGACGAAAACGGCAACCTTGTTGAAGCTTCTCTCAGAAAGCACATCAATCAGCAAATTGATGCCGGCGCTTCGGGATTACTTCTCATGGGAAGCATGGGTATTGAAGCATTCATTAAACTCGATGCATACAAAGACATTGTTCGCGTCGGTGCAGAAGAAAACAACGGCAGACTTCCGTTCTTTGTTGGTGCAATGGACACTTCCATTGTTAAAGTTATGGAAAAAATTGACGCAATGAAAGGACTCAAAATTGACGGCGTTGTTCTCACCGCTCCCTTCTATGGTGCGGCAAACGACGAAACAGCAACCACATGGTTTACAACTATTGCTGATAAATCCCCATTCCCCATTTATCTCTATGACCTCGCTGTTGCTGTTAAATACAAACTCACTATGCCCGTTATGGACACTCTCATCAAGCACCCCAACATCAAGGGTATCAAAACAGCAGACTGGGAACTCATCCACGCAATCGGCAGAAAATATCCCGATGCAAACTTCGAATGCCTCTATTCAGGTCTTGACAGCTTTGACTATGCAAACATGATGGGTATTGACAAAAACCTCGACGGTATGTTTGCATGCACACCCAAAAACGGCAGAAAAATGTATGACTGCATCAACGCAGGTGATTTTAAGGGTGCAAGAAAATATCTTGACAACATCCTTCTTCTGCGTGACACCATGCTCAAATATCGTCTCATGTCATGCTTCACAATTTGCATGAATCTCCTCGGTTGCGAAGGTAACTTCCATCAGGATTACATTCTCATGCCCACAGACGAAGGCGTGGCAAAAATGAAAGAAACCATGCAGGCAATCGGCGAACTTTAATCAAAAGTGATGTAAAATTTTTACGCAACTTTTAAGCGGTACATCTCGGGGACTTCTCCCCAAGATGTACCGCCTTTTTTCATCCTTTTTAATTCTTTCTGCTTTTCAGCTTTTTTATAAGAACCGCCGCAAACACGACCAATGTAATTATGTTTAATCCGACAATCGAATTCTGATTTACAAACACAGACATCAAAAAACCGTACATTCCAAAAATCACAGTTCCGACACACCTGACAATCCATGTTTCAAAAAACATAAACACGGCAATTACGCACAAAAGTGAAGCCAAAAATGCATTCATGTCGGCATTGTCACAACAAATCGGATTTTTGGAACCTTGCTCAGGCACCGTAAACGCCCGAAATGTTTCACCAATATCATATTCAATGTCGGTTTTACACTCAGCTGTTACTGTTTCTCCGTTATAAACATATGAAACCGAATATATGTAGTCACCGTTTTCCTCTTTTGAAACTTCCTTTAAAACTGTTGCCTCAATTTTATTTCCCTTTGACGAAAGAGAAATATAATCTATGGTGGTATTCACGGAAACCAAGAGTCCGCAAAGAGTGATAAATACATATACAAACTTAAATATTTTCAATACAACCCTTGCAAACTTACCGAAACTGTGCTTATTCTCACAATTTTGACCGTCGTCACCGGTTTTGAGACTGTCTGTTTCCTTTTGAGCATTATTATCATCATTTTGTTCGTCTCCAAACAGTTCTTCCAGATTGTCATATTTTTCAAAGAGATCGTCTCTGTATTCATTGCTTTGTTTGTTATCGGACATGTCACCCATCCTTTTCAACCTCATTATACATCATATTATACCAGAAATCTCATCAAAATCAAGTGATACTTATATATTGTTTTTATAGCCGTCGGAGGACTATCCGAACTCGCCTTAAAGCCATGAAAACAGACTTTTTCTTCGTTGTCGCTTATCGCCATATATATGCTTGACTTTGTGTTTTTCAGGTGTTATACTTATTTTAACAAAAAAACAAGAAGGTTAAACCCATGAAAATTATTGACATACTTACTCAAAACAAGCTTTCACTGTCATTCGAAGTTTTTCCGCCAAAAACACAAATGAGCTTCGAAAGTGTAAAACTCGCAACCGAAGAAATCGCCAAGCTTAAACCCTCATTTATGAGTGTTACCTATGGTGCGGGAGGCGGAACAAGCAAATATACCCTTGATATAGCCAAGAACATCAAAGAGATGCACGGTGTGCCCACCCTTGCGCACCTGACCTGCGTTTCATCTACAAAAGAAACCGTTCAAAAAAAGATTAAAGACATCAAAGATGCCGGAATAACCAACATAATGGCTCTTCGGGGCGACATTCCCGCAGAGCTTGAAGGCGTTGACAGAAGCAACTGGGATTATCGCCATGCATCTGACCTCATATATGAGCTGAAAAGTGAAAACAACGATTTTTGCATTGGCTGTGCATGCTATCCCGAAATCCATCCCGAAAGCGCAAATCAGAAAGAAGACATAAAATATCTCAAGGAAAAAGTAGATGCAGGCTGTGATTTTATAACCACACAAATGTTTTTCGACAATAATCTGCTTTACAATTTTCTCTACAAAATCCGCGAAGCCGGAATAACCGTACCCGTCATCCCCGGAATCATGCCAATTACAAATGCAAACCAGGTTGACCGTGCCGTAAAACTTTCGGGTTCGTTTATGCCACAGCGTTTCAAAAGTCTTGTGGATAAATTCGGTTCAGACCCAAATGCCATGAAGCAGGCAGGCATTGCCTATGCAACTGACCAGATTATTGACCTTTATGCAAACAGTATCACAAACGTGCATGTGTATTCCATGAACAAACCCGAGGTAGCAAAACAAATTCAGGCAAACCTCTCGGACATTCTCGGAAAAGATTTTTAAACAGTTATATAAATATTTGCCGGATACATAAATTTAGGCATATTAATCAAATCGGCAACTGAATATTTTAGCTATGAAGGGTAACAAACTTGTGGGCAAAAATCACTTATCCGGTTTGACAATAAAATGCATTTATGGTATAATGACATCAATTAAAAAGAGAACCGTCAGGAGATTTTCTATGGGAAATAAAAGGGTCACAATTAAAGATATTTCAACAAAACTGGGAGTTTCTTATGCTATTATAAACAGAGCACTCAACAACAAAGCCGGTGTCAGCGAAGAAATGAAGGCACGAATCCTCAAGACCGCAGACGAGCTTGGCTACAGAGTAAACAAGGTTGCTCAAAGCATGGCGCGAGCCACTCTCACAATAGGAGTTGTTATACCTTCGGACTGGCAGGAATATTATTCCGTTTTGAGACAAGGGATTGACAAAGAGTTTGACAGACTTCTTGACTATAACGTTGAGAGTAAATATTACATAGTTGACAACATTCACTCAAGCCGTGAAACCGTCAACACTCTTAAGCAGTGCATTGAAGACGGCATAACCGGAATTATTCTCTGTGATGTTTTTCCCACAGGTCTTGAAAAAGTTATGGAAGAGCTGAAATCTTCAAACATACCCATTGTACTCATTGGCGGAACGCAGAATATAGATGCCAAATGTCTTTGCAGTGTGCAGGTTGATGCTTACCGTTCGGGACAAATGGCTTGCGAAATGATGTCGTTTCTGACGGGCAGCAGTGAAAAGGAAAAAGATGTTGTAATTTTTGTCGGAAACAAAGACAACATAGAACATAGGCTCAAAATAGACGGTTTCTCCGACTATGCAAAAAACAGCAATCTTAACCTCATCGGCATTTATGAAACCCACGATGACGATATGATTGCTCATCAGCTTATCAAAAAGATAATGGGCGAGGTCAACGACCTTGACGGAATCTACCTTGCTACCGCTAATTCCGCATCGGTGTGCAATGTTATTGAAAATGGAGGTTATAACACAAAAATAATTTCAACCGATGTTTACGACAAAATTGCGGAGTATATAAACAAAGACGTTATTCAGTGTACCATTTTTCAGGATTTGGAAAGACACGGCAGAAGTGCTGTAAAGGCGTTGTATGAATATATCGCCGATCAAAAAGAGCCTGAGGACAAAATTCTTATCACACCTCAGCTCATAATAAAGTCAAATCTTGATGCATATTATAAATAATTGATGTGACAATCATCAAAGCAAAATACCCTTAGAGCAGTCTTGAATTTTTGTTGTTTCAAGAGCCTACTCTAAGGGTATTTATAATATAAGGGGTGGTTGAAATTTGTTTAAATATTAAATTTATTCTTTCACAAGATATCTGTCATAGCAATCATTGTAGATTTCAAGAAGTCTTGTGTAACCGTTTTTGTTGGCGGTTTTAAGTGCAGATTCCCAATCTTTAATTGTTTTCTTGCCCATGATAACATCAACAAGAGCGGCTTCAAGAGGTGCCTGACAAAGAGTAATGAGTTCTTTAATTTCTACACTTTCTTCAACCGTGTAGTCGAAAGTGGGAAGTGCGTGCTCGGCAGGTGTGTCAATGCCTTCGCCGTCTTCCTTGCGGTTGGGAGCATTCCAAACTGAAAGAGCATCTTTTTGAGCTTCTTCCTGGTAGTAACCGAGAAGATAGTCTATGTGTTGACTGTAACCCGGATAGTTACAGGGAAGCATATATTTGTACATTGCTTCCGATACTGTGTTACAGCCGGAATTTTTTGGAGTGGTGATAAGATCGGTGTATACATAGTGCTTTTCGTCTTCTCCGTCACCGTCATAGTCAAAATATTCTACATTATGGTGAACGCCTTCCTGACCAAAGAGCTGGAGAACCATGCCCTCTTCGGTGTAAACATAGTCGCACCATTTAGCGGCAGCTTCATAGTTTCCGCACTGATATGTAATTGCATTTGCAATTGGTGTACCTTCCGCAGTATACTGTTGGAATTCGGATTCGCTTCCGTCATATATGTTTTTAGGGAAGGGACATGCAACAAGATCATAGTTCGGATTTCTGTTTTTGGCGGCCGGAAGAATAGCTCCCATGCCTCCGCCAATGTAACCGATTGATGCAATGCTTACGTCATTAACCATGTTTGAATTTACCTGATCTGTAGCAATGGTTGCGAAGTCGGGATCAATGTAACCTTTTGCATACCAATCTCGCATATGAGATACGTATTCGGTGTATTTCGGATGATTTGGAGCAAACACTACTTCGGTCTTGCCGTTTGCATCGTCAAGATAGAAACCTGAAGCGGCACCAAATGCAAGGTAGAAGCCGTAACCGTTGTTAGGTGTGAATGAAATGTAGGTAAGAGAACAGCTAAGCGGTTTTTTAAAGCCTTCGGCTTTTGCCTTTGCAAAAAGAGATTCCCAGTCGTCAAGGGTTTTGGGCACATCCATACCCCACTCTTCAAGCTTATCTTTACGTGTAAACATTCCGCTAAAGCCTTTGGTTTCACCCAAATCAAGACGGTTAAAACCATAGTAACGACCATCGGAAGTTGTTACCGATTTTCTGCGCGCATCATTTTCGGGATTGTCTTTTCCCACATATGCCCAGTATCCCGGTGCAACTGTTTTAATATCAAGATGTTCATCAAGAGCAATAATGACACCATCTTCAATTGCCTGAGCAGGGCCACCCGGATATTGATCCCAGCTATATTTGATGATGTCGGGAAGAACTTCATCAAGGAACATTGTTGTTGCAGCTTCACCGGTAGTGCCGGTAGCAGGATGA
>JAFQHQ010000142.1 GCA_017397885.1 Clostridia bacterium | reverse complement strand
TACAAATCGCCTTCCTTTGAAGGTTTATTTGTCATGCCACAAAATCCACAATTATTTATATATTTTCAATGTACATTGTTTTGCTAACTAATTCTAAAAAATTTTCAAAAACTACTTGATTTTTATATAGTTAGCTCCTTTACATACAAATTAAACATTCATATTCATTTATTAAATTCGCTCGTCAATATGTATATTTTATAACCTATCAAAGATAAAGTCAATATACTACAATTATAATTTTTTTCATCTTTGTGATATATGATTTGACAAGAGGATATATTTTTGCTAAAATGATAGCGTAAAAACACAATACTTCACTTTGGAGTGATTCAAATGATTTTGGCAATTGATATAGGAAATACCAACATAGTTCTCGGCGGATTTGTAGAAAACGAGCTCATGTTTGTTGCAAGAATAGCAACAAACCCGGTAAAAACCGAGGATGAATATGCAACAAAAATAAAAAGCATTCTGGCTCTTCATGAAGTCGACAAAACCGCAGTTAAAGGTGCCATAATCTCATCGGTTGTGCCTCCGCTCAATTCGGTTGTAACAAAGGCAGTACACATTGTATACGGTGTGGAGCCCATTTTGGTCGGCCCCGGAATAAAAACCGGCATCAACATCGTGTGTGACAATCCGTCCACAGTTGGCGCAGATCTCATTTGTGCCTGTGTGGCGGCTCATCACATATACGGCAGTCCGTCGCTGGTTGTTGACATGGGAACCGCAACTAAAATGATGGTTATGGACAAAAACGGAGCATTTATCGGGGTGTCCATCATTCCGGGTGTAAACATTGCTCTCAAGGCTCTTGCCAGCGGAACTGCTCAACTTCCGCAAATAAGCCTCGACGCACCGAAATCTGTCATTGGAAAAAACACAGTTGACTGCATGCGTTCAGGCGTTGTTTTCGGAAATGCCAGCATGATAGATGGCATGATAGACCGTTTCAACGAGGAAATGGGTGAAGAACTTCAGGTTATTGCAACGGGAGGTCTTGCTTCAACAATTGTGTGCCATTGCAAACATACAATTACTCTTGATGACGATTTGCTTCTGAAAGGCTTAAATATACTTTATAACAAAAATAAATAAGTTTTGTGTACTGTTGTGCAAAAAGGGTAATTTGCGCAATTTGTATAGATTAAAAATTTTTAGCGTTGCATCCGCTTGGCGGAGCGACAGCAAGGAGGATTTTTTATGACAAAAACACAAATGAAAACCGATACCCAAAAGCTTGTACTCGGTGCAGTATTTACAGCACTTGTTGTAATTTTGCAGCTTATGGGTGCATTCATCAAATTTGGTCCGTTTTCCATTTCATTAGTGCTGATTCCCATTGTTTTGGGTGCAGCAACCTGTGGCGTGGGAATCGGCACATGGCTCGGCGCAGTGTTTGGCGTGGTTGTACTTCTGAGCGGTGACGCTTCACCGTTTATGGCTGTGAACCCCGCAGGAACGATAATAACTGTTTTACTGAAAGGTGCAGGTTGCGGATTTGCTGCAGCCGCAGTTTTTAAAGCGGTTGATTGTTCCCTTAAAAAACATAACGAAAAAAAGATAGAACGTCTTGTCGAAAACAAAATGCTTTGCGCTAATTGCAAGCATACAATGATTCAGTATTTTTCACGCAACAGTCAATATGTTGCGGTTGTTGCAGCTGCCATTGTGTGTCCGCTTGTCAACACCGGCATATTTTTAATCGGTTGCCTTGTTTTCTTTTTTGACACCATATCCGAGTGGGCCCAGGCCGCAGGTCTTGGCGGAGGAGTCGGAACATACATGATTGTAGGTCTCGTGGGCTTCAACTTCCTTTTTGAACTTGGCACCAACATTGTTTTGAGCCCGGTTGTAACAAGACTGCTCAACATTCGAAGAAAATTAAAATAACAAATATCAGCATTTAAAAATATGCGATTTATTAATCCCCGAGGTATTTACCCAACCTCGGGGATTTTTGTTAATGTTAACAAATTCTCAAGAATAAAATTGCACATTTGAAAAAACAGCCACAGCGACCAACACATCCGTGTTGGTTGCCGTGACTGAATTAAACTTAACTTTGTGCCGATATCCACACAACATCTTCGGCAATTCTTTCGGTTTCTCCGTCTTTTATGGTGAATAGTTTTTTGTCCGAAATATAAAGTCCTATACACATGGCATTTTCAGACTCGTAAAAACTGTTTGTGAAAACAAGCTGCGAAGCGTTCTCACATACAAGCTCCGGTCTCTTGGTTTCAAATCGATATATTTCAAAAACATTTTCGCCTTTTTTAACCGAATAAACAATGCTTCCGTCACGCATTGGATAAAAGGCATCTATCTTACCTTTAAAAATCTCACTTTCTTTGCCGTCTCTTGTTATTACCAAAGAAGACACGGTGTCTTCTCCTTCAACAAAAATCGGTCTTTTCAGATATGCAAAGGTATTGGTTTTTTTATCATATTTGTGACCAAAGAGTGCATCTTTATATATGAGCTGTTTATCTTCATAATAATCAAAAGTACCGTTTGAATAATCTTTATAATATACAATCTTTCCATCCAGATATTTTGCACTACACTGGTATACAACATTTTCCTGCGAACGTATTTGACCGCCACAAACATCACTGTCCACAAGTTCATGCCCGGATAATACGCCATTATTCAATGATGCTTTATAAAGATCTCCCGTATAACCCGAAATCTCATCGTTTTCTTTTGGAATTATGTAGATAATCTCGCTTAATGTTTCATTCACATCTGCAATAACCGCTCCGACGGGAATATCGAGCTTTGATTCTCCGATATAATAATCATAAATAAGATTTGAATCTATGTATTTTATTATATCATCAACCGAATCTGTTTCAGATAACTTAACCTTGCCCGACACTTCGGATGTAATAGCTTTATAATAGCCAAGTTTGTCACCAACCACATAATAATTACCGTATTCCGTGAGGAGTGTTATTTTTCCGGCTTTATATTCATACACGGCTTTTCCGCCGCTGAAAACAGGCGAATATGTTGCACCGTCCAGCTCGTCAATGAGTTCCTGTGTACTTTCTGTCGCTGCTTGACTGTCAAGATAGTCGCTGTATTCTTCAGACCATTCGGCATAAGCTTTTTCATACTCTTCGTCACTCATGTCGCCTTTTTTGGGATACTCGGGCTTTTTTACACTGTCCTTTTCCCCTATGTCATATTCCACATAGTCGCCGAGTCTGAATTCCTGTTCATAATCACTGTTTTGTTCAAAAAATATTTCTTCCGAACCATAAACAACATAAAAAGCAGTTGTATTTTCGGAAATCAAAGTTTCTTTTGAATTAAAAGATTTTGTATAAAGCTTACCTCCGGGAGTGAGATATGCGTATGAATCTTCCGAATAAAACTTTGCATCAGATGCAGAATTCACAGACGAAACTCTTGATGTCTTTTTTTCCTGCAAAACATATTCATAAAGAGACTCTTCTTTCTCATACAAAACTCCGGTACATGCCTCATTAACCTTATAGCTACTCACATTGGTATCTATTACGACTGCATCTTTGTTTTTGTCTTTAAGTGAACGGACGCACAAATCACCAAGTATTTCATGGGTATCTTGATTTTCATTTAAATTTTTAAAATAAAAAATCTCATCGCCGTTTTCTGAAACAGTGATATTTCCGAGACTGTAAAGCGCGGCATTTTCCGCAGTTATATCCCCCTTATAAAGCATAAAAGGTTTTCCGCTCTGACAATCAAGATAATACAGATTTCCGTCCGAAACATAGACTGCCGAATTTGCAAGAGTATCTTCTGATTTTTGGCTTTTTCCGCCACCGAAAAAAAATACAATACAGCATACAACCAAAACAACAACTGCCGCAAACGCTCCACCTAAAATTGCAGTTTTCTTTTTTCCGAATCGGTTAACAAATTTATTGAAAAACGATTCTTTGCAAGAAGCCTGTGTATATTCGTTATCAACTACCGAAGGAGTTTCGGATTTTGAAATTTCAAATTCTTGTCCGCAATAATCGCACACGGCACAATCATCGGGAATTTCATTTTTGCAATTGGGACATAGCATTAAAATGTTACCTCCTACATAACAGTTTTGTAACAATTATATAACATATTACATAATTTGTCAAATTTGCAAAACCTTGTTATACATAAAACGAATCCGTAAGGCTAAGAACTTCAATTCTGTTGAGTTCATCCATGCCCTCAACCCTTTTGCCGCGCGATAATATATCACTTATCAAATCAATATGTTTTTGCGTGATTTTCTCTCCGGGAACAATCAACGGTGTTCCTTGCGGTATTTTACAAATCATTTTTCTGCAAAGTCTTCCGGCTGATGTTTCAAAATCAACTTTTTCGCCTTCGCAGTTGAATGCCTTAAACGGCATTACTTGCACGCGTTTTCTTGATGGCACGGTTTTCTCTTCATCTTCCAGAGTTATTTTTACCGATGCCAGTTTGGCAATTGAAACACAGGAATTTACCAACTTGCGCACCTCTGTGGGTGTGTTATACAAAGATACCGAGAATACAAGATTATCTCCCTCGGTAAAATCGGGTACAATTGCATATCTGCTCGAAAGAATTTTTGCTGCATTTTCGGCAGATATATCAACTTTTGAAAAATTGAGTACAATTTTTGTAATGTCAATTTCGTCAATGTTACATCCGTTGTTATATTCCACATCAAACCACAAAATATCGGTGCTCTGATTAATAAGATATTTTCCTCTTTCAATCTCCTTAAACAAAAGCTGATATTTTTTCTCATTTTCAAATGCATAACAAAGTGAATTTTCTGTTGCACACACAAACGCCATTGAGCCGCCGTTTCCCTGATACATGGACAATTGCTCTTCAAGAGCTTCTTCGTTTACAAAACGTGAGTTAACATGCAAAAGTCCGCTTCCGAAAAAACCGCCGAGAGTTTGTGCACAGTTGTGAATAACAATGTCTGCGCCGCAGACGAGTGCAGGCTCCGGGAATTTTTGTGAGAAATTGAAATGAATTCCCAATGATTCGTCCACAATAAGAACCATGTTATTTTCATGAGCAATTTCTGCCGCTTTTGCCACATTGGCACACACGCCGTAATATGTGGGAGTTGTAATTATGATAGCTTTTGCATCATGATGCTGCTCGGCAAGATATTCAAGTTCCTCGGTGTTTATGCCGCCGTTAAATTCATATTTAATGTTGTAGCTTCTTTTAATAAAAATCGGAATAAGAGCCAAAAGAGTTATGGCGTTAATAACCGATTTGTCGCATTCGGCATCTACAATTATTTTATCGCCCGCCTTGCATACCGATGCAATTGCGGCACAGATTCCCACGCCGGTTCCGGAGTTCAGATAGAAACTCTTTTCAGCACCGAAAACACCTGCAAGTTCAGCCTCTCCCGCCCTCAAAATCGCATCGGTCGATTCATCAAACGAACCGCTGCGAAAACAGGGATAATCGAGTCTGCAAAGGGTTTCAGCTCTCATTCTCACCTTGCCGCGGTGCCCCGGCGAAGTAAATTTGGTTTTTCTTTTTGAAGTATATTTTAACAATCTGTTATAGATGGGAGATTTCATCATTCGCTTCCTCTCTTTTTAAGGACAGAAACAAGTTTTTTGCTTCCTTTTAATTTTAATGCAACAAATTCTTTTTCGTCCTTGAATATAACATACACAGTTTGCCCCTTCTGCAAGGGTCTTGTGAAACTGTATATCTTTGCGCCCTTATATTTTTCGCTGAGCTTTTTACCTTCACACACCGATACTATATTAGGCATTGCCACAAGAGCCACAGGTATTTTTTTTCGTTTCGACTGAATTTTGGTGACCGAAAGTTTGCCGCCGGCAACCTCAAACTCATATTCCGCTATAACCTTTGTAACCAGAAACCACCCGAAAATAATGGTTGAAAGAAGAATAATAACATATTTCCCGATTGGGAATGTAAATTCAAAAAGTATCTCGGCTATTCCCCATAATATGTAAAAAACATATAGGCTCACAACCCATATCAGCACCGAGACAAAGGGGTTTATTCCCGATTTTGCAGTTTCTTTATACATAATTCTCACCGTATATTCCTCTCACAGACACTTCGCCCGAATTTAAATTCAGACTTGTGCCGTCATCTTTATCTATAACAATTGATCCGTCATTTTCTATTCGTTTGCAAATGCCCGTGATTTCGTCGCCGTTTTGAAAAATCGCTCTAACACGTGCCCCTACAGTTATACACACATCTGAAAAATCTTTAATGAGTTTTTCTCTGTCTTTTTGCAGCACACATTTTTCAATTTCATAAAGACACAAACTCAAAACTTCGTTTTCATCTACCAAATCACCAAGAATGAGCCTCAGTGACGAGGCGTAGCTCAGCTTAGAATCAAAGCTTTTTGTGTTGGCATTTATTCCTATTCCGACATTTATCATCCCGGTGTCATTTCCCGAAAATTCAAGTTTTGAAAGGATTCCGCAAAGCTTTTTACCATCCTCGGAAACAATGTCGTTGGGCCACTTAATATAACACGGCAAATATTTTTCCAGTGCTCTCTGAACCCCAAGCGCACAGATGACGGTGTAAATCCCAAAATCATGTGCATTGGTTCCGGGATTCAAAATGAGTGAAAAATATATCCCTCCCTCATCGGAATCCCACTGTCTGCCAAGTCTACCCCTTCCGTTTGTCTGACTTCTTGCACAAACAACACTTCCGTGAGAAACCTTGCACTCTTTAGTCTTTTCGAAAGTAGATGTCACTTTTTCAAAAAAATGAAAATCATGTCCCAGACACTGCGTCTTAAGTATGGATTTCACTTTTTTTGATGAAAGCTTTTTTTCATCATCGTATGTCATATGCCACCTCTTATTTTTCACAAAGCCTTGATTCAATTTTTCCGTCATTTATCGTAATTACTCCGTAGCTCAATGACGCTCCCGGATTCATAATCAAAACAGGCTCCGTTTCAAGAAAACTACGGTGTGTATGACCGTAAAGAACAATATCTGCCCCTTCTTCGGCGGCTTTCTTTTTAAGTGCAAAAAGTCCGCTTTTAACATGATATTTATGACCGTGACACACAAAAAACTTTTTTCCTCCAAGTTCAAAAACACGTTCATCTGGAAATTGAGAACCACGAACAAAAAAATCGTTGTTGCCTTTCACAAAAATAAATCTTTGTCTCGGAAAAATGAGTTCAAGCTCCTCGCAGTCTGCAGCCATATCCCCGAGATGAATGCAAAAATCACACTTTTCGTTTTCAATTGCCTCAACTGCATTACCTATGTATCCATGGGTATCACTTATAACAAGAATTTTCAAATCAAATCATTCCTTTGGTAAACTCTTTTTATTATACCAAACCATGAAACAATTTGCAAGACATACGACATGATTTTACAAATTGATATTGCAAAACTGTCTTTAGCGTCGGTTGTTTAGACCATGTTTCACCTTAAATTCCCTTCCCACGAGATAATCAAGACTAACACCGTAAAAATCTGCAAGCTTTATGGCTGCCCACAGAGGAAGCTCACGTTCTCCGCGTTCATATCGCTGATATACAGTAAGTTGCATATTCAGAATCTGCGCAATTTCTTTTTGTGTTTTGTCGCTGTCCTCTCTCAAATCCCTTACTCTTTTATAAACATTCATAATAATATCACCCGATTCAATTATACAAAAAGTACCAAACGGTGTTGACAAATAACACCGTTTGGTGTTATAATAAGAAAAAATACTACAAGGAGACAAAATTATGAACGAACAAACGAAAATCATCTGCAAAAAATTAAAAGCAATGAAATCCGGAAGCAAAAAAACAACAAACATTCTCTTAATCATTTCGGCAGTAGCCTTAATTATCACAATTATCACGGCCTTAGCAAAAATCAATTCGGTTATGATGGCAGGCATTCTTGTCTTTTCATTTAGTATATTTATTATTCTTATTCGTCTTGCAGCTAATGCTGATGCATCGATATCTCTCAAAAAATCACTTAAAACACTTGAAAAAACAGGGAACATAAAATATATAAATGAGATTATTGACAATAAATTTACAACAGTTGACAAAACATGCTTTTCACAGCATTTGTTTTATGTAAAAGGCAAAGTTATTATTGCATATGGAGATATAACCAATGTTTCAAGAATCAATAACAACTACTACATTGATACCGTTGATAACGCCAGACACAGAACCTACTTTTCAAAGGCAGTTTTGACCGAACTTAAAAACAGGTGTGAAGGATAAAAATATATAAAGAGAGGAATAAAATAAAATAAAATGAGAAGATTTCTGTCATACATTATTGTCGTTGTAATCATCACCGTAATATACCTTTTGGTCAACACCGTTTTCGGAACAGAATGCGACAGTTGTCATGATACCATTTTCGGGACAAGATACCATGATTCTCGAACAGATAAAAACTACTGTGAACGTTGTGCCAGACATTAAAAACCGGATATCAAAAAGCAACTGCAAAAATCGCAGTTGCTTTTTACATATGTTCAACTTAAAAAATTTTGCTCCTCAACAACAGTAGAGTGATATTTTTCTAAGATTCTGTCCTGAAGATGCTCTCTCATTTCCATATTGATGGGGTGAGCAATATCCTTATATTCATTATCCGGCGTTTTTCGACTGGGCATTGCAATGAACAGCCTGTCCTGCCCGTCAATAATTTTTATATCGTGTACCACAAAGCAGTTGTCAAAGGTAACAGAAACCACTGCCTTCATTTTTTCATCATGATTCATCTGTCTTATTCTTATATCTGTTATTTCCATGTCAAAACCTCCGTTATTGCACTGTACAATTATTGTGCACAGTTTTTTTAATTATATTACACATCAAAACGAATTTATTTTTGTATATAATTTATGTTTATTTTTGGAAATAAATAGTGTATAATAAATGTGTATGTCTACATTACTCTGAAGGAGTTGTTTTTGTTTTGAACAAACTAAAATATGTGCATTTTATCGGCATTGGCGGCATCAGCATGAGTGCCATTGCCAAGGTGCTTATTCATAACGGTGTTAAAGTTTCCGGTTCTGACAGCGGAGAATCCAAAATCACAAAAGAGCTCTCAGAGCTTGGTGCCGAAATTTTTTTGGGACATAACAGTGCTAACATTACAAATCCCGACCTTGTTGTTTATACTGCCGCAGTAAAAGACGATAATCCCGAGCTTGTGAGAGCCGGGGAACTCGGAATTGAAACCGTTTCAAGAGCTGCTATGCTTGGAAGAATCATGAAAAATTACAAAAAAGCCATTTCCGTTGCAGGAACTCACGGCAAAACTACCGCCACATCAATGATGACATATGTACTCATGAAAGCACTGCTTGACCCCACGGTTATGGTTGGCGGTGAGCTTGACATTATTGACGGCAATTTCCGCATAGGGAAAAGCGAATATTTTGTTACGGAATCCTGCGAGTATTGCCGTAGTTTTTTGAGTTTTTTCCCCACAGTCGGAATAATTCTTAACGTGGAAGAAGACCATCTTGACTATTACAAAGATATTGACGATATAAAAACCGCCTTTGCAGATTTTGCAAACCTCATACCCCAAGACGGCGTTCTGGTTGTGTGTGCAGAAGGTGACAATCCCAAAGATTGCGTTAAAAGCACAAAGGCGAAACCCATTTTCTACGGCTTTGAAAAAGGTGACTACCAGGCTCACAACATAAGCTTTGATGATTTTGGTTATCCGACTTTTGACATATATAAAAACGTGGAAAAAATTGTTACTCTTACACTCAATGTTGTTGGCAGACACAATGTATTAAATGCCACAGGAATTTTTGCAACAGCACTGGCAATGGGCATAGATGTGCAAGCCATAAAGGCAGGGCTTGAGGCTTTTTCGGGAACAAAAAGACGTTTTGAGAAAAAAGGATATTGCAACGGTGCACTTATTGTGGATGACTATGCTCATCACCCAACCGAGATTGAAGCAACCTTTGCATCCGTAAAGAAAATCAAACACAATACAGTGTGGTGCATTTTCCAACCCCACACCTATACAAGAACTCTTGCTCTTTTTGACGATTTTGCAAAGGTACTTTCAAAGGTTGACCGTGTTATTATAACCGATATTTATGCCGCCAGAGAAAAAGACACAGGACTTGTAAACGCAAAACAACTTGCAGATGCAATTCCCGATTCGAGGTATATGCCAAACTTTGAAGACATTGCAGATTTTATTAAGTCTGTTGCACAAAAGGGTGATATAATCATCACAATGGGTGCCGGTAATGTGGTAAACATCGGAGATATGATAAAAGACTGATCAATCCATATAATGCTTTTATAACTAATTTCATAATTTATATTTACAAAAACGGCTGTAAAAGATTTACAATGAAATCTTTTACAGCCGTTTATTTTATTATCAGAAAAATGTCAGCTGACTTGATTCGGGCAAGCCCTTGAGAACTCCTGCCTCACGAAGCACTTCAATGACGGTTTTGGTAACTTTTGAACGTTGTTGCAAATCTTCGATAGAACCAAACTCCTCTTCTTCACGTGCCGCTTCAATTGCTTTGGCGGCATTGGTGCCAAGATTGGGCAAAGCATTAAGCGGCGGAAGCAAGCCTTCATCCGTGGGTTTAAATTTAAATGAATGAGATTTATAAAGATCGACAGGCAAGAACTTGATGCCTCGTGCATACATTTCGTTGCACACTTCCATAATGGTGACAACGTTTTTCTCTTTATCACTCATCTCGTTTCCCTTGGCTTCAAGCATACGTTTGTTTTCAAGAAGTTTTTCTTTTCCACCACCCATGAGAATATAGTCAAAATCATCGGCTCGAACGGTAAAATAGGTTGCATAAAAAGCCTTGGGATAATGCACCTTACAGTAGGCAATGCGGTATGCCATGGTAACATAGGCAACGGCATGAGCTTTGGGGAACATATATTTGATTTTTTTGCACGACATTATGTACCAGTCGGGAACATCGTGCTCTTTCATGAGAGCTTCCATGTCGGGAGTGAGGCCCTTACCTTTACGCACACTTTCCATGATTTTAAACGCCATATCATTTGGCAGACCGTGGTGAATGAGATATATCATAATGTCGTCACGGGTACAAATTGCCTTGGAAAGAGTTGTCGTGCCTGCTTTGATGAGATCCTGAGCATTGTTGAGCCAAACGTCTGTTCCGTGAGAAAGTCCCGAAATTCTAACCAGCTCCGAAAATGTGGTGGGCATGGTGTCGAGAAGCATCTGACGAACAAACTTCGTTCCGAATTCCGGCACGGCATAGGTACCGACTTCCGATTCGATGTCTTCGGGCTTTACACCAAGTGCTTCGGTGGAACTGAAAAGACTCATTGTGGCAGGGTCACCCATGGGGATTTTGGTAAGGTCGATCTCCGTGAGGTCCTCAAGCATTCTTATAACGGTGGGATCGTCGTGTCCGAGTATGTCAAGCTTCAAGAGGTTCTGGTCGATGGAGTGATAGTCGAAGTGAAGTGTGATGATATCACTTTTCACATCGTCTGCGGGGTGCTGTATGGGAGAAAATTCATGCACATCTCGCTCGGTGGGAACAACAATAATGCCACCGGGATGCTGACCCGTGGTTCTTTTAACACCTGTGCAACCTCTCACAAGCCTTTCAGCCTGTGCATTGGAAATATACTGACCACGCTCGTCATAATATTTTTTAACATAACCGTAAGCAGTTTTTTCAGCAACCGTACCAACTGTACCTGCTCTGAAAACATGCCCTGTGCCGAAGAGTTCTTCAACATATTTGTGTGCCACGGGCTGATAGTCACCGGAGAAGTTAAGGTCAATATCGGGTTCTTTGTTACCCGAGAAGCCGAGAAAGGTTTCAAACGGAATATCCTGACCGTCGGCAATCATTTCCGCACCGCATTCCGGGCAGTTTTTCGGCGGAAGGTCATATCCGCTTCCCACTTCTTCACTGGACAAAAATTCGTTATATTTACATTCGGGACACACATAGTGGGGAGGCAGTGAATTTACCTCGGTGATGCCCGAAAGAAAGGCAACAAAAGACGAACCAACCGAACCTCTGGAGCCTACCAGATAGCCGTCTGACAGTGATTTCGCAACAAGCTTTTGTGCAATGATATAGAGCACGGAATAGCCGTTGTTGATGATGGAATTAAGCTCAACATCCATTCGGTCACGCACAAGCTGTGGCATATTTTCGCCATAAATGCTTATTGCCTTGTCATAGGTAAGCTGACGAAGAAGGTCATCGGAGCCTTCAATAACAGGGGGCGCTTTGTCGGGAGGAACCGGATTTATCTTTTCGGTCATTTCGGCAATTTTGTTTGTATTTTCAACAACAACCTCATAAGCAAGCTCATCTCCGAGATAGTCAAACTCCCGAAGCATTTCGTCGGTCGTTCTGAAATATAGCGGAGGCTGTGAATCGGCATCGGAATAACCCTGGCCTGCCATGAGAATTCGTCTGAAGATTTCGTCTTCGGGATTCATAAAATGCACATCGCAGGTAGCAACGGTCATTTTGCCGTATTTTTTACCAAGCTCAATTATGAGCTTGTTTATGTATTTCAAGTCTTCCGCACCGGAAACAGTGCCGTTTTCAATGAGGAACTGATTGTTACCGAGAGGCTGAATTTCAAGATAATCATAAAATTCAATGATTTTTTCAAGCTCATCAAAGTCCGGGTTATAGGGACTTTTAAGGATTTCGGTATAAAGCTCTCCCGCTTCGCATGCAGAACCGATAATAAGCCCTTCTCTTTTGGACTGCAAAAGACTTTTCGGTATGCGTGGACGTTTGTGGAAATATTCGAGACATGATTTTGAAATGAGTTCATAGAGATTTCTAAGCCCCACAAGGTCTTTTGCAAGGATAATACAGTGATAGGGTCTGAGGGTTTTAAAATCCACATCACCTGCAAGAGCGGTATTTACATCCGAAAGCTTTTCAACATCCTTTGCATTGAGGAGTTTAAAGAGCTCAATCAAAAGGTCGGCAGTTGCGCCGGCATCATCGCAGGCGCGGTGATGATTTTCAAGACTGATGTTAAAGTGCTTACAGAGGGTGTTGAGCTTATAGTTTTTGATTCCGTGAACAAGCCCCCTTGCAAGCTCCAAGGTGTCTATGCACGAAAAAGCATAGGGCATTTCGCATCTGCGTGCATTTGCTTTGATGAATGAAGTGTCAAAGGAAGCATTGTGTGCAACCAAAACAGCATCACCCACAAATTCATAAAAATCCTTTATGACATTTTCAATAATATCGGCATCTTTAACCATGTCATCGTCTATGCCCGTAAGCTCGGTTATTTTTGCGGGAATTGGTCTTTCGGGGTTCACAAACACCGAAAATGTATCTGTGATTTCACGGTTTTTAACCCTCACCGCACCAATTTCTATTATACGGTCATTTTCAGCGCTAAAACCTGTGGTTTCGATGTCGAAAACAACAAACTCACCGTTTGTGTCGGCAGAGGATGAGCCATAGACAACGGTGCGTGAATCGTTTATGAGATAGCACTCCATGCCGTAAATAACCTTGAGGTCACTTTTTTCGGCGGCATGCATTGCATCAGGGAACGCCTGCACATTTCCGTGGTCGGTTATGGCAACGGCAGGGTGACCCCATTTTATCGCCTGCTTAACAAGAGTTTTTGCATCGGTCATGCCGTCCATCTGGCTCATTTTGGTGTGCATGTGAAGCTCAACTCTCTTGATTTCGGCATTATCCTTTCGCGTGGGCATTTTGTCTTCGGAAATGTGGTTCACCATTATGGTGTTTTCTTTTTTAAAGTTATCATACTGCACTTTTCCCTTAACCTTAACGCAAACACCGTCTTTAAGTCTGCCCTTAACTTCGCCGAACTGCTTTTTGGTAAGAAAACATTTTGCCGAATATGCAGACTGATTATCTGCAATGAAGAAGGTGTAGAGCACTTTTTCGTTACGAAGCTCACGGGAATCGGGGTTCATGATTATGCCCTTTATAACCACATCGCCCATATCATCGGGAGAAATTGACGAAATTTCAACCGGGTCTTCTTTGATGGGTTTTCCAAGAATAATTTCGGACGGTTCATCGGGAGATTTTTCTTCCTTCTTTTCGGGATTACTTTCCTTTTTCTCGGGAACATATTCTATTTTAGGAAGTTTTTTAATGCTTTCTTCTTTGAGTTTTTCAATTTCTTCGGGGTTGCATTCATCCACAAAAACAAAATCCACACTGCACCCAAGCTGCGACTGCACAAGTCTTTTGAGCATTTCCTCACACCCTGTTGCCTCAATCATCTGAATTCCGTATTTGCAGTGAACGGTGTAGGTGTTGTTTGAAAAATCGGCAAAGCTGTCCTGAAAAATGTGACGCACCCCGGGAATAAGCTCATTCACATAGAAAATCAGATTTGAGTAGTAGAGATTTGTGTCGATGTCCGCAATATCGAGATCCTGATATCTAACCTTAAGCACAAAGCTTGAGAGAGCATATTTTTCTGCTATATACTTTTTGAAGTTCTCAATAACTCCATAGGGAATAATGTCCGTTGCCTGAACTGTTACGGACATGGTTCTTTCGGTTGCATTTGCATCGGTTGTATATATGCAAACGTCAGATAATTCTTCGGGGATTTCACAATTTGGAAAAACATCCGAAAGTTTTACATTGGTAGGAGACATTTTTTACCTCACATTGATTCTATTTCTTTGCAAAGCTCATCAAAGAGCTGTTCTTCTTTAACCTTTTTCACAATTTCGCCTTTTTTAAAGATGAGACCCTCACCGTTTCCGCCGGCAATGCCGATGTCGGCTTCTCTTGCCTCGCCGGGTCCGTTTACCGCACAGCCCATAACGGCAACCGTGATGTTTTTGTCAATTGTCTTAATATAATTTTCAACCCTTGTTGCAAGACCGATAAGATCGATACTTGTTCTTGCACAGGTGGGGCATGAAACAAATCTTGCACCAAACTGTCTGAGCTCAAGAGATGACAGGATTTCCCTGGCAACAAGAATCTCATTTTCAGGTTTGTCGGTTAGCGAAACTCTTATTGTGTCACCGATGCCGTCATTGAGAAGTGAGCCTATGCCTATTGCCGATTTTACCGCACCGCCGATGAATGTGCCTGCTTCGGTCACGCCAAGGTGGAGCGGATAGTCATATTTTTCGCTCATGAGCCGATAGGCGGCAATTGTTTGGGGAACACTGCTGGATTTCAGCGAAATAACAATGTCGTCAAAATCATATTTTGTAAGCATATCAATATGTCTTTTTGCACTTTCAACCATACCTTCGGGGCAAGGGTGACCGTAGGTGGCAAGAATATCCTTTTCAATCGAACCGGAATTCACCCCAATGCGGATGGAGACCCCTCTTTTTCTTGCTTCGGTTGCAACAAGGCGCACACCTTCCTCGCTTCCGATGTTGCCGGGGTTTATGCGAACCTTGTCGACCCCTGCCTCCATTGAGGCAATGGCAAGTTTATAGTCAAAATGAATGTCTGCCACAAGAGGAATGTGAATCTTTTCTTTGATTTTCTCAATTGCTTTAGCACTCTCCCGGTCGGGCACTGCAACACGGATTATTTCGCATCCTGCCTTTTCAAGAGAAAGAATCTGTGAAACCGTGGATTCAACATCCTTTGTTTTGGTGTTGCACATGGATTGAATCTTAACGCTTTCTCCACCGCCGATATATGTGTTTCCTATTTTAATTTTTTTTGACATATTGTTCACCGCTTTAAATTGAATATCATAATTATTATATCATTTTTTGTTAGTGGTGTAAAGATACAAAACACCGAATTTTCATGAAAAAAATTTTCGCGTTTCAGCAATAAAAAGTCGATAACAGTTGACCACCATGAAAATTTATGTTATAATTTGATTTAATGGAAAGTATGCCGACAAAAGAAGTCGGAAAGGAGCAGAAAATGAAAATTTTGGTATGTATAAAACAGGTTCCGGGTTCATCAAATGTTGAAGTCGATCCCGTAACCGGGGTCTTGAAAAGAGACGGCGTTCAGAGCAAAATGAATCCTTATGATTTGTATGCTCTTGAACTGGCACTTTCGCTTTGTGAAAAATATGGCGGAAGCGTTGAAACAATAACCATGGGTCCCCCTCAGGCAAAGGCAATTATCGAAGAATCGGTTTGCATGGGTGCAAAATCGGGCACGGTGCTCTCTGACCGCAAGTTTGCAGGAGCGGATGTTTTGGCAACAGCCTACACCATTGCTCAGGGTCTCAAGAAAATCGGCGATTTTGACCTTATCATCTGCGGCAAACAGACCACTGACGGTGACACTGCCCAGGTTGGCTCCGAGGTTTCGGAATACCTTGGCATTCCAAACATCTCAAACGTTCTTTCGGTTGATGAGGTTACAAAGGAAGGCATGACACTCACCGCTTCTCTTGACAACAAGGTTGTTACAATGAAAGCCGAATTCCCCTGCCTTATTTCCGCAGAGGGTGACATAAACTCTCCGAGACTTCCGTCCTACAAAGTTAAAAAGACTCTCACGGAAGATGCGGTAAAATTTCTCTCGATGAACGATTTTGACGATAAAGATGAAAAACACTACGGTCTCTCGGGCTCGGCAACACAGGTTGAACGAATTTTCCCACCCGAGAAAAACACCGAAAAAACAAGCTTCGACGGCACCGCTGAACAGCAGACAGAAAGTCTCTTCTCGCTGATTTGCGACCGCAAGCTCATATAAGGAGGGCATCATGGGAAGCTTAAAAATCAATCAGAATATGATTAATGCCGAAAAGGCTGAAAATCTCATAAAATTATGCCCGTTCGGGGCGATTTCCTACACAGACGGCAAACTTGACATTTCATCGGCTTGCAAAATGTGTAAGATGTGCGTAAGAAAAGGCGAAGGTGCGGTTGAATATGTGGAAGAAACTATAGAGACCGTCAACAAAGACGAATGGAGAGGAATTTGCGTTTATGCAGACTGCTCTTTGGGAAAAATTCACCGAGTTACATATGAGCTAATCGGCAAAGCCAAAGAGCTTGCAAAAGTTATAAATCACCCGGTTTATGTTTTGATTATCGGCTCCGAAATTGAAAAAGAGGTTGAAAAACTCCGCCGTTACGGTGTTGACAAAATTTTTGTCTATGACAACTCCGCTTTCAAAAACTTCACTGTTGAGCCCTATGCGGCAGCATTTTATGATTTTATAGAAAAAATCAAGCCTTCGTCAATCATGGTTGGTGCAACAAATCTTGGCAGACAGCTTGCCCCCAGAGTTGCGGCAAGATGCAAAGCAGGTCTCACTGCCGACTGCACAGTGCTTGAAATGAAAGAAAACACCGACCTTGTGCAGATTCGTCCTGCATTTGGCGGAAACATTATGGCTCAGATTATCTCGCCAAACACCCGTCCGCAGTTCTGCACAGTACGTTACAAAGTATTCTCCGAACCAAAGCCCTCCGATGTGATCTCGGGCGAGGTTGTGGCAATGGATATTGACGGTGCAAAGCTCAAAACAACGGTTGAGGTAATTTCATCGGTTGACAAACCCAAAGACATTGATATTTCCGAAGCAGATGTTATTGTTGCCGTGGGAAGAGGAGCTATGAGTGAGTCTATGCGTGCACTTGCCGCAGAGCTTGCCGACCTTCTTGGCGGCGTTGTTGCATGCTCAAGGCCTCTTGTTGAAGGCAACATCTATGATGCCAAGCATCAGATTGGACTTTCGGGCAGAACCGTTAAACCGAAATTCATCATTTGTCTCGGTATTTCCGGTGCAGTTCAGTTTGCCGCAGGCATGAAATCTTCCGATTGCATTGTGGCAATCAATACCGATAAAACAGCCCCCATTTTTGATGTTGCTCACTACGCAATTGTTGGTGATGTAGGCGAAATTGTTCCCGATCTTATTGAAAAGATAAAGGAGGCAAAAGCAGATGTATAACAAAATCACAGCCGAAGATATTGCGGCTCTCAAAAAGATTGTCGGTAATGAAAACTGCCTTTGCGGCGATGAAATTAACGAAGATTATTCTCATGATGAGCTTGGCGGCATAGAAAAAATGCCCGACTGCCTGGTTAGAGTTCAGACCACCGAAGAAGTTTCGGAGGTTATGAAGCTTGCATATGAAAAAACCATTCCCGTAACCGTGAGAGGAAGCGGCACAGGTCTTGTTGGTGCGGCAGTACCCATCATGGGGGGAATTCTTCTTGAAACAACCAAAATGAACAAAATTTTAGAGCTTGACCCCGACACTCTCACAGTAACGGTTCAGCCGGGAGTTCTGCTCATGGAGCTTGCGGCATTTGCCGAAGAAAATGATTTTCTCTATCCGCCCGATCCCGGTGAAAAGTCCGCTACCATAGGCGGAAACATTTCCACCAATGCAGGCGGCATGAGAGCTGTCAAATATGG
Source organism: Clostridia bacterium (assembly GCA_017397885.1). Lineage (GTDB taxonomy): Bacteria > Bacillota > Clostridia > UMGS1810 > UMGS1810 > RGIG1828. The sequence goes on along the minus strand of JAFQHQ010000142.1, from coordinate 29,854 downwards.
TGTTACCAGAGATTATGTGAGAGCACTCACAGTTGTTTTGCCAAACGGCGAAATCCAGCAGTTTGGCGGAAAAGTTGCCAAAAACAGTTCGGGCTACAGCCTTAAAGACATGGTTATAGGTTCGGAGGGAACACTTTGTATAATTTGCGAAGCAGTTCTAAAACTTGTTCCTCTTCCCAAACACTCGGTGAGCCTTCTTGTTCCTTTTGCCGACATGAAAAGTGCCATTGAAGCCGTGCCGAAGATTTTCCGCTCGAAAATCACTCCCACTGCCATTGAATATATGTCCCGTGACACAATCCTCTTCTCGGAAAGCTATCTCGGAAAGCGTTTCCCCGACACCAAAAACGATGCATACATCCTTCTTACCATAGACGGCAACACCGATGCACAGGTGGATGCCGACATGAAACAGCTTGCCGAGCTTTGTCTTGAAATTGGTGCGCTTGATGTGTATATTGTGGACACCGAAGAACGCAAAAAGTCTGTATGGTCTGCAAGAGGAGCATTTCTTGAAGCAATCAAGGCTTCCACCACCGAAATGGACGAATGTGACGTTGTTGTTCCTGTTAACAAGGTTGACGATTTCATAAAATTCACACACAGCCTTGCCGATGAAATGAAAGTTCGTATTCCTTCCTTCGGTCATGCAGGAGACGGCAACCTTCATGTGTATATTTGCCGTGATGAGCTTGGTGACAAAGAATGGGAAGATGTTCTCAAAAAATGCTTTGACAGAATGTATGAAAAAGCAGAAGAATTTGGCGGTCTTGTTTCGGGTGAACATGGAATAGGCTATGCAAAGAAGGAGTATCTCAAAAAGCAATACGGTGAAACTCCCATTGCCATTATGCAGGGTGTTAAAGCAGTGTTTGATCCCAAAAACATTCTTAATCCGGGTAAAATTTGCTTTTAATACTGTACAATAAAGACATTTCAAAATTAATTAGTCTCAAAAAGTTATAGACACAAAAATATAATTTGATATATAATTAAAATAGCCGAAGCACAATTACCGAAGACGTCACACATGACGGTTTCGGCACATATGCTTCGGTTTGTCTTTTATAACGCTGACCTTACAGCCGCCTTTTGCGGCGAAAAAAGCAAACATGATTAAGGAATGAAATTATGAAAAGAAAAATTCTGTCACTTCTGTTAATATGTCTTATGGTTTTGCCGATGATTTGTTTCCCGGCAAGCTCTGCAACTGCGGCATCAGTCACGTCAAAATATTACATTTCTTTTTGCGATACAATTTTAAATTTTGAAGAAGAAACACTGATGACAAACGGCACAATCCTTGCCGAGTCAGATGTTTTGTGCTCTGCTATGGGACTTGGTCATAGCTTAAACAGTGAAACCGGTGTTTTGACTGTTACAAAAGATAATACCACAGTCATCTTTACGGCAGACAGCGAAGCGGCTTGGGTAAATGGCGACGAAAAAGCTCTTTCTGCCGCTCCCGTGGTTAAAAACGGAAAACTTATGATTCCCGCTGTGTTTTTGGCTGAAAGCTTTGGGTATAAAACCTATTACAGCACAAACCTTCAAAAAAGACTTGCCATTTTTCCGGATTATTCATCGGAGGCTTATGCAGTTTTGCAAAGCATTGAAGAAAATTGCTATTCCGAAAAACTCATTGACTGGATTGTTAATCTCTATGACCCCGAATCCGGCGGATTTTATTTTAAAAAGAGTTCAAAGGATACCGTTGGCTTTTTGCCCGACAGAGAATCAACGGCAAACTGCATCGGAATGCTGAACACCCTTGGAGTTGTCAACAAAAACAACCCCTCCGAATTTCTCACCGATGAAATGAAAGAAAAAATGATTGCCTTTTCCCGTCAGTATTACAATCCCGAAGACGGGTTCTGGTATGAACTCCCCTGGGGAAAATATATCAACGAAAGCAAACGTGCCTACGAAAGTTCCGGCGCATCTCAGGTTTTAAGGATGTTTGGTGCAACGGCAGTTCCAAAAACAGCATCTCTTGCATCGATTGAGCCCATAGTCGAAAATGACAACAACCTTTGCGATGAATGCTTTGAAGAAGCAAACGCAATTGCAACCCTTAATGCCGAAGATATATCCGAGCGTTATGCATCTCTTGAAAACTTTCAGGCTTGGCTTGATTCGCTCTCGTTTTCCAGTGTATATTCAACCGGTTCGCTTCTTCTCACCAATCTTGGAAGTATAAGAAGTGCAGGAAATGAATATTATGATTGTGTTATTGACTTTATCAATGCTCACATGAATCCGAGAACGGGATTTTTCAGTGCCATTGACCCCGAAACCGGTGACTGGATTGATCAGGTGAACTACGACTCCATGAGCGGAACCTACAAGGTTTCTGCAATTTATGGAGAAAGCTACTACGCAAGTCTTGGCGGAAGATATGTAACAATTCCATATTTTGACAAACTCATGGACAGCACCATGACAGTTATGCTCTCCGATGAAACCGGATGGCATGCCTGCGACCTTGCAAATCCTTGGGTACTCATTAAAAATGCAAAATATTCTCAAAAGGATGTTTTGGGAAATCCTGCCTACAAAGCGGCACTTGACAGATTCTACGAAAAGCTTCCCGAACTTTTGAAGGATACCGAAGAAAAAATCCTGGCTCTGCTTTGCGATGACGGATCATATTCATATTATGCAGATTGTGGAGCAGGCGGAAACAAAGGTGTGCTTCAGGGTCTCAACCTGAGAGAGGGCGAAATGAGCGGTGCATCGATGGTTGTTTCTCTCCGAAACGGCATGTACGGTGCTCTCGGACTTCCTGTTCCCACTCTGTTTGACGGAAAAATCGGACCCGGAGACATAAAGCAAAAACTTATGGCAGTTCAGCCTACAAAGAAGATTATCCCTGCTGCAAAATATAACCGTAGTTTTGATGACCAACCTATTGGCGACCTGCCAAAAGACATCGGCATCAGATACTCGGGTGATGTTGATATTTGTAACGACCCCATAGACGGACACGGCAAATCCATAAAAATCACATCAGACGGAACTCTTTCTCCCGTAGTGTATTTTGATGTGGGTTCCACAGGCTCAAAAGGTTTCACCGTTCAATATGACATTCGTTTTGAACCGGTTTCCGGTAACAATTCATACATGATAAGCACCATAGGAAGTTGGGATACAGCTGTGTGGGTGGCTTTCAGAAAATACGATTCTCACAACCGTTTTATCCGCACAACAGACACAAGCAAATGGCTTTGCAATAATTCGGGTGACTGGTGGGGAACCTACCACACCATAAAAATTGTCTATAAGCCTGATTGCAACACGGCAACCACCGAGTATTATCTCGACGGAGTGCTCAAAGACACAAGCACCTATTATCACAACGGTTATTCCCAAATGCGACCCACAAAGGATGTTTCCTATGTGGAATTTCGTGCAGACCACAAAACACCTTTTGTTGGATATATTGATAACTTTAAATTCAGAGAGAATCCGTAAAACAACTTGATATTACGATACACGACGAATTGATTTCGACACCTCACACAAGCGAATTTTAACTGACTGATATTTTGTTTTTAAAAAGCAGGCTAAACATGCCTCGTACTGTGATCATAATTTTATATACATCACACCATTCGAACAAAAGTAGCCTTAACACCCAACACTAAAGACAGTTTTGGATGTTAAGGCTAAATTTAATTCCTTATGTAAAAAGACATCAACAAAAACATTTTGATGATGTCTTGTTTCTTTTATTTAAAAGTATAAAAAGCAGAAAACTGAACATCAAAAACCCAAATCGGTATATCTCCTGCGATAATCTCCGGGAGTTATGCCGATGTTTTGTTTAAAAAGTTTTGTAAAATATGCAGCAGAAGAAAATCCGCATTTCCATGCGATTTCCGATATTTCTGTTTCAGTTGTAGCAAGAAGCTCTCTTGATTTTCGAAGACGATAGTATATGAGAAACTGATGGAGACTTTTTCCCGTTTCGGATTTTACAATGCTGCTCAGATGATAAGAATGGTAGTTAAAATGAGCGGATATTGTTTCGTTTGTCAGTGAAGAAGTTTTGTAGTTTTCGGATATATAATCCAGCACATTTTTACAAAGCTCGGAATAAGCATTGTGGTTTTCTTCTCCAACAAGTTCAAGGAGAATCATTTTGAGAAGTGCCGACGAAGCTTCTCTGTAAAAGGTGTTTTTAAGTATGAAATTGTTCACACATTTGCCAAGCATTCCTTTTACATGGGCAATGTTTTTTATAATTGGTTTTGAAAATTCCTCCGACATTTCATAGGAAGGTACTTTGGATTTGTCAAACTCGCTTTTGAGCGGTGTGCCAAATCCATTTTTTATGTCACAGTGAATGTTTGTAAGGTCAAAGTTAAACACATAAAATCCGGCGTTTTCATTAAATTTAATATCAAGCTCATATTCGGTTTCCGGTGGAAAGAAAATTGCGGTATTATTTAAAATGTTATGTTTTTCCCCGCCAAAGAAAAACCAACCGGAAATATTTTCAAAAAAGAAAAGACGGCAATCCATGCAAATGCTTGGTTCACTACGCATTTTGAAAGGAGTGGTAATCAAATTGGCATGACGTATGTGCGGATTTATGTCGGATATAAGCATATCTTCAACCTCCGAAAATTCAAATTTTAGGCAATATAAATCTTTGTTTTGTTATATTTTGTGTTTTTATTGTTATACATTATATCAGCAATTTGTGCTATAGTCAATAGTAAGAGGTGAAAGCAAATGAAATACTTTATCGGCTATCAGCTTTTTAAAGATTACAGCTTTGTTGAAAGCATAATAAAACGAAAAGAACATATTTCGGAGGTATATTTTTCGTGGGGGGATTTTCCCAACGGAAGAAACATCCAGACCAATTGCAAAGATATGACTCCGTGGGAGGCACAACAAAAACAAATTGAAGATTTAAAATTAATTGCAGATTCGGGAATTAATACAAACATTCTTTTTAATGCAACCTGCTATGGAAAAGACAGCCAATCGAGAGCGTTTTTTGAAAAAATCGGTGATACAACAGATTATTGTGTTGAAAATTTTAATCTGTCATCTGTGACAACAACATCTCCTCTTGTTGCAAAGTTTATCAAATCAAACTTTTCCGGCCTTGACGTGAGAGCATCGGTAAATATGGGCATAGGGTCAATTGAGGGCATGGAATATGTTGAAGATTATTTTGACAGCTTCTACATAAAGCGAGAGCTTAACAGAGATTTTTGCAAAATACGTAAAATAAAGGATTGGTGCGACAAAACCGAAAAAAAACTATATGCCCTTGCCAACAGCGGATGCCTTAACAACTGCAGTGCGCACACCTTTCACGACAACCTTGTTTCCCACGAAAGTGAAATTTCAAAGATGGATAACGGCTATGCTTTTTCGGGAATTTGTCATGAGTTTTTGAAGAAAAAGAATAACATTTTCAAAATTCTTGATGTCACAGGATTCATTCGCCCGGAAGACATTTATCTTTATGAAACCCTTTTTTCGTCTATGAAGCTTGCCACAAGGGTCAGCCAAAATCCCGAAAAAATTCTAAAGGCGTACATAGATAACCAAAAGTACATTGGAAGCACCCTTGATTTGCTTGAACCTAATCACACGGGCACAATTTATACTTATCTTCTTGAAAACAGCCGCATTGAATCGGTTGTATCGGATGAGAGTCTTAAATATATAATCACAGAAAATTGTCTTATAAACTTGGAGGAATAACCATGCTTAAAAATGAGATTATCAAGCAGGCAGCACTTGAAGCAGGTGCCGATGCCTGCGGTATTGCACCCATCTCTCGTTGGAACGGTGCACCAAAGGAAATGAACCCTCAGTTTCTTTTTCCCGGGGTTAAAAGCTGTATCGGCTTTGTGTTCAGAATTCCCCGCGGAGTTCAGAGAGGTATTGAAGAGGGAACACAGTTTTATCAGTATCCGTCTATGGCATATGGCGGAATAAATGAAATCTATGCTCCTGCAGTGCTTCACCATGTTGGAAGAGTAATTGAAGATGAAGGCTATGAGGCATTTGTATACCGCAACACCGGTGCACGAGGAATTGTATCCGACATGGACGGCTCTCCGGGAAACACACTTTCGCCGGAAGAACAGATTGAAGTCATCAACAATGCCAAAACCAGGACAAACCACCACCGCAGTGTTCAGTTTACTCGTGAAGCAGAGGAAGGTAAAATACCTCCCGATTTGCAATTTCAGTTCAGAATTGCGGCGGTTGCCTGCGGTCTTGGCGAAATCGGCTGGAGCAAAATGCTTCTCACTCCCGAATTCGGACCGCTTCAAAGAGTAGCATTCATTTTTACCGATGCAGAGTTTGACGAGTATGACGAAATGTACAGCGGAGAACCACTTTGCAGAAGATGCGGAGCCTGCGTGAGAGAATGCCCCGGAGGATGCATACCGCCCATTGCTCCCGAAAACGCCATTCGAGTTAACATTGACGGTAAGATTTGTGAATGGGGCGACATTGATATGTGGAGATGCTATGCATTCTACACCCACGGCGGAAGATATTTCAACCCCTTTGTCCCCAAAGAGGTTTTTGACAAAAACGAAAACGGCACTCTCGACCTTTTGGAGGGTGTGACAAATGAAGCAAACGAAGAGGAAGTAACTAAAATTTACACATCCCTTGCAAAATATTTCCCCTCTTGGGTTGGATATAATATGGCAAAATGCGGAGGTTGCATAAGAGGATGTGTTTCGGTGCTTGAGAAAAAAGGCGGATGCATGGAGGGCAGATTCAAAGAACCCCTACGTACAAAAAAGCCATGGAAGCTTGACCGATAAGGAGGGTGAAAAATGCTTACAAGTGAATTTATAAAATCAAAAGCAAAAGAGCTTGGTGCAGTGCTTTGCGGAATTGGTGATGTCAGTCTTATGAAAGATGTTGCACCTGAGCATAATCCTTTCAGCATTTTGCCAAAGGCAAAAGCAATTATAGGCTGTGCAATTCCTGTGCCAAAAGGCTTTTATAAGACAATGGAGTCAAAAACTCAGTTCTATAACTACACAAGCCTCGGCGTTAAATATATTGATGAGACCTTTGCCGAAATCTTTCTTTTAAAGCTTGGCGGAATAATTGAAAATGAAGGCTACGATGCCTGCCTTCAGCGAACAGTTCCCGGAATGAAGGTCAAAGGCGACAAGACGTTTAACCCCGAGGTTAAAGATGTGTATGAATTAATTCATTCATCCCCCGTTGAAGAAGGGAAGCCAACTCCCGAAGTCATCATCGACACCGACCGTGCGGCAGAGGTTTGCGGTCTCGGCAAAAAAGGACTTCACGGCAAAATCATAAATCCCCAATACGGAACATTTTTAAGATTTGTCTACATAATCACCGATGCACCCCTGGAGCTTGACCCGCCTTTTGAAGGTGAGGTTTGCGACGGATGCGGCAAATGCATTGAAGCGTGCCCCGGGAAGGCTGTGTCGGAGGCAGGTCTTGACACCTGGCAGTGCAGTGTGTACTACCGTGGTGCTCACAAATCCAACCCCTTTATGACCGATGACTTTTTAAAAGACAACCCCGAAAGAGAGATTATCATAAACGGCGAAAAACACTTTGATGAGGAAAATGCAAGAGAAATATATTCAAGTCTGAATTTTTTACCCGAAACAAAATTTGGCTATGTTCCTTGCCTTTGCGGCAAAAAGTGTGAACTTGCTTGTGAAAAACACCGCAGGGAGGCGAAAAAATGAGAGATATAATAACAGAAATCGCAAAAAAATACGATGCCGACGTGATAACATTTACACCGGCATCGCAGTTTCCCAAAGATGATACCATATTTAAAATTTTTCCCGAAGTCAAAACAGTTATTGCTCTCGGATTCAGAGTGCTGAGAGGTGCATACCGAGGTGTCGAGGAAGGCACGGTGTATTATCAGTACACCACAATGGGCGTTGAAAATATTGAAGAAACCGTCATGCCTATGGCAATGCTTCGTGTGACATCTGTGATAGAACAAAACGGATTCTATGCCATTCCTCAAAAACGAAACCAGCTTATTATGAATGAAGCAAATTCAACCAATCCCGAAGTGGATTATTCAGCTATTTTCAGAAATATAGATGCCGAAAATCAAATGAATTTTGAAAAATCCGCCGAAATTTGCGGACTTGGCGAAATCGGCATGAGCGGAAAAATCATAAACCAAGAATTTGGTCCTTATTTCAGATATTGCTTTGTTTTGACCGATGCCGAAACAGAGCCCACCCCCAAAGAAAAAATCTCACTTTGCGACAGATGCGGAGAGTGCATAAAGGCTTGCCCCGGAAATGCCATAACAGACACAGGTCTTGATCCGTGGCGATGTGCAGTATATTACAGCTGTGGCACAGGAGAAAAAAATCCGTTCATGGCTCCCGATGCATTTTTGAATTTTGAAAACCGAAAAGAAATTATAGACGGAACTGCAAGCTTTGATGCAGAAGGCGCAAAAGAGATTCTCGACAGCGGGCTTTTCTATCCGCCTGCAGGTCATTCCTACAAAACTTCACTGTGCGCAAGAGCCTGCGACAGAGCATGCTACATTCATCTTGAAGAAAAGGGCGTTCTTACAAGAAAGTTCAAAAAGAAATTCCGTGAACGTGACGACTGGAAGCTTGACACAAAACAGTTTGATACGTTGAAGCGGGAAAAAGAATGGAATTTTACCGCTATGGAAAAAAGAAAATGAGACTTATAATTTGCGGAGATGTATCAACATCAAAATGTAACGATGAATTTTTAAAAGAGAACAAAGAGCTTTTGTTTAATGACGTGCCAAGGGTTTTCGAAGGTGCCGACAGAGTTTTGGTTAACATTGAATGTGCCCTTACAGATAAGGATACCCCAATAGCAAAAAAAGGCCCGAACATTAAGGCTTCGCCCATAACCGCCAAGGTTTTGAAGGATATTGGCGTAACCGATTGCGGCATAAGCAACAACCACATTTTTGACTACGGCTATCCCGGGGTTAACGACACAATTGAAGCAATCACATCGAACGGTATGACAGTGACCGGATTTGGCAAGGATTATGAAGATTCAAGAAAGAATCTCATCATTGAAAATGACGGCATTAAGATTGCAATCATTGCCGTTTGCGAACACGAATATTGCTACGCTCTCGAAAACCGTCCCGGGGCAAGACCCTTTGACCCCTTTGACACAATTGAAGATGTGAGAAATGCAAAAAAAGAATGCGACTTTGTTGTTGTCACCTATCACGGAGGCAGAGAGCAAAGCATATATCCTTCGCCAAGACTTCTCAAGGCTTGCCGCGCCATGATAAAAAGCGGTGCCGATGTTGTGCTTTGTCAGCACAGTCACTGCATAGGTTGCTACGAAGAATTTGAAGGCGGTCACATTCTCTACGGTCAGGGCAATTTTCATTTTACCAATTATGACACCGAACACCCCCACTGGCAAAGCGGTTTGATTGCATCACTTGACATAACCGACAAAGTGGCTGTAGAGTTTATTCCCGTAAAAGTTGTGGGAAAAGGCATTGAGCTTGCCAAAGGCAAAGATTATGAAGCAATTATGTCGGCATTTGACAGTCAGAGCCAAATTCTGAAATGCGGCGAATGGCGACAGCATTGGAGCCGATTTTGTCAGGACACAAAAGAGAGATATGCCGGAAATATTTCCCGTGCATACACAGAAAACGCAGATCCGGCAGACAATGAGCTTTTTAACGGCAGAATGCACTGTGAGGCACACAAGGATGTTATAGACGAGCTCTACAAGCATTCCTGGGAAGAACGTACAGAGCCCTGAAGGAGAAGATATGATGTTTGAAAAAGTAAGCCCCGAATCGGTGGGTGTTTCATCGGAAAATGTATTAAAATTCATAAAAATCCTCGAGGATTGCAGAGCCCACACCCATAGTCTTTTTATGGCAAGAGGAAATAAAGTGTTTTTGGAAAGCTACTACAAGCCCTTTGACGGGAACTTTCTTCACAGAATGTATTCCGTTTCAAAAACTTTTGTTGCTGTGGCAATCGGCATGGCAGTGACAGAGGGACTTGTCAGCCTTGATGATGTTATTGTTGATTATTTCCCCGAATTTCGAAACGAGAACACCGATGAATATCACGATGAATGCACAATCGGTGATATGCTCCGAATGAAAAGCAACATTGGTTCACCGATTTTCTGGTGGGGAAAATATAAGAGCCGTGTTGAAGCATATTATGCACAAAAAACCAACAAGGTTCCCGGAACAATTTTTGAATATGACAGCATAGGTTCGTTTCTTTTGGGCTGCATAATCGAAAAACTCACAGGAAAACCATTCCTTGAATATCTCAAAGAAAAAGTGCTTCTTGACATCGGTTTTTCAAAAGAAAGCTACACCTTGAAAGAACCCGGCGGATTTACTGTTGGCGACTCCGGGGTTATGTGTACAACCCGTGACCTGGCACTTTTTGCAAGATTCATAATGCAAAAGGGCGAATGGAACGGCAAACAGTATATTGACCGTGATTTCATGGAGAATCTTGCGAAAAAGCAATCCCACAATGACCAGAACGGCACGTTTTCCTCATTTAATTCTAACGGTTACGGCTACCTCACGTGGATAACCCACAATACGGGATTTTCACTAATCGGTATGGGTGACCAGCTTGCCGTTTGTGACACGGAAAAGGATTTTCTTTTTGTTATAACCTCGGACAATCAGGCAGACCGTTCGGGCAGACACGTTATTTTTCATGAAGTGGCAAGACATTTCATTCCCGAAATAAAAGATGTTCCACTACCCGAAAACGCTAAGGCTAATAAAAAGCTTGAGGAATATGCATCAAAAAGAGAGCTCATCTGTCAGTACGGCAATTGGGATATTCCGCTTGCGGATAAAATTAACGCAGTAAAATACAAAACAGAAAACAATCCCCTCGGCATGGCCTCTTTCTCGCTTAATTTTGAAAAAACGGGCGGTTTTCTTGAAATAGAAATGAGCGGAAAGCTTCACCGCATTCCTTTTGATTATGGTAAAAACAAGCTTTGCTCATTTTCATTCGGTGAGCGCCCGGTCCTCGATATGATGGGCGAAAATGAAGACGGAGTTTTTAAATGTGCATCATCGGGAGCATGGGTAGATGAAAACACCTTTGCAATTATGCTTCAGGTCATCGACACATATTTCGGATGTCTGAACATCAACATCGCATTCAAAGACTCACGCTCAACAATGCTGCTTCAAAAAAGCGGTCAGTATGTATTTGAAGGCATAAACGGATATATAATCGGAAAATCAGAAAGGAAAATATAACAATGGCAAAAGATAAAATAAAAATCGCAGTCATAGGTTGCGGAAGATTTGCAAAAAACTTTGTGCCTCTTTTCAAGGCTCATCCTGCAGTTGAAAAGGTGTATGTGTGTGACCTTATTGAAGAAAGAGCACAGCAATATTCAAAGGATTTTGGCGTTGACATAATAAACAGCTTTGAAGAAGCGCTTATCTCGGACAAGGTTAACTCTATTGCAATCTTTACCCAGCGTTTTAAGCATGGTTCAATGGCAATTGAAGCACTAAAGGCAGGAAAACACGTATACAGTAGTGTTCCGTGTTCAATCAGCATTGACGAAATCATCGAAATCAAAGAACTCGTTGAAAAAACAAGGCTGACTTACTCCATGGGTGAAACAGGCTTCTACAGAGCGCCGGCAATCTTTTGCCGTGAAGAATTTGAAAAAGGTACATTTGGAAATTTCACATACGGTGAAGCCCAGTATAACCACGATGTGAGAAACATGGAAATGAGCTTTCGAAGCTCCGGAGGTGATGATTGGAGGCAGTATGCCGGCATTCCTCCAATGTTCTACCCTACTCACTCAACCTCAATGATTTTAAGTGCCATGCCCGGAGTATATGCAAAGAAGGTTGTAGCTTTCGGATTTGAAAAAAGTCCCCGAACCGACATATACGGTACAAAAGGTCAAAACCTTTATGACAATCCCTTTTCCAACACTGCAATGCTCCTCGAGCTGTCAAACGGTGGTATTGCAAGAATCAGCGAAAACAGATGTGTTGGCTGGCACGCTCCGGAAACCTACATTTCACAGTTTTACGGTACAGACGGATGCTATGAGTTTTCCGTTGCACGTCACCATCTTGCCACATGGAAAAAGGAAAATCCCAACACCGTTGACATGAAAGATGTCACCCAAAAGCTGATGCCCGAATCCATCTACAAAAACATTGAAGAAAACTACGGTGATGCAATTCAAAGCATTGCAAGTGGTGCAGGTTTCAGAGAAACATCTCCCGTTCAGCCCACGGCAAGACTTCCAAAGGAATTTGAAGGAATACACAACGGTCACAACGGAACTCATCACTTTCTCATTGACGATTTCTGCAGATCTTATGAAACAGGCAAGCTTTCTCCCACAAACATATGGGAGGTTGCAAGATGGAACATTCCCGGCCTCATGGCACATCAATCAGCTTTGGAAGTTGGAAAAACCATGGATGTTATTGATCTTGGAACACCGCCCGAAGATTGGGAAGTGCTGAATTGGAAATAAGCTGAAACAATACGCATAAATAAAAAAATGTTCCGAGCATTTGTTCAAGCCTGCCCGGAACATTTTTTATAATTCGTGACCGCGAGAGCGAATATATTTGCTGACAATTTTTCCGTCAAGTTTTTCGGGTGTTACATTTTCCTTTGAACAAATTGATGCAGCATAGCCTGCGGCTTCTCCAACGGTTGTCATGTTTCCAATCATTCGATATGATGCAAAAGGATAAAAATCCCCCGAAATGCATCTTCCTGCAAGAAGCATGTTGTCACACCCCTCAGGAACAAGACAACGGTAAGGAATGTGATAGGGTTTGCTTTTGACACCTCTTGAGCATTCGGTTGTATCGGTTGAATTAAGCTTATGAACATCAACCCCTGCGGTGACAAGACAAATTCCATCTTCAAATCTCTTTCCTTCGATAATATCTTCATCGGTAAGGCGATATTTTCCATATATTCTTCTTCCTTCACGCAGGCCAAAATAAGATGAAGTTGACTGTATGTGAAGTTTTTCATAGCCTTTAAGCTTTTTGTGAGATTGAATTGTTTCAAATCCCTCTTTTCGGCTGTTTAATATTGCATCGGAAAAACGAACTATGTTATCGGGATATACGTCATATTCAAAGTTATATCCCATAATCCATGTCGAAGCTCCCGGCATTCTTTTTAAGCTTGCCTGTTCAGACGAAACATTAATTCCGTTTTCTTTGAGCATTTTTCCGTATGCTGTTTTTTCTTCAACAGTATCATTGCCGTTAAAATCTTCGGGAAATCCACCGAGAGTGATGCTCATACTTGCAGGATTCGGCGGAGTGCCGATGTCCCATTTCAGTCCTGCAAGCTCTGAGAGCGTGCCATATCCCGTGGCATCGACAAATATGTCGGCTGAAATTTCATAATTTCCGCAAAGAGTTGAAATCATAACTCTTTGTATGTGACAGTTTTCCACATCAGCACCAACAAGCATGCTGTTAAACAGCACTCTGACACCTGCTTCGACGCACACCTTTTCAAAAAAATATTTCGAAGCTTCGTGATCCACAAGTCTTCCGGGGACCGGTTGTCCGGATTCGTCATAGCGCTTTCCTACATGAGCAAGACTGAGAGAGTGCGAAACCAAAAAATCCTGCCATTCTTTTATGAGTCCGCCCTTGTTTACTCCGTCAATTATATTTCCCATAAGACCAGATGTTGCAGTGCCGCCAAGAGCACCGGTGCTTTCAATGAGAACAACCGACGAGCCGTTTCGTGCCGCACTTATCGCTGCTCCCACGCCTGCAACACCGCCGCCGCAAACCGCAACATCAAACTTTCCCATATTCTTTATTTTAAAATCATACATTGTTTTCTCTCCATTGTTATATAATTTCACCTTTAGCACTCATGATAGCAGAGAAATCTACTCTTCTGCCCCCGGGAGTGTGCGAAAGTCTTGTTTCCTCAAGTTCTTCTATTTTGCAGATTTTCCCTTCGAGATAGTCAGACAATCTTTCTTTTGCACTGTGAAGGCGTTTAATCATTCCGCCGTATTTTATGTCTTCAACTTCATAGCCAAAGGGTTTATTCATTTCAAACCACAATTTTTTGTGAAGAGCCGAGGTTTCTTCAAAGGCGAATATTAGCTCAGGGATAAATGTTTGCACACATTCCGAAAGAAATTTGAGATTATTCTCATCATAGGCAGTTTTTAGATTTTCTGCAATGTAACATTTTTTTGAAAGGATATCGAAAAATTTATAACAAAGCAAATAATGTTCATACCACGAGTCATTTTTGTCGAGAAATCTCTTGAATTTTTCTGCAGTTTTTGCATAGTATGACGCCATGGGCTTTTGGGACAGGTCATAATCAAGAAGTCCGAGAAGAACATCTGCCCAGAAATATCTTTTTCCCCAATATCTTTCAATGTAACTCTTATAATTATTTTCATTGTCATAGTCATTATGATAATATGACATTTCAATGAAAGCGTCATACTTTGCTTTAGTGATAAATTCAAATCTTTCCTTAAGGAGCGTGGTATTAACATTTACAGAATACATATGCTCTGCAAAATACATAGAGCCGTGGATTGTGTGAATATAGTTACATTCACCGCTATTTCCCCATATGCTTCCTATTGCTTTTCTTATACCAAGCTCTTTACATGCCATAAGACCGGGATTTGAAAGCCTCTCTGTCATAACAGCATCATACGCTGCGCCACGCCATGTCCATATACCTCCCCAGAAGATAACGTCTCCTGCCATTTTGCGATATAGCTCCATATTTTGTTTATAAACGTTTATATCTTCGGAATAATAGTTCCAATATGCAGGAACAAAACCTTTCGGAAGCCGATCTGTAACACTTTTCGGAATTTCCGTATTGGCAGAGCGGGCAAATTGATTACCTGACAACACTTTGTCGAGAGTATCGTCATATATAATGGGTACAAGCCCGCATTCAACTGTGAAGTCAACAACCTTTTTCAGATGATCAAGGAAAATGTCTTTTCGGTCAACAGCACCGTGCTTTGCATAGTATCTGCCGCTTCCAAGATTTCCTGCTTCGTCCATTCCAAGGTGAATTTTATTAGTTTTGAAATATGACGAAACTGTAAGAATTGCTTTTTTTATAAACTCAAAAGTGTTTTCATCATCAGGATGAAGCACATCAATTGTATCTCTGAACTGGGCACCTTCGTCCCACATGAGAAATTTCCCCATGTGACCGAGAGCCTGAATGTGTGGAATGAGCTCAACACCGATGGAATCGCAATACTCATCCATTTCGGCTATTTCTTCTTTGGTATATCTCCCCCTCATATATCCGAGATAAGGAAATTCTTTCACTTCATAGGTATCTTCCGTATATAGATAAATTGTGTTAATCCCCATTCTTGCCATGTAGGAAGCGTATTTTTTTAAACCTTCCACATTCATAACAAGTCCCCTTGAAAAATCAAACATAACACCGCATTCATCAAAGTATACGGTTTCTTCCATGTTTTCTCTTTTGTTTTTTGAAAGCATCATATCCACATGGGTTAATGATCTGAAAAAAGCAGCTTTAATTGGATAGGTGATGTGAACCGTGTCTCCACTCCAACTTACAGAAAGCTTTTCGCCTTTTTGGGCATGAATTTCAATTGTTTCGGGAATAGAATAATACTCCGAAAGAAGTTTGGCTCCTTTCAGGATGGATTTATCATCAATTTGGGTAATGTTCATAAAATTATCTCCTGTAGAAAAGGTGATCTATAAATATTTATAAACCACCTTTCTTTGAATTTTATTTAAAAGTATAAACCTGTGCAACTGCCGAATATCTGCACTTGACCAAAATCTTTGTTGCTTTGTCGCCTGCCTGCTTATAGGTGGCAATTACATCTTTCGGAGCAGTGTAGACATCGTTTTCATCAACCATGCAAACATTTTTGATTGTATAAGGAACGTACGCTATAGAGCCATCATCTTTGAGGATTGCTACAGATGATGATCCGACAGCATAAATCTTCCCGTAATAGTAATGAACCATTTTGTTATCGCCTTCGTTGTTTAAAAGGGTTTTTGCAGCACCGTCAAAATCCTTGGCAGCATTTGTAATTCTATTAGCGGATTCTGTATAACGAATTACATCACCCATATTAAACGGTGTTTCGCCATCGGCAAGATTCATCTCTTTTACAAAAGCTGCATCTTTATCAATGTATTTTGTAACATATGAATCGCTTATATACATTACAACTTTGAATGCCTCCTCGCCATCATTATCGAGAGCTTCTGTACATTCTGCAATAATACCGAATGGTGCATAGTCAATGTTTACATCATCATCCACCTTGGCACTGTATAAGAGAGCATCTGCACAACCCGTGTCAGACACGTTGTATGCCTTCAAGGTGTTTGCCGGCACTTTTTCATCGTTGCCGAGGAAAGTGAGTGTTTTTGCCATAGAAAATCTTTCCTCATCGTCAAGAGTTGTGTCGGGTGATACACAAAAAATTGCGGTGCTTGTGTTAATGGTGAAATGAGGAACGAAATATCCGCTGGTTTTGTAATAAATAAGCGTTTCGGATTCATCGTTGGGGAAACGATATCTTTTGAGGGTGTCAAAACCATCTGAAACGGGTTCATAAATTCCTTCATCGTCCAAACCAGTATTGATGGCACTTATCCTGCCCTCGCCGTTTGCCTGATATTTGATTATTGAGCCGATTTGACTTGAAATCATATCATGTGCTTCAGCATCAGTTTTGGTTGAACCGTTAATTTTGATTTTTTCGGCAAGCTTTGTTTCGAGAATTTCATCATCCTCGGTATAAAGCTTAATCAGCACTTCAGGAGAAAGTCCGTCTTTTTTCTTGATTGCATCAAAATATGCATACTTAAACTCCGATAAATCGGAAAATTTTGCAGCAACAATGAGTCCGTCATCATTAACAACAAAACTCATTGTTTTTGAAAGCTCAATGTTTTTACGATAGAATTCGTCAAAATAGGGATGAGTTTCATATTTGACATCATTAATGTAGACTTCACCATTTGTTCCATAGCCGGAAACCACACCGGAAACAACGTTGTTCATTGTTGTTACCTTGACATATTTCCCGTCATTCGAAACAAACACTTCAAGAACATCGCCTGCGTTGTAGGCTTGGATTTCTTTGTCACATTGGAAAGTAATGTCACCGTCGTCAAGATTGATGTTTGTTTTGTAGTATGCATCGTAAATGATATTGTTATATACATTTACTGCACCTATTTCAAGGTAGTCGGGCTCCCAAATTGAAAGAACCTCATAAACATTGTCACCGTCGTTGTCTATTGCTTCTATGTAACCTGCATCAATGGCAAAATCGGAAGCTGAAATACTACCGTCTGCTCTGCCGTTATACAAAATCGCCGCCAACGAATCAACCGAAAGCTTTGCTTCTTTGTCCGAATCATCGTAATATGTAAGTTTATCGCCGGAGAGCTCCGGATAGTTTTTGTAGGAAATGATCTTAATCTTATTTTCAA
Organism: Clostridia bacterium; assembly: GCA_017397885.1. Classification (GTDB taxonomy): domain Bacteria; phylum Bacillota; class Clostridia; order UMGS1810; family UMGS1810; genus RGIG1828. Next base: position 12,306 of record JAFQHQ010000142.1, on the reverse strand, counting down.
AGGGACGTACATAGACTGCTTCCCGGGTTGCTTTGCCTTCGTTTCTATAGAAAACCTCAACATTCAAACCGAGTGAACATTCAACACCGTCAGCAAGAGAATAGGTAACATCATTCACGCTGATGTATCCCGTGTCAAAATCGGCAAAAGCGTCATAGAGATATGAACCATTTGCCGCATCCACAATCCCCTCTGCCTTGCAGATGTCCATGTATGCTTCCATAAAGGGTTTGCCCTCTTTGAGGTTGTAGCTTGTTACACCTTCAGAATACTCAAAAGATGAAAATGAGTATACATTTGCTTCACAAAGATTTGCAAGCATAATATACATATCCCCCACTGTCATTGCCTCATTGCCCGAAAGCCCTTCGTCAAGCTCGTTTTCGGATGCAAGACGAATGTAGCCGTAGGGATAACCGCCGAGGGCAACTGCTTTTTTGCCGCTTCCGAGAGCTTCAATTGCCATTTTTGATGCCTGGGAATAGGTAACTTGAGCATCGGGATAGAATTTGTCGGCAGGTGAAATGATGCCTGTTGCAACTGCAAAATTTGTTGCATTGGCAAGAAGTGTACCCTGAGCTATGTCTGCAAACTTTGTTTCGGGACCGTAGGGTGATGTGAGATTCATCATAGACATCAAAATTGTGAGAAAATCTCCCCTTGTTGCCGGAGCCGACATGTCGGTTGCAGAAATAACATCTGCTTCAAATGCGCCAAGGAGTGCTTTGGCATCTTTTGCCTCGGTAGTATTTGAAACCGAAACCATCTGTTCATCTGCAAACACTACGGAGAAATGGGACGCACTGATAAGCAGACCAAAACAAATTAACAAAGAAATTAGTTTTTTTGCTGATTTACGCATATTTCATTCTCCTTTCAGTTTGCGTTTATTATACGGCTGATAAGAACTGCCGCTTCGCCTCTTGTGAGGTTTGAGAGAGGACGGAATCCCGATGCATCACCAAGGATTATTCCGTTTGATGCCATAGCACCTACAGCTTCTTTTGCATATTCAGATACTGTATCCATATCTGCAAAATTGAACGTACCGTTCATATTTTTGCCAACCGTTGCAAGGGCACGGTAAAGAATCACAGCCGCATCCTGTCTTGTGACAAGATTGTTGGGATAGAAGTTTGCTCCGTCACCCGAAACAATATTTTTTGATGACAAAATGTTGATGCATTCATAATACCACTCAGATGAAGTAACATCACCAAAGGTTTTTACATCTGCACCCTGCGAAATTTTCAGTGCGGAAACTGTCATTTTTGCAAGCTGTGCTCTTGTTACGCTGTCATTTGGCCTGAATGTTGAATCTTCAAAGCCATTTATAATTCCCATGTCGGAAAGTGTGTTTATTGCACTTTCTGCAAAGTGACCGTTTATGTCGGAATACTTTGATACGGGATTTTGCACCTCGGGCGCTGTAAACGGAGGATTTGTGTCGGGAATTGCAACAGAAAAGCTGTTTCCTCCGCTGCTGCTTCCGCCACCGCCGGAGCCTCCCGAGGATTTTTTGTCTTCTGCTTCTTTTGCAATTTTGTCAACTGCCTTGTCAAAGGCTTTGCCAACATCTTCGGGAGTGAGGAAGTCTTTTCTTTCGCCAAAAATTGTTTTATATACCTTTGCCCGGTTGTTCACCGACAAATCTTCAAAGTCGCCATCGGTATCAACACCAAAAAATTCTTCATTTTCTGAAATTATACTTTTGAATTCATCATTGGTTTTTGATGCAACCAGGCTTGCAAGAAGCTCGGTTTCTTCAAAATCGACAAACCCTTCGCTCATATCAACATTTTTTATAATGTTGTCAAATGCTTTTTTGACATCTTCATCAAGAGATGCATATGTGTCATAATCTGTGTTAAACACAGCGGCATATTTATTCATAACAGTGTCAACCGATTCACCGTCTTTCAAAAGGCAAGCTGCAAGACCCATTTTAAACGCACGGTCAAAGGTTTCGTAATCAAAGTCACCTTCCGCCTTCATGATGCCGTATATGGTTTTGCACACGGCACCCATGTCTTCCACGGTGTCTTTGTCAATACCAAGTGCGCTTGCACCCTCTGTTACAACTTCTGTCATTTCGGATGCAGATTTCACGTCATTGATAAGTTCAATAACATCGGCAGTTTCCTGACTGTTTTTGTCAAACACCATTACAGTTGCCACATAGGCATTTTCAAGATGCATCATACCCACATAAACATTGTATTTGCCTGCAGGAAAATCCTCTGCAAGGGGAGCAGAATATGTCAGCCTGCCATCTGTACCCGCAAAAAACATGCCGGAAATCACGGGGGTGTTACTGTCGGAAGGTACACCGTTTTCGGAAAGTGTCACGTTAACCGTAACTGGGCTTAAAGCCGGTGCATTTGAAGTTCCGTCTATGGTAATAGCTTTGTTAACAGCATCATAGGCTACGATAATGGAGCTTTTCTCAGATGCGAGAGCTACAACGGAAACTTGCGAAAAAATTGTAAGTACAATAAATATTGCAAAAAGTTTTATTGCTTTTTTCATCTCAGATTCACTCCTCCCCATCATTTAGAATAATAGACTACGTCTTTAAACGCCCTGAGACTTGTCCAGTCGGTCATGAAATACACATAGGCATTTGTTGCCTTGTCACAGCTGAGTTCTGTACTTAAAGTCTGACCGTCTGTGTTGGCAGTCTGAGCTGTGGAGCTTACTTTGACAACCTTGCCTTCATCATCAAAAAGAACAAGTATCATTATTATCGAAGATTCATCTTCTGTTTTGTTTACACACTCGGCACTTGCCGCAAAACTTGTGCCATCTCTAACAACAGAGACATTTTTAACATCAACATCTGCCGGTTCGGTGGAGGTTGTACCTTTTACGGATGCACCGTAATAGCTTATGTCAAAATTTACATCAACCGCAGACGGAAAAGAAGTGCTTGACTTGAAAATGAGAGTGTTGTCAACTTCTTCAGATGCAGTGCAGGAAATAAATTCAACAGGTGTTTTCTCAAAGCTTGCAGTGATGTTTGTAACCTCACCGTCTTTTACAAAATAATCGGCAGGGATTGAATCGGAAAATGTTACTTCAACATAGTCTTCGCCTGCTGTGGCGTTGTCTGTTTCAACAAGGGGGGTAAGTTCATAAATATTAAAATTATCAAGCCAGAATTTACTTAATCCTCCGGAAAAGCTGATCGAGAGTTTGAACATACTGTGAAATCCTGTGGTATTAAATGATGCTTCACCAAGATATTCTCCGTCTATGTAGCAAACCTCTTTGCCTGAAGGAATATCCATAACAAGCATAAGATGATACCATGTATTTGTTTTCGCCTGCTTCACATTGCCGCCATATTCAAAATAGCCTGCTTTGTTAAGGGTGACTTTGTTTGCCCAGACCTTCGTTGAGCCACCGTTGGTGTAAAACTGGGGATGAAAACCCTTTGCGGCATTGAAATCACTTGTGCAGATGTCCATTTCATAAACAACAACGGTGTTGTTTGAGGTTGTGGTGAGCAGGTTATTAAACTGAACATTATCACTTGAGTTTCCACTGGTCATACAGACGCTTCTGCCGTTTTCCATGTTTGTTGCATCGGTATTTTCTTCAATTGAAATGGTACTGGCGGTTGAACCTATGTTGGCACCGATATAGTCACCTGCCGCATTGTAGAGAGTCTTTTTTGAAGAATCTGCAATGTTTGGTGAGGTTTTGCTGGCGTAGTAAAGGTCTGCGTCTTCAAAATCCAGATTCCAAATCTGATTTTTTGTAACATAATTCTGACCGTTATATTCGGTCACAACACTTTCGTCTGAGGCAAAAACACAAAGAGAAAATGCAAAAACAATCAAAGTGGCAATAGCCGTAATCTTTTTTAACATTTTCTTTCCTCCTTATTGTAATTTCCAGTTTGCAATGTCTGTGTTGTAATTTTCTGTATCACTGCCGCTCACATCATAGGGGGTAAGCTTTGCAGTTATATTCACATTGCCCGAAGCCTTCGTTTTGAGCATTATTCTTGTTTTTCCTGCCAATGATTTCAGTCCGTTTGGGTGCGGAGAAGTCGGCAGTGGTTCGGGAGTTGAAGCTTCAAGGGTGAAATCTTTGTTTGACAAAATTTCAACTGTTATATATTTTGATGAGTTTTTGTCTTTAATCTTAACGGTGTTGCCGTCTATGGTAACCTGATGCTCCGTCTGAAGGAACCAATATACGTCCGATTCTTCGGAGAGTGAAAGCTCATCACGGACAACAAGGCTTTTGCGATTGTCGGTAAAGAAAAAGCCTCGTTTTGCACTGCTTGCTTTGCCATAGTGAGAATCGGTCATATCAAGAACCGAAATTGCACCGTTTTCACCTGATTCAAATCTTGTGAAATCAGCATGAACCTTGGCATCAAATTCGCCGTGTTCACCGGGGTTAATCACAAGACAGTTGTGCGCCTCACCACGAAGGGCAAAATATTGCCATCTGCCTCCGTCGGTTGTGGTACCCTGCCAGTAGTTTGGCAGATTGTAGCCTTCTGCACCGTAGTCTGTGAGCCAGCGGACACCGTTTGAATAAAATGTAAATGTTCCCATGTCCATGTGACCGTGAGGAGCAGAGGGCATTCCGCCTTTTGCACCCACAAACGTGGGTGCATCTGCTGTCCAAGAATCACGAAGAATGATAACATCGTTTTCTTTGTAGAACACATCTTTTTCCATTTGCGAAAAATCAGGATTGGCTTCGGGGTTGAAATACATAAGCGAGCTTGCAACGCCTCGCATGGTTTCCTCCACTTCATATTCATCACGCCACAGTGCTGTTATTCCGTCTTTGCCGAAATGATCGGCAAACCAAAGGGTACCCGAATGCCACTGCAAAGCATTTGAACCGCCGTCATAAAAGGAAAACGCACCGGTTGTGCTTTGCATATTCACAATAAAGTCGGCACTGTCTTCCATTCCCTCCGATGCATCGATGCCATAGCATGTGCCAAAAACATTTTCCATTGCGGAAAGCTGAAGCGAAAGATATTCAAGTGTCATGCATGCATAGTGAATACCTTCATACCACGAGCCGTCGGGGAAGAAGTTTTTGACGGTTATCTCTGTTGCTTTCAGTGCATTGGAAATAAAATATGCTCCAAGTTCGGGATAAACATCCATAAATGCCACTGCACACATGGTTATGCCCGAGTTCATAACGGAATTGTGATTGTTTCCTGCTATAATCCCGTTTTTCATATCCTTAGAGTTGTTTGTAAACCCTTTATAGTAAAGGTCATAACAAAGGTCGTAGACCGAAGCTTCATATTTTGCTCTTTGGGTTTCATTCAAATCATGATAGAGCCAGTCATATCCTATTGCAAATCCAACTGCAAGACCTCCAACGTCTATGTGGTGTTCGGGATGCCAGTCGGGAAATGATGCAATAGAATCCATTTCAGCTATGCAACGGTCAAAATATTTTGTGTTGCCTGTGAGCTTGTAGGCAAAGGCAAGAGTCATAACCCTGTCCATAAAATCCATGGAAACGTACCAGAGTCTCACGCCGTCACGAAGCTCATAGATAAGAATTTTTTGGTTTAAAATTGAATCAGCATTTGCAATGAGTTTTTGTTTTTGCTCAACAGATTTGGCATCGGTTGCATTTTTAACTCTTTCAAAATCGGCAGATGTCATTATCACTCTCGGATGAACACCTTCAAAACCCGATGCTTTGTAGTCTGCAAGCACTTTTTCGCCTGATGGGCGTTCATAAAGAAGATAATCATTAACCGTCTGCACGTTTTCAGAAGAAAGAGTGAAAGCAGAATCCGAAATAATCACTGCACCGCTGTTTATGCCTTCGTTTGTTGAATAAAAATACTTTTGGAAAAGCTTTTCCACTATATCTTTAAAAGGAACATAGAGAAGTCCGTTTTTTATGCAAGGTGCTTTTTCGATGGAAATGCTTCCATTGCCAAATTTAACAAAGGATAATCCTTCGGTGAAAGTGTACCCGTTAACGGTTGCACTTTTCCTGTCTGAAGAAACAGTCACGCTCATGCCGTCAATTTCACCAAGGAGATTAACGGGAACCATGAGAACTTCATCCGACATTTCGCCGACGTAGTCGGTTTGTTTTTTAACATTGTCAATTGTGAGCAGTCCCGATGAGGGGTGATAACACACCATGCCCGAAACAAGCTTTTTTGTTGCACTTTCAGATGAAAAAATTGATTCACAGTCTTTAATATTAAGCATTTGTGAGGATACTCCGTTTTTGTTTGCAAGCACACATTTGCCATACGGAACCATTGTGCCCGATTTTAAAACAATCATTTTTACGCTCGATGTCAAATCCACATCGGCAAAGTTTTCTTCATTAATATATGTGGGTGCATCGGGAGATTCTGATGCATTTTTTATCCATTTAACTTTTTTCAAAACATCTTTGTCATAAAGAGCAATTATGCAGTCGGATTTTTCATATCCGGGACTCATTGTACCTTTGATGCCGAGAGTTCCTTTTGAAATTCTGAGAGACTCCTTGCCGTCTATTAAAAGCTCCAGTTTTGAAAACGGGTTATGTGTGGCGTTGGTGACTTTTATGTCGTCGAGATACATTTTTGAAATGTTACCTGCCGCGCATCTTACAGACACTCTTACGGTTTTTGTCGCATTGTGGGCAAGGGGTGCCTCATCAAGACATTCGCCGTCAACAAAGAATTCAAGGATATCGGTGTCAAGGTCTAAACTAACCTTATAGTCATACCATTCATTCTTTTTGCATGGAATGGTTTTAGTTACTCCGTCCGCACGAAAAACCGAGGTGTCGGAGGAGGTTTTTGCTATTCTGAAGGACTGACTCCATCTTGTTACTCCCTTTTCATCTTCATATACGAGCCAGAAAAGGACCTTATCGGTGTTAAAGTCGGGAACTTTCACTTTTGATTCCAAAACAAAAATTTCTTCGCTTACGGTGCAGAAGAAATCATTTGTCTGAACAAGATCGGTACTGTTTGCCGTTTCAAGACAAAGAACCTTGTTGTCTCCCGAGTCTTCTGCAACTATTGAAACGTTACTTTCGGGAGAGCCGGTGTTTGTGCTGAAAATATTTCCTTTGTGATTTTTAAGTGAATTACCGTCAGAATCGCACAAAACAACGGTTGATTTGCTTTTTCTTGTAGTTTCGTCTTCAAAATCCAAATCCCACAAAACATCTTTTTCTATGGCAAGAGGTTTTGGGTCAGATGCTTTGGCAGACTCCGGCAGTGACGGCAACAAAATTGCCGTCACAAGCAGAGTTGAAACAAATGTTTTTATAAACTTTGCAATATACTTATTCATATCAGTTAACCTTCGCTACGGCAACTTCGGTCCAACTGTTCCAGAGACCCTTTGAAGCACCGTCGGTTCCTGTATATCCGTTACCCTCAATTCTTACAAAACGAGCATTTTGAAGACCAATGTCAAACACTTCGTAGTCGTTGGTTTTTCCGCCGGAGGTACCGGAGAATACTTCAGTATATTCAATGCCGTCAGCTGAAACAAACATCTTAAGATTGTAATGACGTGAGTCACCGCTCATAAATGCCATAACAATCTTGTCGAAATCTGTCACATGACCAAGATCGAGAATGAGATTCTGTGAGCCTTCTGCCGACCATCTTGTGGAGAGGTCTCTGTCATATGATGATACAACAGGATTTTCAGGCTGCGGTTCGTCGGTGGCATCAATTTTAACAATGTGACGCTCGGTGAGGCCTTCAACCGGAAGGGCTTTAATCTTATTGAAATATACCTTGTAGGTTGTGAAGGTACCGATATTAACTTTATCCGAAACTGTTATAATTGTGGGTTCGTCAAAGCTTGTGGCTTTCTGAATATTTACATTGTATGTTGCGCTTTCTGCAACAACATCGGGAATGTTTGTTTCGCTTGCACTTACATTATATGTGATAATCTTCTTGGATGGAGAATATTCAATTCCGTTCACGCTAAGTCTGTCAAGCTCGGGACGTGCCGGAATTGCACCGTCGGGAATTGACCAGTTTGCAATGGGCATGTCAAAGCTTTGAACACTTGCTCCGTCTTCAACAGTGCAGGGAGTTATTTTAACAGTTATGCTAAGGTCACCGTACGCCTTTGAAACAAGACGGATTGTTGTCTTGTCACTGTTGTCTCCCATACCTGCAGGAGTTGGGCTTGTGGGGAGAGGAGCAGTTGGAGCTGCGGAAACAGTGAAGTCCTGATTGCAAAGGAACTCAACAGTAATATAGTTATTTATGTTGTTTTTGTCTTTTACCGTTACACTCTTGCCGTCAGGATTAACCTCAACAATCATGGGGGTTATCATGTGCCAGTATACATCGCTTTGTGATGGAAGTGTAAGTTCATCACGCATAACAAGGCTTCTGCGGTCGTCTGCAAAATACATTGCTCTTTCAGCTTTGGTTGCTTTGCCCATATGTAAATCTGTCATGTCAAGAACAGCAATTGTGCCTCTGGGTTTAGATTCATATCGAACAACCTTTGCAGTTGCCTGAGGATCATATTCACCCTCTTTTGCAGGGTTAATAAAGATTGTGCTGTGGCCTTCGGCTCTCAGACGGAAATATGACCATCTTGCGCTTTCGGGTCCTGTGTTTTCCCAATATTTTGCCACATTATAGTTTTCCGAACTGAGGTCTGCCGTCCAACGGGTTCCGTTTGCATAGAAAGTGAACATGCCTGAATCCATGTGACCGTGGGTGTCGGCAGGTCTGCCGCCCTTCATTCCGGCAAATGCAGTCTGAGCATCACCGTCCCATGTGTCTCTCATGGTTACAACATTGAGGCTTTGGTAGAGATGATCAAGATCCATGTCTGCGGATGCATTCATCTTTTCGGGATGATAATAAAGCATTGCTTTTGGACTTGGCGGAATGCCAAGGGATGAATGATAGGTTGCAACAGAGGCATAATCGTCAAAATGCTCTGCCAGCCAGAGAATGCCCGGGTCAACGGAAACATTGGGGTTACTTACATCGGCATATGCAAATGCACCGAGATTACTCTGAATGTAGAGGAAGTAGTCAACAATTTTGTCGATACCCTGAGTTTTATCGAGAGTGTAGTTTGTGCCAAAGACCTGGTCGAGGGCGCCAAGCTGATAGTTCATATATTCAAGAGTCATTTTAGCATAGTTCATACCTTCGTACCAAGCACCCTCGGGAGCATATGAAGGTATTGCAACCTCAAGACATTTGATTGCTTCGGAAATGAAATATGCAGACTCTTTCGGATATACATCCATAAACGCAATACCGAGAGCTGTTGCACCGGCATTCATAACCATGTTGTGGTTTGCAGAGTTAACAACACCGGATTTCATATATTGGCTCTTGCCCTGATAGCCGTCAACATAGTCGATGTATCCGTTCTGATATACACCTTTTTCAATGATGGCTCTCTGCTCATCGGTGAAAGCATCATACATCCAGTCATAGCCTATTGCCACGCCAACTGCAAGACCGCCAACGTCTATATGATGTTCGGGGTGCCAGTCGGGGAAGGTGCATACCGATTCAAGATCGAGCCAGGCACGGTCGGCGTATTTCTTATCACCTGTAAGCTGATATGCCATGCCGAGAACAGACATCTGTTCAACCATGTCCATGGAAACATACCACAGTCTAACACCGTCACGGAGTTCGTAGATGAGAGGCTGGGCATCTCTTACATATCTATCTGCCTGATTAAGCACAAACTTTGACCACTCAATCATTGTAGAATCTGTTTTTGAAATGTTTCTTATTCTGTCAAAATCTGCCTTATCGGCAAGGTAGCGAGGATGAACTCCTTTAAGATATGATGCATTGTAATCATTGGTAATAACATCGGCACCGGGTCTTAAATAGAGTGCAAAATCACTGAGCTCCTGAAGCTCTGAGCCGTTTGGCGGAGTGAAGTCGCTATCACCCATTACAATCATGCCCGGAGTTTGTGCTACGGTTGTATCCTGATAGAACTTTTTGCCAAGTCCATTTTCAACAATATTTTTAAGAGGTACCATAACCGTGTCGTTTTGCACTGTTGGTGCAACTGCAAGAGGGACATTAATTGCAGCACCGTTTACTGTAGTTGTGCCAACACCAAGAGAAAGATTTCCGATTTTTGCTGTGCCCGATGCAGAATCAAAGCTTGTCTCCAAACCGAATGCAGTTTTGAAAAGTTCGATGGGAACCATAACAGTGTCATTTATGATGGCAGGTTCATATATGGTTTTTGTATCGTTTGCATAGAGAACTCCGCTGGTCGGATGATAAGAAACTCTGCCAACGAGTGCTGATTTCTGACGGTGTTCACCGGGAAGAGCGCTGAGGAGAGGGTCGATAACAACCTCTGTCTGTTCAACATATTCAAGATCTTTTCTCGGTGCATCTCCGCCATATACAACCATGTTGTCAACGTGGAAGTGATCGACACCTCCGCTTGAACGGTTAACATGAATACGCCATGTCATTGCTTCCTGATGAAGATAGAGGTAATTCACGGGAAGGTCATCGGCAATGAGGTTGTAGTTGAGATATGCATCATATGTTCCATCAAGAACATTATATACAACAGACATTGTCTGCCATTCGCCAACGGGAATAACCTTTTTGAAATTGCCAACCTGAAGAACTCCGTCTACAAGGGTGAACATATTAAAATACTGATTTGATGTGCTCTTTATCTGAGTCAGGAATCTTGTTTCCGAGCTCATGAGACGAAAATCATACTGATATACAAGTGAATCGGACTGATATGCAGCGGTATTAACATCAAGATGGAAGTCGGCATCCACAAGTCTTTCAAATTTGCAATAGCCTGAACCGTCTTCACCTGTGTAACGCTCCAAGGTGTTGTTTTTGTGCTGGAATGCCGCAGATGTTCTCTTGCCTTCTTCAAAGTCAATGTTAAGATAGATATCATCTGTTACGCCGTAGGTTGAATCATCATATTCGGCCCAAGTCGGGTCATACTGTGCAACAGGATATGACTTCATGGCATTTCCGAGACCCATGTTAACATTGTCGAGGTATACCTTTGCACCGTTTTCGGAATTAAACTCAAAGCTTACTGCAGCAGCATTCTTAACAGTGAGATTTGAAACATAATAGTTCGATTTCTCGCATTTTCCGTTTATGTACAAATTATATGACGAGGTTGCGGCATTTGCTTCAATTGTTACATTTGTAAATCTTTCGTTAACGCCCGATACGGCTCTGTTATTATGGGTACAGATTTTACCGTCGGTAAACTTTACAATTGAAAAACCCGAACCCGATGAAGTTTTAAGATTAACACTTCCGCCGATTTTGTCTGTTGCGGCAATATCAAAGGAAATGAAAAACCTGTTTTCAAGAGATACGCTCGCCTCTGCAAGCTGAACGCTTGAGCCTGCGTCAAATGCAAGAGCCTTGTTGTTTGTGCCGTAGTCTAAAACTCTTGCGCCTCTTCCCACAACTCTCATGTCAATGGGTTGTGTGTTGGTGATTACTGTGTTGAAAGACTGGCTGAACAACAGCGTGCTTTCTTCGGCTTTTTGGCTTGGTGCGGCAAAGCCGGCTGTCGATGTGAGCAGCATAGTACAAAGTAATAATGCCAATACTCTTCTCATACAATCACTCCTCATATTTTTTTATCGTTGATAAAAATGTTTTATATTTAATTATATCATACATTTGTCACATTTCCAATAGCAAAAACCATGAACTTGTTAACAAAATCTGTTATTTTTGTTCCGTTGCAATTTTCAAAAGAATGTCTGTATTATTTTACAAAAGATTTAAGCTCATGTCTTCTGTTTCGGATGTTTGACAGTGAAGTATTTATACCTTCTTCAAAATCCTTGTCAAGCCAAAGTCTTGTAAAATCTTTTTCAATTTTTTCGGAATAGGCAGTGAGCTCGTCATATTTTTTCTTGCTGACTTTGCCTGCAATTTTCACAAGAGCATATTCACTGCAAAGTATAACAATGTCGGTGTTACAAAGAATCTCGGATTTCAAATCTTCGGCAAAATCAAGCTTTTTGATGCGGCTTTGCTCTTTTTTCATGCGAGCGATGATTTCCTCAAAATATATGGGGTCTGCAATTTCGGAGAACTTGAAGAAATCAACATAATTATCTTTTTCAAGAGGATTGAGAAAGATGTGAGCACAAATCGTTGATCCGTGGAGTCTTTCGGGTTCAAGCTGATAATAGCTTGCAATGCGATAAAGCTCTCTCGAAACTTTGGCTTTAAAAAGAAAACGGTCAGCAAATTCTTCTGCCGCGTGTATGTACCATGATTTGAGCCATCCTCCGTGCTGCTTTCTG
>JAFQHQ010000141.1 GCA_017397885.1 Clostridia bacterium | reverse complement strand
TAAGGAACGCTTCGCTTCATAAATCCGCACAGCGGATTTGCTTCATAGTGGCAAAGCCACTGCTTCATATTTGCCGAACGGCAAATGCTTCATTTACAAACATCAATTGTTATGATATACTTATTGTTGAAGGTAGGTGCATTCAATGCGTGAAGATAGAATTTGTTATTAGCTTTTGTTATGGGTTAATTCCCGGGATATCTTCTTCATCAATAGGATGATCTGCCATTTCACCGGTTTTTTGAGTCTCTTCAACATATTTTATTTCGTCAAGATATCCTTTGTTTATTAAATGCTCCGTGCGTTGATTGTAAACCTTCATGGAAAGATTGTACAATTCCATTAACGAATTATAATCTCTTGTCCAACCGGATTTATTCTTTTCCCTCTCGTCAAAGCTCAGTGAAGGGGCGATTTGAGGATATATTTCATATAGCTGTTTTAGATCTTCTTCATTTGCTTTGTCATATTCTTCAATTCCGAGAATAAGTCTTTTCGAATCTGCCCACATTGCCGGATAGTCCTCAAGCATTTCTCTGAATCTGTCATTTTCTTCATCTTCAATTTCAGCCACAGAGCCCATTATCATTACGGGAATTGCTGTGTGAGCAAGCATATCCATGGAAATGTTTGACATAATATAGACGTATACATGTGCATAATCGACATGTATATTACACATGTTATATTCATTTTTCGCATGATTGCACACACCGCTGATGCATTCCTCAAGGGTTTCTGCATAAATCAGATTTTTAAGACTTTCTTTTGCATCATCCCAGTCTACAACACTCGATATCAATGCAGTGGTATTCAAAATTCCGGTATTATAGTTATTGGAAATATTTACGTTCAAATATCTTTCAAGTGTTTCATATTGTTCTTGTGAAAGTGAAAAATCCTTGTTAACAACAAATTCACCGTCTTCACTTATATATGAGGGTACATCTTCGGTAATTCTGCCTCCGTTTGGAAGTTCGGTGATTTTGGACAACATATACTCTGCAGTATCTTTAGACGGGTTGGCAATAAATGCCTCGCCGGCTTCAATGACATCGGTATTTTCTTCTATGTAGCGATACCAATATGAACATATTTTATCATAATTATTGTACAAAACAGTGTTTGCCAGAATGTAGCCCTCGGATATTAAAAGAATATCTTTCATTTCAGCGCAGTTTTTGGTAATTTCGTTTTTGCATTGAGAAATGTAGTTCTCAAGCTCCTTGTCGCTCATTGAGACGCAGTCAACATAAATATCATAAATCGCCGGATTCTCAGATTTTAAATCTTTTTCATATGAAGATTTTGAATTTGCGGAAAGCTTTTTTGCACAGCGTGCGCAAAGTGATGCAAACAGATTGGAGTTATTTTTGCTGTATTCGGCTTGAAGCTTTGATAACTCTATGTATGCATTTTCATCCAAAAGGTCATTTTCAATGGCGATTTTTAGATTTGTAAAAAGTTCTTGCTGAATTATCCTGCTTTTTTGAGGATGGTCAAAAACTTCACGCAGATTTTTAATGTCATCATCGGTTATGTCAGATGAAAGAAGAGTTTTCAGTTCATTACCGATTTTTGATTCATATGATTCTTTTTTACCAAGTTCCGCTTCGGCATCGTCAATTTTTTTGATTCTTTCTTTATCAGTAAGCACGGTATCATTTAAACACGCGAATACGTCAGATTCTGCACTGTTGATGGCGCAAAAATCCTTACATGCAATCAACATGTTGTCTGTGACAAGTGTCTGATTGCTATTTTCGGTTTGATTGTCCGAATTTGTCGGAGCGTTTTTGGCAGGCATGAAATATATTATTGCACCAAGCAAGAAAAGCGAAGCCGCAATTGACAAAAATACTTTAGGCATTACCGAAAACAACCTTGTTTTAACGTATTTTTTGTTGTTTTCTCTGAAGTTTGAATCAAGAACCTCGGTCAAATTCATGTGAATTGGTCTGAATATGCCGTTTTCTTCTGCCAAAAGAGCAGTTTCGGATACAAGAATACGCTGCACTGCCGTATCAAACCATTCATCTTTGTTTGCAATGCCGTCAAGAATGTCTTTTGATTTGCCTGTGAACTCTTTGTAAAATCGTGAAAATGACAGTGATTTTAAAACCCTAAAATCTCCTGAACACACTTTTTTTATGCTGTCCTGCGTGATGGATGCATTTTTTTCGCATTGGTGACAAATTGCGGGAAACAGATATTTCACAATATACGAAAGTCTGACAAGACCCTTTTGGTCACCGGGATTTGCTTTTTTGTAGCTTTGACAAAGGCTGTCGAGATATCCGTTTATTATCTCTTCTTTTGTGACACTTCCGGGACGATATTTGGGAGAATCTTTAAAAACATTTTCCGATTTTGTATAAAGTGTGAGCATGAGAGGGTTTCTCAAAAGCTCTATTACAGCCTCGTCTTCAGGGAAGGCGAGGTCATTTTTGTTTAAATACTGTCTTATGTCTTCGGGGTCGAGACTACAGAGGGATACACCTGTAAAATTTTCAAGAAAATCTCCCGATACAAGATTGTCCGCTCTTTCCGAAACGGTGATATTGACGCCTTGAAATGCTTCAAGCTCGGTGATTTCTTTAATGATTTCGTTTTTATCAATAGTTATTTCATTAAATCCGTCAAGAAGCAGGTACAAAAACTTTTTGTCGGAGTTCATCAGTTCGTTGAGCTTGTTTATTGCATCACTTAAGGTAGACATATCGTCCGAATAATGCACTTTGGAGAGTATATATCTTTTTATAAAGTCCGGCATACCGTCGTATCTGTAGAGCGGTACATAAAAGCAAACGGGTTCGTTGGGGTTGTAGCTTCTTGATGAGTCATAATGAAGCTTTTTATAGAGGGTTGTTTTGCCAACGCCCCCCTCACCGCAAATTACCGTATTGCCAAAGGATAAAAGTGTATCTGCACACTGAATTGCGTCGCCGCATTTTATATTGTTTGGGATATAGTCATCGGACACAGGGGTAGCAAGAAGTCTTGATGTTTCCCACAGTGATGAATGAGAAAGACCCTTGTTGTCAATTCTGTTTTTGAGTTCGGTCAAAGCTTCGAGAAGCTCGGATGTGTTTTGATAGCGTATTTTGGGATTTGCACGAAGCCCTTTTGACAGTATTGAACAAAGTTTATTCTTTGCGGTGTGAGGTATGTCATCAACAAGCTTTGACGACATAATACTTTTTATATTGGATGTTGCATATACAAAGTCAGTTTCCAAAAGAAGAGAAGCAAATACCGCGCATACCGAAAAAATGTCTGCTGAGTAAGAAATCTCGGAGACACGGCTCATTTTTATTTCGGGCGGAGAATAACCCATGTTAACACTGCTAAATTCGAGACTGACTTCGTCGCAGTCTTTTTTTATATTACTACTGTTAAAATCTATGAGCAAAACTCTGCAGTCATTATCTTTTCCTGACACAATAACATTGTCGGGACTGATATCAAGGTGAAGAATTTCGTTTTTGTGAAATTCTTCAATAGCTTTTGTGAGTTTTATTATTATATCAACAACATCTTTGAAAGAGGATAGAGAAGATTTTATGCTGCGTAGGGTAGAAAGCGAGTTGAGACCGATTATTGAATACATAGTCCCCCGGCTCTCAAAGGAGTCAAAATTTGCGCCGATGCTGTCCGGGCTTTTTGCCAGAATTTTCAAATGCATTCGGTTGCCGTATTCATAGCTTTTTTTGTGTACTTCAAAAAACTCTTTTGCTTCATCCTTGCAAATCAAAGAGCCGTCATCGCCACGGTAGATGGCTCCGTCGGGATGATAGGGAAACAATTCCTTTAATATGCATTTGTGTATGCCGCCGCTAATTACAGAGTCTTCATATTCGGCAGTATATGCCACGGAATTGCCGCCTTTTCCCAAAACAGATGTTATTTTAATTATAAGTCCATTGTGATTTATTATACTTCCGTTTTTAAGAAGCACTCTTGTATCGTACATAATATACCCCCTTTACGGTTTTTGTACGATATCATTATAAACCATCTTCAATGTTGTCAGTCGCATTTGTTTCCGTGTTAAAAATTCTTGAAAGTATTGCCTGAAGCTCATCGCTCATAGCTTCATCGTGATTCATTTTTATGGCATAAAGAGCAACCCAGTCAAAAAGATTTCTGGGGTCGGGCAGAGCCATTCCGCAATCATAAAGCATGATGCAAATTCTGTCAAAATGTTCTTCAAAAAGTTCTTCGGGACTTAGCTGATCTTCATCGGTTATCATTGACCAGTTGACGTCATCTGCAATGCCCTCGGTGATTATGTATAGAAGAATAAGCACTTTTCGTTTAATGTCTTCGGTTCTTGAACACATACATTTTATGCTTGTGGCAGAAGGCCAATATTGTTTGATAAGTTTTTCTATGGGAGTGGCTTTGCCTTTGGAAGCACCACTTGGAACATTCATTCGTAAATATCTCTCGGTGATAGCTTCAATGGAAAGCACCTCGGAGTTTTTCCAATCTTCGTCTTTGTCAAAAAGATAACCCAAATATTCATCAGGTGCTTTAAGACAGTCTATCATGGTTTTAAAGTAATAAAATGCGGTGTTGTGCATGCGTCCGAGGTTGTCAAGATTTGTGTTGATAAACTCTTTGAATTGCAAGGGGGTTTTCACTTTGTAAAAATCATTGAAAATAGTTTCGGTGTACACTTTTTCGTTCTTCAAAGATGTTTCCTTGCTTTCGGGAATGGGAGGCAACGACTCATAAAGCTTTACGGCATCTGCATAACCCATGCCTGTTCTCAGCGCAAAAGCATAAGAAAGCTCTCGCGGATTTCTGTAGTGAATAGTGCAGTCCGAGGTGAATCCGAGAAATTCGTTTGCGGAGTTTTCGTCAAGATCAAGAGCAAAACAAATCTGTAACACTGTTTCTCTGTCGGAGGGTTCATAGCCGCCGTTTAACCAGCCTCTGACTTTTTTGGAAATACTGTCTCTCACAGAACCCGGGTTATATTCAAGCAGTCTTTCGATAAGACGTTCTTTAAGGTCTTCTCCTGCATAGAATTTTGCCAAAGTATCGGAAAAATTACGCGGTGTAATTCCGCTTTGCAAATAGGAAAAAGCTTCTTCTGCCGTGATGGATCCAAAGCGGATGTTATCATATTCTTGTTGAGACAGTTGTGTATAAGTATTCATAAAATCACCATAAAATGCTTATTTTTGTATAATTATAGATTGAGATTAACATATGTTGCGGATTTTGTCAATATAATTGGAAAAATACGTTTTTTGAAAATAGAATTTTTTGTGTTATTTTACAAACAGTATTCATTAAAAACACTCGCAAATAAAAAGGGAATGCAAAAAATTCACTCGAATTTTTTGCATTCCCTTAAATCCCGGATTCCTTGTTTATGTATACATACAGCTTTTAATGTGTTGAATTTTTAATAATATAATATCAGGCGATACCTTCTGAAATATCACGAAGAATTGCACTTATTTCATCAACAGCCATCTTGATTTCCTGTTTTTTCTCTTCGTCTTGAGCTGCAATGCTTTCGGCTTTTGCAAGATTACTGTCAAGTTCATCGCGTTTGTCGGTGAAGTAGCTGATGAGTTGTTTTTTTGCATTTTCTGATATTTCGCTGTAGTTTTTGGAGAGTTCGGGAAGAATGGACAGTTTGAGACCGGGATATTGTTCTTTTATTGCATTCACAAGATCGGGTGTTTTTTTCTTCAGTTCACTTTCTCTTACAGAGCCTGCAATAAAGGTCATTAACACATTTGCAAGACCAAAGTTTGCACCTATTGAGGTTAATGCATTGTTGGCAAACTGAATTTTATCACCCTTTGTCCATGTGTGTGTGTTTAGTGTAAATGCAAAGTTTGTTTTGCTTGTTTCGGATTTCATTGACAAGCTTTTTGCAATGTCAACCGAAACCGTCTCAAGCTCATTATAAACTTCTTCCGCAAAGTAATCGTTGCATTTTTCGATTGCATTTTGAAGAGCATCGACACAAAAAACAGAGTAATATTTTTTGATGTCTGCAGCGGAGAAGGTTTTTAGCGAATCAACATCATTTTCCATGCAGCACACAAAATCCATCATCCATGATCCTGCGTTGCTTTTGTGCACTTCAAGCTTGTCGTTGATGTCATTTAATATTTTTTCGTAGTCTTTTCCGTATTGGGTTTTTGTATTTTCGATTTCAATTTTTTTGTTTTTCAAATCTTCAATACTTGCCGAAAGTCCGCTGTTTATTATTTCGATATCTGCACCGATGTCGTTGAGCATGGCTTTCATCAGTCTTTCCATTCTGTCGGGAAGAACCATGTGTCTTTTGGAGCGGAGGAGATAGTTAAGATCATCTCTGAACTTTTCGAAGTTTGAAGCGAGCATTTGGGATAAGTCTTCGTTGGGAAGCTTTTTTTCGAGCTGTCTGCAACGTTCATCCAGAGCACTCAGCATGTAGGGCTCTTCTCCCGGGAGAATGTTTTCGATTCTTTGAGAGATAAGACCTTTCATTTTTTCAAAGTCTTCTTCCGTTTCGGCTATGTCACACGAATTTGCAACAAGATAAAGGTCGGTATATTTTTGGGGTTTGATTGCAGTTTTAATAAAGAACTGTTCATTCATTGAAAGCGGATAAGACATGGAGAATGTGTAAATTACAGCATCTGCCTGTTTTAGTGCAAAATCAACCTCCTCTGTAAAGTCTTTTATGGAGTCGCCAAGTCCCGGTGTATCAATAATGGTAATATCCTTTAAAATTTCGATTGGTCTTTTGAGTTCAAGTACGGTAACCTTTTCGGTTTTTGAAAGCTCGGCGAGAATGCCTTCAAGGTTTTCGCATTTGAGCTCGTCATCGGTAAGAATGAGCCTTTTTCCGTTTTTTAAGACCAATTCGTTTGAATGCTCACCGTAGCTTATGCGGTTAACGGTTATTGTTTCGGTTGTAACATTTGTTGTTGCAACATCCTCACCCAAAAGTGCATTGATGAGTGTGGATTTTCCGCGTTTAAATTCGCCGCACACGACCACGGTAAGAGGAACATCTTTTTGATTTCTTATGTTTTTTTCCCAAACGTTAAGCTTTTCCATTATGTTGTCACCGAGAAGTTCTTTGTATTTGGGGTTATATCTTATTTGCTGGAGTTTGTCAAGTTTTTCGTCAATGAGTTGAAACAGTTCGTTGTTATCAACTCTTATACGGTTATTTATGTCCATTTTTCTTCTCCTTTGCATTTATAACATCAATATATCTCTTGCATCTTTCATCTATTTCTGCCTTGGTATAAAGCTTTTTGTTGGGTTCTTTCAAATCAGGACGCCATTCATACAGCTTTTCGCATTCCCAGAAATCTAAATCTGCAAAAGTTCTTTTTATGGAGAGGGGATGGCTGTCGAGTAATTCATTTATTCGATAAGGACTGTTAATAACCATGTTCATCTGTTCGCGAAGAGCTTCAAAGTTAACCTCTGCCGAAGAAGAACCGGACAAATCGGCGCCTTGATACATGAGCTTGACATTTGTATTTGTGACAGCCTTTATATCTCCGGAGCATATGAGCGCGGCTCTGTCGGCACTTACCTCAGCAGCTCTGGACCATGCGTTCAACGCTATTACAACACCCTGGGTGAGAATGCCGGCAAATTGAGCAAGTCCCGGAAGAGCAAGTATGCCGCTGAATCCGATGGTGTTGATGTACTGTTCCATAATACTATAGATGGTGTGGTTGTTGTGAATATGACCGCATTCATGACCGATAACGGCTTTGATTTCTTCTTTGGTGAATCGTTCCACCATGAGTCCGGTCATGATGATGACCGGCTCCACATCGTCACACGCATATGTACATGCGTTTATGTCTCCGCTTCCAAAGTCTCCGGTAATAATGAGCTTTGGAATTCCGATGCCGAGGGTTTCGGCACATTCCCTTACCATATTGTAAATCTCGGGATGCTGATTTGGCCCAACCTGAATACCGCTCATGCTGAATTCATGTATTTTCTGCGGAACGATGGTCGATGACATTTTTTTTGCAAAGCTATACACACCACGCATCGAATCGAGTTTTTTTCGGTGTTCAAAGTCCATCTTATATGCATAGTCGGGAAGACCGTGACCGTCGAGATGTTTCTTTTCAAAGCTTTTTTTGTCACTTACATATTTTGCAAAGCTGTAGTTTAATCCTTCAAGGGGAGTGTTTATAAACGAAGTGGTTTTCATTGTTATATCCTTTCTGACGCACTATTGAGAGATACTTCAACGCTTTTAAGTGATTCAAGAACGCTTGTGATGATTTCTTTGCTGTCGTTTAGTTCTTTTTCGCACTTTGTCTTGTTTTCCTGATTAAGCTTTATGTCAATTTTTATCTGGGTAAGGGTTTCTTCCATGGATGCAAGTGCTTTTTCGAGTTCTTCGTCAATTTCTTTTCCAATTTTGTCGTAGGCTGCTTCGCAGGTTTCTTTGAGCCATTCTTCAAGCTGAGAATCTTTTCTCATTTCACCAATAACATTTCTGACAGCGTCTCTAAGATTATCTCTTATTGTTTCAACATCCGGCGATGCTTTTTTATTCTTTTTGCCGAAAAAGAAATTGGTGATGGCTTTGCCACCGAATGCACTTGCAATACCGCCGATTATTGCTACAGGCCATGTGAGTGCACCGACCAGTCCAATTCCGAGACCAATAGCTACGGATCCAACCATACCGCCGGCAATTCCGCCAACCACAGCACCTTTTAAGCCATGTTCTCTGTAACCGGAAATAATGCCTCCTACTCCGGGAAAGACAGCGTCGAATAACAGACCCGAAGCGACGGAAGTGCTTAGCCCGATTAATGCATCTGAGCTATAGCCGGAGGAATCCCCGCTGTTTGCAGAAATCCTAATATTATTATGAATATCGGAAATATCATTTTCGAGTTCAATGCTGAAGGTGTGAATATCTTTGATATCCTTTCCGAGCTGTTCGCGAATACGGTATGTAAGTCTTTCGGTACATATGAGAAGATTCTCATTGATTTTATCATCAAGATTTACGCCAAATTCATTAGAAAATGTGTTTACGCCTTCTTCTGTGGTGAGAGTTTCAGGATCAATGGGATATGAATCCACATAGTCCAAGAGCATATTTTCGATGGTATTGTAGGATTCGTTAATTTCCGGAAGGAGATCGGCATGTAAGTTTTTGCCTTTTGCCTTAAGAGATGCGAGCTCTTCTTTTTTCTTTGCACGAGCTTCGGTTATTTTGTTCGCTGATTCGGTGTGAAGCTTGTCAAACTCTTCGGCATCCAATTTAAGACCATTACTTCTTGTTTCAATGTTGTCAAGAGCTATTTTTGCTGCACTGACAATTTTGTTCATCGGAGGCAGAAGTTCAATTATGCCTCTTTCCTCCGTAAGCATTTTGGATAGTGCGTTTTCAAATTCGAGAAATCCGCTTTCTTCAATCATGCTACTATTGTTTTTGAGTTTGCCTTTGAGGGCCTTTCTTGCAGATACGGGAATTATTTTAACTTCGCCTATTTTTTTCTTGGCATTGTTGTATTCTGCCGAATCTTCACCGTGTACCAAAGCCATTTTATCAAGCACGCTTTTAATAATCTTGGTTTTGATTCCTGCTACAACCTTGTCAATGTCATCTTCATCGATGGTATCAATTTTGTTTACGACAAAAATGAGTTTTCCAAGATCGCTTGTCATAAGCTTGTTTCTTACAAATTCCGCTTCACTTTGACTAAATGGAGAGTCCGGAACAACAACCATAATAATAGCGTCCATGGTCGGGATAACCTTTTCGGTTATGGCTGTCATTCGGTCGTCATCGTTAAGTCCCGGTGTATCAACAATCTGCACACCGTTTTGACAAAGAGGACAAGGATAATATACGATAGCATCCTCAACGGTTTCTGCTGTGGCGGCGGATTCTTCGGTGAGCTTTGCCACATAGTTTGAAAGTTCTTCAACACCGACCTCTTTTGTTGTTCCGTCTTTGAAGCGAATTTCGGCATGCTTTTGAGTGTCATATTTAATATAGTTTAAGGTTGCGGAGCAGGGAAGGATGTCTGCAGGAACTATTTCCTGACCGAGGAGAGCGTTGATGACCGTGCTTTTGCCTCTTTTGAACTCTCCCATGATGCCTACAGAGAAAATGTGTTTTTTGAGCTTGTCTCCTGCTGCTGAAAGATCATCGGCAACTTCGGGAAGATTAAGATTTCTTAAAACTCCGCCGTTGCCTGCAAGGCGTTCGATACCTGTTGTGATGGTTGTTACTTTTTCCTGGTAGTTAGTGTAATTATTTGACATATTTTTTCTCCTTTATCGTGGGTTTTTGATGTTTTACAGTTTTTAAGGAATTACGCTCAAATTTGTCGGCAAGATGTGATGCTAACAAAACTGTGCTTGCAAATTGACTGCAGATTCAGCCTGCTTTTTATTTGTTGTACACAGTATACATCATAATTTTTGGGGTTAGTCAGTTTAGTTTCCGACATTATTTTACATATTTTCCGAGAGTCTCCAAAGCTTGCATTTTCAGAGATGTGCTTAGCAGTGTCGGTAAGAATGTTTCATCTTCGCCGTTTTTAAAATACAGGGTTATGGACTTAGATGTTTTTTTGACACCGTCGGCAAAACTTGCTATATCGGTGTATGGATATACTATGGGAGTTCGATTCACAAACAAAAAGCCGCCTAAGGCATTGGTTTTCGGATGAAATTCAATGCGGTTGTCATAAAAAATCAAATTTCCGCAACCTTCGCTTCCGAATTTGTCTCCTTTGTATCTTGTTACAAATGAAATTTGAAAAAGCTCTTTTCCTGTTTGCTGAGGGACGTTGACATCAGATGATGACGGGTTTGGGGCAGAAGAAGGAGCAGTAAAATTGTTTTGGGTTTTGATATCATTTGTAAAAATATCAGATGCCATTGAAAAACCGTTCGATGCAGTTTCGGCAGGTGTAGCAGTGGAGGAGAAGTGGAGACCTTGAACAATACATCCCTTTTGAAAATCTTCTTTATTTGCTCCATCTGTGATGAGCGCTACATATTCCCCTTTGTTTGCTTCGGAAGCTTTAGTTCCAAATCTTTCAATCCCGGTGACAACAATCCTTTTATTCGCGGCTGAGTTTGTAATATCTCCTTCCATTCCTGCTGTGATTTTTCCATGTGTCACAAATCCGAAAACTATTATGCCTTTACCGGTGATGTTGTATACATTGTCAACTTTAAATGAAAAATCGGAAGTTAATGCGGCGATATCCGGGGTGTGTTCCGATGTGATATGACCATTTTCAATGCACTTCAAATTTGAAATACTAACCGATTTATCATCAGAGAATAAATAGTTTCCATCTTTGTCTTTTACAATAATGGAATATTCGAATGTTCTTGTGTTGTTTCCTGATGTGCATGTCAGTGTGTTATTTCCGTAAAAACCAATTCTTCCGCTGTCGAGCTTTAATGAGAAGCAGATAATGCCGCTTGGTGATGTTTCAAGACTTATACCGGTAGCTTCAAAACATTCGGTTTGTTTATCGGAGTAGGATTCGCTGACGATGATATCGCCCTCGGCAATTTCGTTTTTTGAAATTTCACGTACTCCCAACGAGTAGCATCCGGTCTCATTTAAAGCGACAATTCTGTCTGCAATGAATTTTATTCTTCTGCCATCCGGCTTGCGTAAATACAATATGTCGTCAAAGCCTGCAGTTCCGTGAGTAAGTTTACAATTAATATACAGAGTTTTTTGAGCGGACACATGGGTGTTTATAACCGTCATGGCAAAGACTTCATTTCCCGGAGTAGTTGTGAGCAAGGATTGCGAATTAAGCTTGCTTCCGCAGCGATTGCAAAAAACTCTTTTGCTTTCAAATATGCGATTGCACTGCGGGCATATTTTTGATGTTGATTCATCATTTTCCGCCGGGGTTTCCCCGGAGAGTGCAACATACTTTCCGCAGATGCTGCAGAATAATGCTTCATCTTCAAGTTGAGAATGGCAATGCCGGCATACTCTTGTTGATTTTGTTTCGGTATTATTGTATATCATGGTTGGCCTCCTTGTTTACAGTTCGTTATTTGCGTTTTCGCTTAGCCGTCGGAGACTCGAACCGAGTACGGTTTTTGCAGTAAATTCTGCGCAATACTTCGTCAAAATGCTCGTTAATACACCAAGTATTAACTGTGCTTTTTTCTTGTCTTGCTATGAATTTATCGCAAAAACTTCTTTGAACTATCCAAGTGCGAAAAAATATGGATTTTTGGTGCGGAAAGCGAAGTTGGGCTGACGCCCTACAAGCTTGACAATCCAAAAAGGCATGATTTTTCACACTTG
>JAFQHQ010000140.1 GCA_017397885.1 Clostridia bacterium | reverse complement strand
CAGCGCAAAATATTCAGACTGAATAACCATCGTTTTGCACCGACCCTGCCTCCATCTGATGAGGGAGGTGGCAAAACGAAGTTTTGACGGAGGGAGAGACAAAAGTTACTGCGACCGCCGACTTCCCCGTGTCGTTCTGAACGAAGGAATCTTTAAGCAAAAGATCCTTCGTCTGTCTTTGAATGACAATCCCTCCGAGTCGGCTATCGCCGACCCACCTCCCTTTACACAAGGGAGGCGAGAGTTACTGCGACCGCCCACCCATCGGGTCATTCTGAACAAAGTGAAGAATCTTTAAACAAAAGATCCTTCGCCTGCGGCTCAGGATGACAACCGTAAGTCGGCGCATCGAACAAACCTACAGAACAATTGCACATCATTAAATGATTATCACGTTATACTCCGATGGCAATTTTTGTAAATTCATCCAATTACTGTAAATAGGGCGCGCTGACCCTCCCTGCAGAATTATTCCATTATTCATTATTCATTATTCATCATTCAACATTCATCATTCAACATTCATCATTCATTTCTG
This sequence comes from Clostridia bacterium, assembly GCA_017397885.1. Classification (GTDB taxonomy): domain Bacteria; phylum Bacillota; class Clostridia; order UMGS1810; family UMGS1810; genus RGIG1828. Next base: position 2,775 of record JAFQHQ010000140.1, on the reverse strand, counting down.
TGCCGCCCACCCATCGGGTCATTCCTGAATAAGCAAAAAAAGCACACTCTCCGCTATCGGAAAGTGTGCCGGACATATTAATTTCAGAGAATATAAATTCTGACTCCGCGGATACCGAAATCGTAACATTCCGATTCGGTGTTCATATACAGATCCATATCTGCCCATCCGCCTTCAACGAATCCGCCCGTGTCGGCTGCAATGGCATAGCCGTAAACATATCTGCCGTCAAGCGATACAACCCACATCTTTGTTCCGTAAGGAATAACCTTGGGATCTACGGCAACATATCCTACTCCCGCAGGTCTGCCCGTAGCCGTGATACCGCCGCCGCAATATGCTGTTGCGACACCGTCGATGTAATAATCGTAATTGACCGGAAGCCCCTTTTCGTCGAACCTGAGATCCGCAGGCAATGTCAGCTTTGATATCGGAACGGCACCGCTTTTGATCGAGAATACCTTTGTTCCGACTGCCTTTACACCCTCTGTGGGTTCTGTCAGAATCTCGCTTGTCTTTTCGGTACTTTCAACCACTTCGCCGTTGAGATATTTGTCAATATAAACTACTGCACGTGAGCCGTTTGTGCCCTCTTCGATAATACGCGTCTGACCCTCATAAAGATTGTCATCCGGAACAACGGCATAGTGACACTCAATCTCCTCAACAGCCGAACGCTCTGCATACGAGCAACGAAGAACCTTTACCGTATCACCGCTTTTAAGCTCGGTGTCGGCAGGCACGCTGTACTCGTCTCCGTCAGCCATGGCGATTCCGAGATCGGAAACAACCTCGGATGCCGTACAGCCGGTAGTGACATAATCATAAGTCCTGCCGTCTGCCTCAACATAAACCGTATATGCACGGTCAATCTCTATCTCCATACCGTCATATGCGATTGCATGGAGATTTACGTTGATATCATCATCGGGATACAGAACTATTCCTGCATCGGCAATAGTCTTTTCAACGGTACCCGATGTTTCAACAAGCTGTTCCGCACCGTCAACGGTAACCGTGGTGTGGCCGTCCCTGTAAACGGTAACGTTGCTGTTGTCACCGCCGTTTACGGAAGTAACCGCAATGAGATCCTCTTCGCTCATATCAATACCGACTGACTCAACGATGCTGACGGGATCATTGTCAAACGTGTGAACACGCGTAACATCACCCGAACCTGCAACACCGACGTTATAAACGGTCGCCGCAAGGCAGGTAAACGTAAGAGTCAGCGATGCGCAGAAGGTCACAACGATGAAAACCGCAACCAAGGACTTCTTCCACGATACAAAAGTGCCGTTTTTTATCAGATTATTCAGTTTTTTAAAAGCCTTAATTTCCATCAGAAATACTCCTTGTCGGGGCACCGATTTTTCGCTTTTTTCCATCTGAATTCACGCCTAAAATGAAGCGAGTGTCATTATATTGTTTATTTTTATCTTTGTCAAATTTTTTTGAAATCATTTTTTGTGCATTTTGCACAACTTAAAAATTTTTAATAATGCCATTTTGGAATAACAGAAGTTTTTTTGTGTCGTTGGAATGAAAAAAAAGAAAAAATTTTTGTGCAAAAGTAAAGAAGTTCAAAAATGCGGATTTTGCACCTTTTCTTTGACAAAAAAAGTAAAAGTATTACTTTTTTTACCATTTTTGCCATTTTTGCTTCATTTTGATTTTTCTCTTTTTCAGCGATTGAAAAACCGTATTTTTTTACGCCGTAAATCAATACGTTTTTCCCTGCTCCGGAACACGGATTTTTTCGGTATTTTTAATGCTGAAATATAGAATTTTCTGCCGTTTATAATTCCTTAATAACACTATATCCCGCTTTTTTATTGTGATTCAGAATAATAATAAGCATAAAAATGCCCTCGAACCGTTGAAAAATAACGTTTTTTAACCGATTTTTACGTCATTTTCTATTCTGTACAGAATATGCCGCAATATTCCGTTGTATTCCTGCATTTTTATATCACGGATTTACACATATATATAAAGGTATACGAATTTTGCCCTTTTTATACAATATCTGTGGTGTTTTTGCACACCTGCACACAATTCAACTCACCCTGCCGCCCGGCAACTGCAACCACAGAACCCATCGGGTCATTCTGAGCATAGCGAGGAATCTTTAAACAAAAACAAAAGATCCTTCGCCTGCGGCTCAGGATGACAACCGTGAGTCGGTGTGTCCGACCAACCAACAGAATCAATTGCACATCAATAATTGATTATCAAGTCATATTCCGATGGCAAATATTGTAAATTCAGGACATCCGACAATGGGATATCGGCACAGCTTGTTTCCTGTTTGTAAACAATTCATAAACCTTTTGCGATAACTATTGACAAAAGAACATTTGTTCTATATAATTATAAGTGTAGCAAAAAGGAGGTGAAAAATGAATCAAACCACACCCGGTGAATCTTTTTTTAGATTACCCAGACAATTGCTTGTTAATGACAAATACAAACCTCTTTCGCTTGAGTCGAAGCTGATGTACACTCTACTTCTTGACAGGATGGATCTGTCAGAGAAGAACGGTTGGCTTGACAACAGCGGAAGGGCGTTTATTTATTATACGGTTGAGGATATGGCAAATGATCTCTGTATAGGGAGAGATAAAACGATCAAACTTTTTAAAGAACTGACATCTTTCGGGCTGATTAAAAGAACATCGCTGATGCCCGGATGTCCGTCTGTCATATACATCAATCGGGTCGGAAACTCCGACTCGGTCGGGTCGGAAAAATCGACTCGCACGGGTCGGAAAT
>JAFQHQ010000139.1 GCA_017397885.1 Clostridia bacterium | reverse complement strand
GGCTCTTTTTGCGGCACTGGTATGCATTGCAACAATGATAATCCGAATCCCGTCGCCCATTGGCGGATATCTTAACATGGGCGACTGCATAATTCTTTTGGCAGGGTGGCTTCTCTCTCCGCTTTGCGCTGCGGCATCTGCCGCAATAGGTTCTGCAATTGCCGATGTGTTGTCGGGTTTTGCGAGCTATGCTCCGGCTACTTTCGTCATAAAAGCTCTTGTTGCACTCACTGCATATGCAGGATTTAAGTACATATGCAAAAGCAAACCAAACATGTTTTTACTCGTTTTGATTTCGGTTGTTGCAGAGCTTGTTATGGTTGCTCTGTACTACATATTTGAAGGGCTTTTTCTATATGGTTTTGAAGCCTCGCTTGCAAATATTATCCAAAATTCAATTCAGGCTCTTGCAAACATTGTGGCAGGTGTTATTCTTTTGAAAATTTTTTCAAAAGGGAAAATGTTTAAACAACAATAGCTTTAACAATCACCTTTAGTGTTGTCATACTAACTTGATACGAGGTTTTATGCATATTCAAAATATGCAATTTTCATAAAATCTTCATAAAGTCGTTGAATTTTGAGGCTTTGTAAATTATAATAAAGAAAAAACATTCAAGGTGATTTTTGTGAGTTACAAAGTTATAGATGTCCACACTCACATATGGCCCGACAAGCTTGCATCAAGAGCTGTTGAGCATGTGGGTTCATATTATTCCTATGATATGCATGGCAAAGGTACAATTGAAGATTTGAAGCAAAGTGCAAACGAGGCAGGTGTCGAAAAGTTTGTTATTCATTCATCGGCTCTAAAGGCATCGCAGGTTGAAGACGTAAACACAGCCACCGCATCGCACCTTTGCGGTCAGATTGCAGGGTTTGGAACTCTTCATCCGGAATATACGGAGTTCGAAAAAGAGATAAACCGCATAATTTCTCTTGGGCTAAAAGGCATAAAACTCCACCCTGATTTTCAGTTTTTTAACATAGATGACCGTAGAATGTATCCTGCATATGAAATAATAAGAGACAAGAAGCTTCCTATTCTTTTTCACATGGGTGACGAAAAATATGATTATTCATCGGCTGTGAGACTTCTCAAAATTCTTGCCGATTTTCCGGGGCTCATTGTCATTGGTGCGCACCTTGGAGGACATCTCAAATGGGATCAGGCAGAGGAATATCTGATTGGTAAAGACATCTACATGGATTGCTCCAGCACTGACCGAAAGCTCTCGCCCGAACGGTCAAAGTCAATCATACGCCGCCACGGATGCGAAAAAATTCTCTTTGGAACCGATTATCCCATAGAGCGCCACTCCGAGGGTATAGAAAACTTTTTAAAACTTGGTCTCACCGATGACGAAAACGAAAAGATTCTCTATGATAATGCGTTCAATTTACTTTTTAAATAATCTTTCCGAGAGACCGACTATTACGGTTACAAAGATAATATAGTTGCGGAGTTTGCCGTGGGCAGACTCCGCATTGTTAATATAAAACTATACCATATATAGAGGGTGAAATAATGACCGGAATATATGTTCACATTCCGTTTTGCCTGCAAAAATGCAATTATTGCGATTTTTGTTCGTATCCGTCAATGCTTTCCCGGGCATATACTTACTGTGATGCACTTGTCCGTGAGACAGAAAGCTATTGTGACAAAAAAATATCTGCCGATACAATTTATTTTGGCGGAGGAACACCAAGTATTCTGAATTGCGCACAACTTGAAAAAGTGTTGAATGCGATTATTGGAAATTTTGATATTTCCCCAAATGCGGAAATCACAATTGAGGCAAACCCCGGCACTGTTACAAAAGAAAAAGCAAAAGATTTTAAAACCATCGGATTCAATCGTGTGAGTCTGGGTGCTCAAAGCTTTTGCGACAAAGAGCTTTCGCTTCTCGGCAGAATTCACACAGCCGATGACACCAAAAACTGCTATGAACTATTGAGAAATGCAGGCTTTGAAAACATCAGTCTTGATTTGATGTATGCCATTCCCGGGCAGAATATGCTGTCATTGAGCAGTTCTGCTTCTCAATTGCTAAACCTTGCACCCGAGCACATTTCCTGTTACGGTCTTAAAATCGAAGAAGGCACTCCTTTTGAACAGATGCTTGAGAGAGGCGAGATAACAGAAAAAGGCGATGATGAATATGCCGATATGTATGCTTTTATTTGCAACACTCTAAAAGAGGCGGGCTATAGTCAATATGAACTCTCAAATTTTGCAAAAAAAGGCTTTGAATCCCGTCACAACATAAAATACTGGCTTGGTGATGATTATGTGGGTCTTGGAGCGGCAGCTGCCTCAAAGCTTGGTTCAAATCGTTTCACTCACTGTGCTGATATTGAAGATTATATGAAAAACTTTAAAAATGATGAAAGCTATGAATTGTCAAATGAAGATGCCATGAGCGAATTTATGTTTCTTTCGCTCAGACTAACACAGGCAGGTGCCTCGAAAGAAGAATTTGAAAAACGATTTGGCATATCAATAGAAAAAGTTTTTCCGAAAGCTATCCGAAAACACACTTCAAACGGCATGCTTTTAGATGAGGGGGACAGATATATTTTAGCACCCAAGGCATACTATATATCAAACTATGTGCTCAGTGATTTCGTGTGATTGTTAAATTTTAATAAATTTAAAGCTTTCTATTGACAAATACGACAAATAATGGTATCTTATATTTAGCACTCGGAAGATTGGAGTGCTAATGGAGATGAAATAATGGAATTAAGTGACAGAAAAAAGAAAATTTTGCAGGCAATCATAGATGACTACATCGCATCTGCAGAACCTGTCGGTTCATCCCACATACTCAAAAATCACGATTTGGGTGTCAGCTCCGCCACAATTCGAAATGAGATGGCGGCTCTGGAAGAGGCGGGTTATCTTGAAAAGCCTCATACATCCGCAGGAAGAGTTCCCTCATATCTTGGCTACAGGGTATATGTGGATCAGCTCATGAATGAATATAGCCTCAGTGTTACCGAAATCAATCAGATTACCTCGGCTCTTCGCACAAAGTACCTGGAGCTTCGCCGTGTAATCGACAGTATTTCAGACATTATGAGCGTGCTTACCGATTACACAGCAATCTACACAACCCCCTCGGCAACAGGCATAACCGTAAGCAACATAAAGCTTGTTCCCGTTGATGAGCGCAGTTTTGTTGCACTTGTGATAACAAACACCGGTGCAGTTAAGAACAGAACCATACGCACATCAAAAATTTTCGAACCTGCTGTTTTGGAAAAACTGTCAAATTATCTCAGCTATCGCTTTGCAGGCTGTGACACGGGCGAGTTTACTCCGGAGGTGCTTTCAAACGAAAAAAATCTCATTCCTGTTGATGAAGAACTCATTGATGCGGTGTTTGAATTTCTGACTGATCTTTCAAACGAAGTCGAAAATGTGGATGTTGTCATGAGCGGTACAACAAACATATTTAAACATCCCGAGTTCAACAGCATCGATCGTACAAAGGACTTTTTGAATTTTATCAAAAAGGACAACAGCAAAATCATAAAATCTCTGCTTTCCCAGACGGGCGATTCAACGTCGGTTATAATAGGCAACGAAAATCCTGTTTTGGAAAATAAAGATATAAGCCTCGTAGTTTCAAACTATTCTCTTGGCGGCGGACTGAAGGGTAAACTTGCCATTATCGGTCCCACCCGAATGGATTATGCAAAGGTTATTTCAACTCTTGATTATCTTACATCGTGCATAAATGAAGTTACGGCAAATCCGGATGAAAGGAAGAATGACTTTGATTAAGAATAAAGACAAATCACCCGAAGAAACAACAGAAGAAACAACAGAAGAAACAAAGAAAAAGCCATCAAAGGCAAAAAAAGAGCCTCAGGAAGATAAAAAGACCAAAAAGCAAAAAGAGGCAGATGCAAAGGTTGAAGCCCTCGAAAAAGAGATTTCGGAGCTGAATGATAAATACCTTCGTGTTATGGCTGAATATGATAATTTCAAAAAAAGAACTCAAAAAGAAAAAGAAGCCATTTACACCGACAGCGTTGGTGACACCGTGACCGAGCTTTTGCCTGTACTCGATAACTTCGAAAGAGCGCTTGCATCCTTCGGTGACGATGCAAAGGAATCCGAATTCTTCAAAGGCTTTGAAATGATTTACACTCAGACACGGGATATTTTCACAAAGCTCGGTGTAAAAACAATTGAAACAAAAGACTCTGAATTTGACCCCAATCTTCACAATGCCGTTATGCACATCGATGATGAAGAATACGGTGAAAATGTCATTGTCGAAGAATTTCAAAAAGGATACACCTACCGTGACAAAGTAATAAGATACAGCATGGTTAAGGTAGCAAACTAATATAATATATAATTATTGGAGGAATAAAAAATGGCAAAAATTATTGGTATTGACCTTGGTACAACAAACTCTTGTGTATCGGTTATGGAAGGCGGCGAACCTGTTGTTATTGCTAACGCAGAGGGCGCAAGAACAACTCCGTCGGTTGTTGCATTTACCAAAAACGGTGAAAGACTCATCGGTCAGGTTGCTAAAAGACAGGCAATCACAAACCCCGACAAAACAATTATCTCAATAAAAAGAGACATGGGCTCCGACAGAAAAGTTAATATTGACGACAAAAAATACACACCTCAGGAAATTTCTGCAATGGTGCTTTCAAAGCTCAAAGCCGATGCCGAAAGCTATCTCGGAGAAACGGTTTCTCAGGCAGTAATCACAGTTCCTGCATATTTCAGCGACTCACAGCGCCAGGCAACAAAGGATGCCGGCAAAATTGCAGGTCTTGAAGTTCTTCGTATCATCAATGAGCCCACAGCCGCAGCTCTTGCATATGGCATGGACAAAGATGATGAACAAAAAATCATGGTATATGACCTTGGTGGCGGTACATTTGACGTATCAATTCTTGAAATTGCAGACGGTGTATTTGAGGTTCTTGCAACAAACGGTAACACACGCCTTGGTGGTGACGACTTTGACGACAAGATTATGAATTATCTTGTTTCAGAATTCAAAAAAGAAAACGGCATTGACCTTTCAGCCGACAAAATGGCTATGCAGCGTCTTAAAGAAGCTGCCGAAAAAGCTAAAATCGAGCTTTCCGGTGTTACAACTTCAAACATCAACCTCCCATTTATAACAGCTGATGCAACAGGTCCCAAACACCTTGATATCACACTCACAAGAAGCAAGTTTGATGAACTTACTGCCGATCTTGTTGAACAGACAATGGAACCCACAAGAAAAGCTATGGCCGATGCCGGTCTTTCTTCATCCGACATCGACAAGGTTCTTCTCGTTGGCGGTTCATCAAGAATTCCTGCTGTTCAGGAAGCAGTTAAAAACTTCATCGGAAAAGAACCCCACAAAGGTATCAACCCCGACGAATGTGTTGCTATGGGCGCCGCAATTCAGGGTGGTGTGCTTGCAGGCGATGTAAAAGATGTTGTTCTTCTCGATGTTACTCCTCTTTCGCTTGGTATCGAAACTCTTGGTGGCGTTTGCACAAAGCTCATCGAAAGAAACACAACAATTCCCGTAAAGAAAACTCAGGTGTTCTCCACAGCTGCCGATAATCAGACATCGGTAGAAGTCCACATTCTTCAGGGTGAAAGAGAAATGGCTGCCTACAACAAATCTCTCGGAAAGTTCAGCCTTACAGGCATTGCTCCTGCTCCCAGAGGTGTTCCGCAGATTGAAGTAAGTTTTGACATTGATGCCAACGGTATTGTTAATGTTTCTGCCAAAGACCTTGCTACAGGTAATGTTCAGGATATTACAATCACAGCAAGCACAAATCTTTCTGATGAAGATATTGATAAAGCTGTTAAAGAAGCAGAACAGTTCGCTGAAGAAGATAAAAAACGTAAAGAAGAAATTGACACAAGAAACAACGCTGATTCACTTTGCTATCAGTGTGAAAAAGCAATGACCGATCTTGGTGACAAACTTGAAGCTGCTGACAAGAGCGACATTGAAGCAAAAATTGCAGATGTTAAAAAAGCTCTCGAAGGCACCGACACCGAAGCAATTAAAACAGCAAGTGATGCTCTTCAGCAGAAATTTTATGAAGTGTCTGCAAAGATTTATCAACAGGCAAACCCGCAGGGTGCTCCCGGTGCTGAAGGCTTTGACCCGAATAACATGGGCGGTCAGGCAGGTCAGGCAGGTCAGGGCGGCACATATGACGGTGATTACACTGTAGTTGATGACGACAACAAATGATGATTTTTGTCATTCAAAGGTGAGATTATGGCAGATAAAAGAGATTATTATGAAGTGCTCGGAGTTCAGAAGGGTGCTTCAGACAGCGATATAAAACGTGCTTACCGAAAGCTCGCAAAACAATATCATCCGGATGTTAACCCGGGTGATAAGGATGCCGAAGTCAAGTTTAAGGAAATCGGTGAGGCATATGAAGTTCTCAGCGATTCTGAAAAAAGGGCAAGATATGACCAGTTTGGCTTTGCAGGAGTTGACCCAAGCTATGGCGGTGGCGCCGGCGGCGGGGGAGGATACGGCGGCTTTGGCGGATTCGATTTTGGAGATATCGGGGATATTTTCAGTTCTGTATTCGGAGGAGGCTTCGGTTCTTCATCAAGACGCAGAAACGCAAACGGTCCGAGACGAGGCTCCGACATTGAGGAAAGTATTCTTCTTTCTTTTGAAGAAGCCGCTTTTGGCGTGAAAAAAACAGTTAAAATTTATGTGATTGACAATTGTGAAGAATGTAAGGGAAGCGGTGCCAAAACACCTTCCGACAAACAGACATGTGCAAATTGTAACGGTACAGGTCAGGTTAAGAGTGTTCAAAACACTATGTTCGGTCAAATGATAAACACCCAGGTCTGCGGTCAGTGTCGCGGAACAGGTAGTTATATTAAGAATCCATGTTCACGTTGCAATGGGAAGGGCAAAGTAAAAAAACCCAAAAACATTGAGGTTGACATTCCGGCAGGTATCAATTCCGGTGAAACAGTCAGCTATCATGGACTTGGTAATGCAGGCTCCAACGGAGGTCCCGCAGGTGATTTGCTTGTTACAGTTTCCATAAAACGTCATGAAATTTTCACTCGTTCCGGATATGATGTTCACCTTAGTGTACCAATAACCTTTGTCCAGGCAACCCTTGGTGCTGACATTGAGATTCCCATTCTCGATGCCGAAAAGAAATATGAACTTGGCAAAATGACCTACTCTGTGCCCGAAGGAACTCAGCCTGAAACTGTTGTTCGCTTAAAGGGTAAGGGTATTCCTCATGTTCACAGTGGTCAAAGAGGGGATATGCTCATCAAATTCACCGTGGAAGTTCCGAAGAACCTCTCCTCACAGCAAAAAGATATTGTTCAGAGCTTTGGCGAGGCTTGCGGTGAAACAAATTTCAAGCAAAGAAAATCCTTTCTCGACAAAATGAAAGGCATTTTTGATAAAAAATAAAATGGTTTTATCACTTCTGCAAGGTGTGATAGGCATTGCGCCTACAAGCGAATATCTTGTAAATTCTCAATCATAACAAAAACCGTAACAATCAGCAATTATGTGTTGATTGTTACGGTTTTTTTGCCATATAGGAATTTATGATTGTTTTTCATCGAATCATTTCGATTCCGTTTTCAATTGTTTCAAAATTCACTGCTCCTCTTGCTCCGGCAACGAGGTTTCCGTCTTTGTCAATGAAATATGAAGCCGGTATTGATGAAACGGTGTAGGCATATGCCGCACTCATGTCAGAGTCAAAAAAGACAGGGAACGTGTATCCTTTTTCGTTTATATAAGCAGAGGCATTTTCAACGGTTTCACGACTACCGTCGGTCATGTTTACAATGAGAAAACAAATTTCGTTTCCGTATTTTTGATATGCAGATTCAAAATCAGGCATTTCCGATTTGCACGGTCCGCACCAACTTGCCCAAAAGTTTACCACAACGGGAGTTCCTTTAAAATCTGAGAGCTTAACGGTGTTTCCGTCCGCATCATACACGGTAAAATCGGGTGCAGGTTCATATTTGCCTTTCTCGTTGCTTGTGGTAGCAGTGTCGGTGTTTGAAGAGTGGTTTTTATCTGTGTCGGGGTTTTCTGCAGTTTCATGATGACTGTCATATTCAACAAGCGAATTATTTTTGTAGTTATCAGCCAAATTGTTATACAAAAAATACGCTCCTGCAATAATGACAATCAAACCCACAATCAGGAAAAGAGTTTTTGTGTTGCTGTTTTCTTTTGATTTTTGTTTGTTTTCGTTGTTTCCCACATTATCACCTCATTTTTATGCAAGTGCCGAAAGCCATTTGCCGAACAAGCCAACAGCCATCATTAATCCAATGACAATAAGCAGACATCCGCACACAGTATTTATTATTTTGTAGTTTCTTTTTATAAAATCAAAAGTTGATTTGAGCTTGTTTATTAATACGGCACTCAAAACAAAGGGGATTCCAAGCCCCAAAGAATAGCAAATCAGCATAACAGTTCCCTGCATCATGCTTCCCTGCAAGGAGGCAAGCATCAGAGCTGAACCCAAAAACGCTCCCACACATGGAGTCCATCCTACAGAAAAAACAATGCCGAAAACCATGGATGAGAAAAATCCGAGATTTTGGGTGTTTACGTTTTTGACAGATCGGCGAAACAGGTTAAGGTTGAAAACGCCAATATAGTTCAGACCGAAAAAGATGACAACAAGCCCGAGAACAATGTTAACCCACTTTTTATATTCAATGAGAAATGCACCGAGGGTTCCCGCAAGTGCTCCCATGAGTACAAACATAATGGTGAACCCAAGTACAAACCCAAGAGAACACTTGAGGGTTTTTTTCGGATTTGTTTCATTTGTACCGACGAAATATGTCACATATATTGGTATCATGGGAAGCAGACATGGTGAAATAAAAGTTATTATTCCTTCGAGAAAAGAAATTATATACTGCATATTACCTCCTGTATTTTAAACAAAGCCGAATTAACCGTTGATTTTTCCGGCTGATTCGGCTTAGGTGGTTTTATATTTAAAATGAAGTTTGTTACAGGCTTTTATTCGCTTTGTAAAGCTGATTCCGCAAAAACTTCTTGTCCGGTTTTCAGTGCATCCGAGCTTTTCTTACGCTGTTCTTCAGTGATTTCCTTTCCTTTTTGTGAATCATCATAAGGTCCTGTTCCGTTGTCATATTCGTCAAGCGCCGGCGAATATTTCTGATAGTTTTTGTCCATGATATATTCATTGTAAAAATCAGAACTTGATGCCAGCTGATATGAAAACTCGTTGAAACCGAATTTTTCACTTAGGGTAGGCTGACCGGAAAACAGATTTACTCCAAGTCCGAGCTGATTGTTTCCCCATTCTACACCGATAGCGGCAAGGGTTGTGGGGAACATATCAAGAGATGTGAAGGTTCTGTTTTTTGTGTGCTTGCTGTCAAGACCGGTGTTTATGAAACAATTGTAAATTCTTCTGCCACGTTTGGCAATATCGTCATCAATCGAATCAAAATATGAATGATCCATGGTAATGTGATCACCCGTAAGCACAATAACAGTGTCTTCGGAAATTTCGGGGTTTGGATGCGATTGTATCCAGTTTACAAAGTCGGCTACCTGTCTGTCCGAGCAACTTATAACATTGGCATACTGATTGTCAAAATCATCTTTGCAATATTCGCATTTGTAACCGTCATAAAAATGTGTATCAACGGTAATCATGCTCACGTTGAAAGGTTTGTCTTGTTTTGCAAGATGTTCTATTTCATCTTTCGCATATTCAAAAAGCCTGAAATCTTCATATCCCCACCATACATAGTAGTCCTCGGGAAGGGGATTTTTCAACTCATAATCCCACTCTTCCTGACCTGTAGCGGTGTAATAATCAAAGATTTTGTAGTTGCCGTGTTCTTCAAAGTAATGTTTACGTTTTGCAAAAGAAGCTTTTGAACCCATCATTATGGTTTGCGAATAGCCTGCTTTTTCAAGAATTTGTCCCAAAGAGTATACACCCGGCAAAAAAGTGTCATCTTTTCCGAAGTTTGACTTCGAAATCGGTATGGTAAGCGGAACTCCCGAAGTTTGTGAAACCATGGCAGCAACTGTCCAGTAGGTTCCGTTGATTGACCGTGCTCCGCCCAGCTGTTCGTTATCCGAAAAGCTAATGTTTTCTTTGGCAAGAGCGGTGAGATTTGGAATATAGTTTTCTTCCATCATGCCGCCCTCTTCAACGGAAGCAAATGAGCTTTCCATTGATTCGAGAAAAACATAAACAAGGTTTTTCTTTTCTTTCGGAAAGACATATGTCTGATCCTGAGGTGCAACATAGTTTTCTTCGTAGATTTTTGTTGTCCGGAACATTCCGGAAATATATTCCCATGCACTTGTCTGATGTCCCAAAAATACAATTGCAAGCAAAATTGCAGTTATCGACAAAAAATATCCGTGATTGTAGAGGAATTTCATTTGCTTAACCGGGAATCCAAATTTTCTTTTTGCCGAAAATGCCTTGATTTTTTCTCTGTGTTTAAGCACTTTTCTCGGAATCAGGTTTGTCAGAATAAGCATAACAACAATAACCGGTATTCCGATGTATACACAATTCACAATAGCCTGAGAACTACCGTCCGTCAGCGGAACTCTTATATAATACAAAAGTTGTTCAAGCTTGTTGCTGTTAACAAAAAAACCAACCATAAAAAGGGCAATTGCAAGTGTGTAAAGAAGCGAAAGTGCAATAAATTTATATTTGTATTTTTTTTCTGTTTTGGCATCAGATACAGTTTTCTGAGGTGATTTTTCAACAACATCTACAGTTGAATTTGTATCATTCATATACCTAATCACTCTTTTCTTATCTTCAGTAAATTATATCATAAAGTATTTTAACATATTAACAAAAGATTTTCAATATGTAAAATATATCAATTTTTTCGTCATTATTCGTCAGAAAATATTGTTTTCACATTAAAAAATCAATTGCATATTATGAATAATACAAAGATTAGCCTTTGTAATCAACATTAAAAACTGTTGTGAGGCTACATTGGGGTGATTTTATGAACATAATTTTAGCCGGAAATCCCAACGTTGGGAAAAGCACACTATTTAATGCTCTCACCGGTCTCAGACAACACACCGGAAACTGGAGCGGAAAAACGGTTGATTGTGCCTCCGGTACATATTTGTATGACAACAGAAAGATTTATATTGAGGACATTCCGGGTTGCTATTCTCTTAAAGAGCGAAGCAATGAAGAATCCATTGCTCGGGAAGCAATTTGCCGATGCAAAAAATCGTGTGTTACAGTTGTGTGTGATGCTCATTGTCTCGAACGAAATCTTAACTTGGTTTTGCAGGTTTGCGAAGCGGCATCAAACGTGGTTGTTGCCGTCAATTTTGTCGATGAAGCCGAAAAGAAAAATATTCAAATTGATTTTGAACAGCTCGAAAAAATTTTAAAAGTGCCTGTTGTACGCATTAATGCCCGTAAAAAACGCGGATTGGATGATCTTGTTAAGAGAGCGATGGAAGAAAAAGTCAAAAAACCGCTCAAAATCTCATACGGTAAACATATTGAAAAAGCAATAGATATCATTTTGCCTGTTTTAAAAAATGATCATTTGGACATAAATCCACGTTATGCGGCTTTGAGAATTCTTGAAAATGATATGGGATTCCATCGGCTCATGATGCAAACCGGTTCTGAAAGCAAGCTTGGGCTTATGAAGCTATGTTCGGCACAAGCCAAAGCAATGAATTATTTGCACTCTGTAGGCATTAATAAAGAAGATGTACGCAAAAAAATTGCACTTGGAGTTGCGGGGTGTGCCCAAAGAATTTTCAAAACCTGTGTTAAAACCAAAAGTAGCGGTTTTTCAAAGCGTGAACTTTTTGCAGATAAAATTCTCACCGGCAAAATAACCGGATTTGCACTCATGGCATTAATGCTCGGCATTGTATTTTACATAACTCTCAAAGGAAGCAACTATATTTGTGAGCCCCTGTCACGGCTTTTGTTTTCTTTTGAAAAACATTTGGTCTCGTGGACACAAAATCTTGGAATGCCGTCTTTTTTTAGGAATATGCTTATTTTCGGCGGTTACAGAGTTCTTGCATGGGTGGTGTCTGTTATGCTCCCGCCAATGGCAATTTTCTTCCCGCTTTTTACTATTCTCGAAGATGTGGGTTATCTTCCTCGTGTTGCCTTTAATCTTGACAGAGCTTTCAAAAAATGCCGAGCTTGCGGAAAACAGGCTCTGACAACTTGCATGGGTTTTGGATGCAATGCTGTGGGAATAACGGGAGCACGCATAATTGATTCACCGCGCGAAAGATTAATTGCAATTCTGACCAATGCATTTATCCCGTGCAACGGACGTTTCCCTGCACTTATTTGTCTCATATCGGTTTTTCTTGCTTCGGGAAAAAGTGAAATTGAGGGTGCGCTGTGGCTTATTTTGTTTGTCGGCTTTGGAGTGATTGTGTCAATGGTTGCATCATACATCCTTTCACACACAGTTTTAAAGGGAATACCGTCATCATTTGCCATTGAACTGCCCAGGTTCAGAAAACCTCAATTTGGGCATATTTTGGTTAGTTCAATTTTCAACCGAACACTAAAAGTTTTATACCGTGCCGTAATTGTATCTTTTCCGTCGGGAATCATATTGTGGCTTGTTTCAAATGTAAGGGTGGGGGATGATGCGCTTGTATCATACATCATTTCATTTTTAGAGCCTCTCGGAAATCTCATGGGAATGGATGGTGTAATGCTTACGGCTTTTTTGCTTGGTTTTGCGGCAAATGAAACGGTGCTTCCCATTGCTCTTATGCTCTACAGTCCCGGTGCTGTGCTTGTGGCAGACGCAACAGTTGCATACACTGCGTCGCATCTTGCATCAAACGGATGGACGCTGACAACCGGCATATGCGCAATTTTGTTTTTTATTATGCACTGGCCATGTGCCACATCGCTTTTAACCGTGAAAAAAGAAACGGGAAGTATGAAATGGACTTTTCTGGCGTTTGCACTGCCGACGCTTTTTGGGATTGCAGTGTGTAGTGCAGTTAATCTGGTTTGTGGTTTGATGCTATAAATTCAAAAATCACATTTGTCATATTTTACAATTATTCCGGCATATAATAATGCAGAAGTAATAATATATGACAAATGTGGTTTTTTTTGCATTTGGGTATTGACAAAAATGGTTAGTTATGCTAAACTAACCAAGATGATTAGTTAAGTCTAATCAAATATGATTGTTGAGGGTTCGCCATGAAACTTACCGATGCTATTGAAGAAAAAGAATATATCATCAAAAAGATTGACACCGATGACGAAGAACTTGATGCATTCTTGTTTTCTCTCGGTTGTTACAGCGGTGAGGCAATCACCGTTATTTCTCATCTCAAAGGCGGATGTATTGTGTCAATCAAAGACGGCAGATATAACATTGACAACGAGCTTGCAGAAGCAATAATTGTAGGTTAATATTATTTTGATATGTAAGCGACCATGGCTTATGCTGTGGTTGCATATATTTCCCTTTTGAGTTAGCCCGGTCTAACCACGAAGGCAATAAATGTAATTAATAAGTTACAAAAGGGAGGAATTATAATGAGAATTGCTTTAACGGGCAATCCAAACAGCGGAAAAACAACCATGTTCAATGCTCTCACCGGACGCAACGAAAAGGTTGGCAACTGGGCAGGGGTTACCGTTGATAAAAAAGAAAGCAACATAAAAAAGGCTTTCGCAAACGGGCATGAAGAACTGATTGCAGTTGACCTTCCCGGTGCATATTCAATGTCACCCTTCACATCGGAAGAAAGCATAACAAGCAGTTATGTTAAAAACGAAAATCCCGATGTTATCATCAACATTGTTGATGCCACCAATCTTAGCCGAAGTCTGTTTTTTACCACACAGCTTTTGGAGCTTGGCATTCCGGTTGTTGTAGCACTCAACAAAAGTGACATAAATGCAAAAAAAGAAAATACAATAAATGCCGGTCAGCTTTCACAAAAGCTTGGTTGTCCTGTTATTGAAACAGTTTCAACATCTTCTTCCGATAAAGGTCTTGCGGAGGTTGTAAAGGTGGCAACGGAGCAGGTGGGCAAAGGACAAAAAGCCCCCTATGTTCAATCTGACATTGACCTTTCCGATAAAAAGTCTGTTGAGGAAGCCGACAGAAAGCGTTTTGAATTTGTAAATGCAATCGTAAAAGATGTTGAAACCCGAAAGGTACATACAAACAAAAAAAATTCACAGGATAAAATAGATGCAATTCTCACCAACAAATGGGTTGGTCTTCCCATTTTTGCAGTCGTTATGTGGTTTGTATTCTGGGTTTCGCAGTCATGGCTGGGTCCCTGGCTTGCAGAGGAAGTTCTTTGCCCGGTTATCGATAAATTTGGCGAAGCAGTTGCCGGATGGATGACAAATGCAAGCCCCATTTTGCAGACAATTGTTGTAGACGGTATTGTTGGTGGTGTAAGTGCTGTTGTGGGATTTTTGCCCCTTGTAATGGTGATGTATTTCATCATTGCCCTTCTTGAAGACTGTGGCTACATGGCTCGTGCCACAATTGTTCTCGACCCCATTTTCAAAAAGGTTGGTCTCAGCGGAAAATCGGTAATTCCCTTTGTCATCGGCACAGGCTGTGCAATCCCCGGCATCATGGCATGTCGCACCATCCGCAACGAAAGAGAACGCAGAGCAACAGCAATGCTCGCACCTTTCATGCCTTGCGGTGCAAAGCTTCCCGTTATTGCTCTTTTTGCAGGTGCATTTTTCAGTGACAATGCCTGGGTTGGAACATCAATGTATTTTGTTGGTATAATCCTCATTTTCCTTGGTGCGCTTCTTGTTAACAAAATTGCAGGACACAAATCAAGAAAATCGTTTTTCATCATGGAACTCCCCGAATACAAGATTCCAAGCCTTTGGAGAGCAACAAAGTCAATGTGCGGCAGAGGTTGGGCATACATTGTAAAAGCAGGAACAATCATTCTTGTATGCAATGCCTTGGTTACAATTATGCAGGGCTTCAACTGGAGCTTTGAACCTGTCGAAAATGCCGATGAATCAATTCTTGCATCAATCGGCGGTCCTGTTGCAGTTCTTCTCGTTCCTCTTGGATTTGGCGTGTGGCAGATGGCTGCAGCTGCTGTAACCGGCTTCATTGCAAAAGAAAACGTTGTTGGTACAATCGCTTCGGTATATGCAATTTCAAACTTCATAAACACCGAAGAACTTGCCATGGTTGAAGGCGGAGCTGCAGGCGTTGCAGGAGCTCTCGGTCTCACTGCACCGGCAGCACTTGCTTGCCTCATGTTTAACCTTTTCTCACCTCCTTGCTTTGCCGCAATAGGTGCCATGAACTCTGAAATTAAAGACAAAAAATGGATGCTTGGCGGAATTGCACTTCAGCTTGCAACAGGCTACATCATTGCATATCTTGTGTATCAGATTGGTACGCTCATTACAACCGGCAATGTGGGTGACGGTTTTGTTCCCGGTCTCATTGCAGTGGGTGCAATGATTGCAATTGTTGTTGGTCTCATCATCAAAGCAAATAAAAACATTGACAGTCAATATAAGCTTGGCGGAAAATCAAAAGTGAAAGCTTAAGGAGATTTTTTTATGACAGATATTATCGCTGTTGCGGCAATTGTTGTCGTTGTGGGGCTGGCGCTTGCCTACATCATAAGAGCAAAAAAACGCGGAGTAAAATGCGTTGGCTGTCCCTCCGGCGGAAATTGCTGTGCATCAAAAAAAGACGGCAGTGAATGTAACTGCAACTGTAAATAACAGTTTAATATATTTTATTTATCGGACAAACTCGTCTTTAGGCGGGTTTGTTTTTGTTTTATCCACATAGGGAATAGGGATTAGTAAATAGGGATTAGGATTTTAAGTGGGAGTTTATCGAGTTGTTTAACACAAGGACTTCGTAGGGCGTGACGACCTCGGCACGCCGTATCAAACAGAACAATAAATTGGAGTTTGTCGCTCTGTTTAACACAAGGACGAAAGGCTCCCCTGCCTAAGGGGAGCTGGCAGTGAGCGTAGCGAAACTGACTGAGGGGTATTGATGAAAGTATTGATATTTCTGCGTTTTGTACCCCTCCGTCTTTGCCTAACGGCAAATCCACCTCCCCTTAGGCAGGGGCGGCTTTCGATTTAGCTCAGTTTGTTGTCAGCCCGCTAAACTCCAATTTAAATTCACAATATCATAAAAAACAGAACTGCCCCGTTTGAGACAGCTCTGTTTTTTCAAAAATCACATTATATTCGCTTTTTTCAGTATTCTTGTTACTACGGGAGATACAAGCAGAGTGATAATAAGCTCGGGAAGCATGTATGAACCGTTATATATCACCGAATAGAACAGACTAAGTGATTTACCGCCAAAGTTTGACATTACCCAACTGCAAAATCCTTTCAGTGCGCCAATCTGCGAAAGCCCGGTGGAATCGGCAAAAAACCATTCTGCCCATGCACCGAAGAAAATATAACCCGAAATTATATGCATGATGTATCTGAGCAATATGCAAACCGTCACGCCAATGCAAAAGGCGAGGGTGTCGTTTTTAATTTTGTTTTTAAAAAGTCCTCCGAGTCCGAGTACGGAATATGCAAAAACATAGTCTATAACGCATATGAGAACGGCGCTTGTCAATGCCATCTGACTGTCACCGGGCAAAAAGAACGCCGAAACCGTGCCAAAGCCAACAAGCATTTGAAGAATTGAATATACAAATGCCGAGCAAAGTCCGTATTTTATTCCGTACATATATCCGATGAGAATTACCGGAAGCATCGACACAAGAGTTACTGATCCGCCAAAGGGCAGTTTGATAATCTGAATGAGCGATAAAATCAGTGCAAATGCCAGAAGCATTGCGGTTGTTACAAGTTTTTTTGTTTTCATTAAAACATCTCCTTTATAATTTGAGATGGGATGCTTGCGCCGGTTCAAATCTGCAGCTTTAAACCAAGTCTTGTTGAAACAAAAAAGCAGGCTAAGCCTGTAGCCAATTCGCGAACACAGTTTCGTTAACATTGCATCTCACGAACGAACTTGAGCGTAATTTCCTATACAGCAAAAAAGCATACCCAAAGGTATGCCAAAATAACAAGACTATTTTTCCTACGTTGGCATTACCCAAATCAGGTTTAAGGGTCGGAGAAACAATATTCTCCCTCTCAGCCTGCTTGCGCAAGCTCCCCTGTTTGAAAAAATTATAGCACGCAAATCCTTCTTTGTCAAGAAAAATGTCTTGTGCATGGTGGTGATATATGCTATAATGAATTCAACAAAGTTGAATTCAGCTAAATTCGCCTGACGGCGAGCTAAATATGCTGACGCACGCTAAATTACTTCGTAGCTAAATTGACCTACGGTCAGCTAATAGCGAATTTAATTTAGCTACTCCGAAGGAGTTATTCAGCTATCGAATAAAATGAGATAATTTAGCTTTGCTCTACAGAGCAAAATTTAGCTAAAGAAAATGATTGGATGTGTAGATATGGCAGAAAGCATAATGCTTTATAAATCAAAAGATTTTGCAGTTGAAATTATAAATATGTGCAAAGACATAAAAGAAACAAAAAGAGAAAGTGTTTTAACAAATCAGCTTATGCGTTCGGGAACATCAATCGGTGCCAATATTCACGAATCGAAATATGCTCACGGAACTGCTGATTTTATATCAAAAATGCAAATAGCTTTAAAAGAGTGTTACGAGTCAGAATATTGG
>JAFQHQ010000138.1 GCA_017397885.1 Clostridia bacterium | reverse complement strand
TGTCAGGGAACTTTAAATCGCCACAAACGCAGTGATTGAGGCAGTTTGCTACAACCCCTCCGTCATCTTCGCTTAACGCTCGATGCCACCTCCCCTTACACAGTGGAGGCTCTCGCTCTGGTGCAAATTCCATCTTCAAACTCCCCGACAAATTTCAATTTAAAAATCGTTCAACCTATTCAAAGTACATTCTTCAGACAGGTTCGGATAACTTTTGTCGGACTAATAATCATTCAATTATTTTTTCTCCAAACTCCGCAATATATTTTTTAAGAATCTTATTTGTTTCAAGATCGGCATCACCAATTGTACCGGAGCAATAGATTATACCTTCAATCTTTTTGTCCATGAGAAGATTAAAATACCGTTTGATTTGTGTTTCAAACACTTCACCGGGAATGGGTCTATTTACATCGCCTGAATAATCCCACAGATACATACCCAGCATAACAGGTTTACCCTTTGCATGTTTAAACACTTTTTCAAGATATTCATCCATATGAACAATGTCTTTTGATTTCCATATCCAGAACGAAATACCGTCAAAACATTCCATATATTTTTCGAGATCAAGATCAAGCTGATCACCATAAAGCACACACCAGAAATCAAGTCCCTTTGCATTGAGTGCTTTTTTGATGTCCATCAGAACTTCGGGGGTGAAGCGTTCCATTCTCTTTGGTGAGAAGAAGTCGTCTACAATCGCACCTGTGATGTTGTCGAATTTGCCTGCAACATCAATAACCGCATTTGTATCGGCGAGACGGTCTTCGGGAAGCGGTGAGCTTGCATCACCGATTACCGACCATTTAACGTTGTTAAGAACAGAGAAACGTTTTGCCATATCATCAAAAGGAGGTTGAATGTTACCGCCGTATGATACGATGAAAGAATTTCTTATGCCATATTCATCGGCAAACTGTTCGGGACTCATGGAGCATTCGGTGAGTCCTGTGCATTTGTTGTGGGAACGCTCCAAATGTCCCCAGTTCCAGAGTTTTTCAATTAATTTTGCCATTTTTGTGTATTCTCCTTAGTTTATCTCTTTATAAATATAGGCGAAACCGAGGGTTTCGCCTATATTATCCTGTCTGATTCAGTGCAATATACTCTTTAAACAGATACTTACACTGTCTGTTTATGGTTAATTGTTTTTCGTTAAAAATTAATATTATTCGTTTGCAAGAACACCGTTTGCACCATTGGGAGTAAGTGTATCTTCGCCCATAGACCAGAAGAAAATTTTAACGCTGTCGGTTTCGCTTACTTCACCAATGTTAAGGTTCAAAAGCTTTGAAACTTCATCAGCAGTAAAGGTTACGGGAGTGAGGGTTACTCTTCCGAGTTCGCCGGGAGCGGAATATACAGCTACGATGCACTGCATACCTTTGTTTGCTGCGCTGTTGTTTGAAAGAACAACTTCAGCTGTGAGATTTCCTGCAGCAATTTTGTCTGCGGCTTCACCGTCAATGTAATAATTGATGCTGTCAATTTCAAGGGCAGAATCGGTGGATGCTGCTACAGAATAAATGTTGAAGTTATCGTAGTAGAGGGCATTGGTGCTTTTGGTACCGGATGTGGCAGAGAATTTTTTAATCTGCTTCCAATACGCAGCTTCACCGTCAACCGTTGTACCATTGAAGTTTGCTGAACCAAGAAGGACACCGTCAACATATGTTTCAACCTTCCTTGAAGTAAGGTTAACTACATAAGTAATATGATACCATTTGTTAGCAGAAACATCCATAGCGGTACTTTCCCCAAGTGTATTCATGTACATCTTCCCATTTTTAGACAAAGATATCGAGGAAGCAGATTCAAAAGCAGCGTTATCGGTACCTGTCTCATGGGGAACACCTTGAAAACGGAATATTGAGTTAGAATCTTCCGGTGCTTTGTTGTAAGCAAAATCAAATTCGCACACTGTAATAGCATCGGTGGATGCCATTCTGAGTTCGTTAAACTGAACTTGAGAATTGAGGTTACCTGTATTGTCCAAAACAAGAGATGTTCCGTTTTTATTGTCTGAAATTGTGTCAACTGCAGCAAGTTTTGCCACACCTGCAGTTCCTGAGTGTACTGTAGAAGTCAGTCCGTTAGGATTGGTTATATCCTTGCCGTTCTGACGGATTGATCCGCCTTTTTCGCCAAGACTGAGAGAGTAGTTGTCTTCAAAATCAAAATTCCAATATGTAATACCGTTGGCTTTTAAATTGTTTGTAGTAAGCATAACGGGCTTGCTTTCACCAATTTCGTTGCCGTCTGCATCAAAAGCCATAGCCTTATAATATGTGGTGTATGATTTGTAATATGCAACAACGGCATCTTCATCAGAATAGAGACTGTAATTAACACCGTCTGTAGAAGAATAGATTTTTACATCTTTTACCAAATCCTCGTCAAAGTTGAAAGTTTTAAGTGTTACGGGAGCGCCTTCAAAGCTTGTGTCACCTGAATCTGTTGCTTCTATTGAAACTACATCGGTTGTTGCTTTGAAAACTTTGATGTTGTCATAGTATGACACGAGCTCATCGGTACCTGTTTTCGGATGATATGTCTGGAACTTCCAGAGAAGAACAATATTATCATTTTGTACCGAACCTATATACTCACCATCAATATAGTAATCAATTGATTTTTTGTCAAAATCTACCACCTGAGTTACTGTGTGCCATTCATTGACATTAACTTTAATATCGGTTGTGGTTGTGTGTACTTTAACAACACCGTCTGCCGTAACCTGAACAACAGAGCCGAAAGAACCGTTATTGTATGATGTCTTGTCTCCGCCATTAAGCTGAAGATGTGAAACTCTGATGTAATTGTTGCCGGTGGGGAGCTTGCCGATGGCAAAATCATTCTGAACAACAACAATACCGCTGTTTGCACGGATGGGCATCTGGTTCATCTGAACTTCATAGTTATAGCCGTATTTTGTTGCACCATCAACTTCAGCAGAGAGATTTGTGGTTTCAAGTCTGAGGAAATAGTCGTGGTCTGCATTTGCAACAGCTGCATCATTTGAAATTGTAGAGCTGTTCAATGTTGAATTACCAACGTTTGTTGTAACCTGATCAGGTGACATATTTCCCACATCGGAAAAATCTTTTAAATCAGCTGCAATTTTAAGTTCAACACCGTCTTTGGTAATTCTGCCTCCACCGGTGGGAACTGCGTAGGTTGAATCAAACTGCACATCCCAAATGGTTTTGATTGAGTAGTAAGTTGCTTCATTACCATTGGACTGTGTTACCGTGATTGAATCTGCGGCATAAACCGAAACAGACATAATCATGATAAGGCTCAACAAAATTGATACTGCTTTTTTCATTAAAAATCACTCCTATAAAAAATTTTTTATATAAAATTTGTTTCGTGTGAAACAAATATTGTTTTAGTACTTCAGGTGTGTCACCTTAAAGTTATCGGCATAGGCTTCGGTGTTATCGGTGCAGGTGAGCTGGAAGCTGAATCGGGTTGTTTCTGACACCGTATCTTCGTGAAACACCCTGCCAACATATTTGCCGTCTATGATGCACATTGCAAGCTTTGAATCTATGTCATAGATAACCTTGACCTTGTGCCAGCGATTAAGCTCGCACTCATGTTTGCCGTCACCAAAAACAAATGTACCGTTTTTTTGGAGATTGAGCATAAACGACCAGAATGCATTTCCGTCGGTGTTTTTGGAGTTTACTCCCATAACGGTTTTTGCTGTGTTAAAATCTTTGAAAAGATAGTCCATTTCAAAAACTGCAACACCGCCCGAAAGCTTGACATTGAAATTGTTAAGCTGTGCCTGATCGTTGGCAACGCTGCTCTTGCCTGAACGGAGATAAAGACTTTTGCCGTTATTTCCAACGTCACAATTTGAAAGCTCAATGGTGCAAATTTCAGAATTTCGGTTCGCCCTGAGAGTTTGTCCTTGCAAGTTGGTGATAGGCTTGCCGGAGCTGTCACAAACCGTGACTGCATTACCCGAATATGTGAGGGTTTCATCTTCAAAATCCACATCCCACACAGTGGTCTCGGTTGATGGAACAAAGGTTTTCAGCGAAAATTCCGGAGAACGGGAAATTTCGTTACCGCCCGAATCATAAAGCACAGCCACAAGACTTCTGTCATCGGCTGAAACAGTTGCAGTGTAGCGGCTGTAGGGCATTGAAGCAAGCTGTGTTACCGCTCCGTCGGGAGCTTTTTCAAAAACCTTAACCGTGTCGGTTGGTGATGCGCCAAACACCGAAACATCAACATCCAGACTTGTTCCTGCAGGAAGCAGACCAAGATTTGCCGAAGTTGAAATTTTCAACGAAGGAATGTGCTCGGAAAGCTTCCAGTTTTCAAGAGAAATGTCAAAATCCGAAATGGGTCTCGGGTCAACTGCCGATTCGGGAGTAAGCTTTGCCGTTAATGAGAAAGGTGTGTATGCCGAGGTATCGAGCATAACAACAATTCTTTTAACATTTTTGTTTTCAGAGTTACCTTCAGGAGTGGGACTGTAGCCCTCCAAAGGAGCCGCATCGGTGATTGAAAGTTCATAAGGGCTATCTGATACAAATTCTATTTTAAGTTTTTTGCCTGTTGAATCGGAAAGATATACCTTGCCGTCTATGATTTCGGGAGTTTGCTTGGTGGACATGAACCAAGCAGTCTTCCCTGAGCTTACGGGGGTTATTTCGTCTCTTATTACAAAGCTCTGACGGTTGTCGGCAAAATAGTAGCCACGAAAAGCGGAGTCTACCTTTGCACTGCCGTGTGCGTTTTTCATATCGAGCACCGCAAGAAGTGAGCTGTCATTTGCTTCGTAGCGTGTGAACTGACTTCGGGAAGCCGGTTCATATCCACCATCGGTGGAGGGGTTAACCACAATGCAGTTGTGGGCTTCGGCACGCATACGGTAATACTGCCATCGGCCTCCGTTTTTGTCGTCTGTTGCCCAATAGTCGGGGACATTGTAGTTTTCTGATCCGGGGTCATAGGTCCACTGAACACCGTCGGAATAGAAACAAAATGTTCCGATATCCATGTGACCGTGAGCAACCTTTGGAATTGCCCCCTTCATGCCAACAAAGGTGGGTTTTAATGTGTTCCACGAATTTCGTGCGGTTATAACATCGTTTCGTGGATAAAATGCTTCGGTTGCTCTTGGAGCCTTTGTGTCGCTTTCGCCCTTGTACCACAAAAGTGAGAGGGCAACCTTTGCAAGATCGGTGGGAGTTGCGTAGATTGAAGATTCAAAGTTTTCGCTTCCCTTGCCGAAATAATCCATAAAGAAATACATTCCCGGGTCAAAGAACTTGCCCTGACCGCCGTCACCGTAGGAAAATGATGAGGTTGCACACTGAAAATTCATAACAAAATCCACAGCCTTGTCGGTGCCTGCAACATCTTCGAGACCGTAGAGAAGACCGAAGATTTTGTCGAGGGTTGCAAGTTCCATAGAATAATATTCAATCATCATTGTGCCGTAGGAAATGCCTTCATACCATGAACCGTCATCTATGAGATTGTCCACTGTGTACTCTGTGGCACGAATGAGCGAAGAAATTATGTAACTGCAAAGCTCGGGATTTGTGTCATAGAATGCCGCCGCCATCATTATGCCGCCGCTGTTCATAACGGCGTTGTGGTTGTTTTCGGCAAGAATGCCGCCTTTCATGTCGGAGCTTCTTTTTTGCAATCCGTCAACATATTCTTCAAAGCACAGCCTGTTTGCCGCGCGTTCCAACTTTTCTCTCTGGGTGGGGGTGTAATAGTCATAGAGCCAGTCATAGCCTATGGCATAGCCCACTGCGAGACCGCCCACATCAATGTGGTGTTCGGGATGCCAAGTGTCAAACTGTGCAATGGCGTTCATTTCTCTCCATCCGCGACCGGCATAGGCTACATCGCCCGTGAGTCGGTATGCCATGCCGAGAGTGAGCATTCGGTCGATGAAATCCATCGAAACATACCACAGTCTCACATCATCACGAAGCTCCCAGATGAGAGGCTCTTTGGAAAGGAGTGCATCGGCATTTGCAATTACCGAGGTGTAAAACTCCCGTGATTTTTCGTCTTTTTGTATATTCGATAAAATGGCATTGAAATCCTCTTTTGAAGCAAGTATTCTCGGGTGAACTCCCTTTAGCGGCGAAGCGTTGTAGCCTGCATCAATCACCTCGGGAGTTGGTCTGCTTGAGAGAACAAGACCTCCGTTATTGGAATTGCTGAAAATTGTCACTTCGGGGTCAATCTCAAAATGATGATAGTTGTTGCCGTAGGAGTCGAACACGGCAACCTTTGAATCGGGAGCCAGTCCAAAGGATGCGGCAAATGCGGAATTTGCCCAGATCATAATTGTAAAAACAAGAACCAAGGCAATCAGATTTCTTGGTTTAATAATCTTCATACATTCACCTCTCGTTTTTAATTTCAAAAATTTTTTATTTTAATTAATTATATCACAAAAAACATATAAATAATTGTACTATTCCACACAAAAACTGTATTATTCAATATTTTTATTCAATATTCTTCGCACTTTCACATCTCGCTTTTGGTTTCAATAAACTTTTTCATTGCTCTGCCAAAAGCTCTGCCGGTTTCGAGGTAGTTTTGCTGTGTCATGATGTTGCCGGGTTCGCCAAAGTAGGGGTTTTCGATGGTACACACAAAGTCCACCTTGCCAAGTCCGCCCGAATATGCCGAAAAAGTTCCTTTCAGAGGCTCGTCTCGCCAGGTTATGCGCCCGTCTCTGAATTTGAAGCAATCATCGGTCATCTCCGATGCAAAAAGCTTTGAAAGTCTCAACATTTCATCTTTTAAGCATTCATAGGCATTTACAAGACTTGTGGAATCATTACCGCTTCCGAGATGGCAGGGAGAATGAAAATCAAATACATATTTTACGTTTTCGTTATTTAACAGCTCTTTTATTGCTCCGACTGTGGGATAGAGACTTTCTTCGTTATAGTCTCTGTTGTGATCGTGGGGTTTTCTGCCCTTGCCCTGATCGCCGCACACAACGCCTTTCATATCAACAAAAGGAACGGCTATTATTTTATATCCCTCTATAGAGTTTTCGAAAAGCTCTTTGAGACATCCTTCAAGCACATAGTTTGCCGGTGCTTCGCAGGCGTGATGACGTGCCGTCATCAAAATAACATCCTCGCCCTCTCCCATTGTTGCCATGGGAACGGGAATGTCACCGAAGTCGTTACACAAAATGTACTTTTCCATAAAATCAACATTTTCAAAATCCGAAGGATTGTAGAGCATGTTGTGAGCAAAATATACTTCATCTTCACCATCTGCAAAGGTGTAGGTAAAGCTTTCGCGGTCTTTTTCATCATCACGGTAGTCATCGGGATGACTCCAGTGCCAGTTTTTAAGATCGTGGCTTACAGCGGCACCGCAGTAGCCAACTGCATCTTCACCAAAATTAAATGTAATTGTTTTTCCCGAAGCTCCGCTGACCTTGAATGCCCAATAACACCAGGGTTCGGAATCACGGTAGTTTATTCTTACTTCGGCCTTGGTTTCGGATATTTCAACAACCGTGATGTTACCGCCGGTGAAATCCTCTGTTATGGTATAATTCATTTTATCATATCCTTATTATAAATCTAAATTGATTTTTTTCAAAAAACATTGATTATTTGAGATTCAAAGTGAAAGGCAGTTTTCCTTTGGGGTCATATTCACCTTTGAGAATTGACAAACAGCTTTTTACTGTTGATGAGTGTCCTGAATTTCCGCCGCCTCTGCCACCAACACTGATGACGATTCGCGGATAATGTGGCAAAGCCTCAAGGGGATAAGGATTGCCGATGTGGATAACCGCCGAAAGCTTTTCTTCGCAGGCTTCCATGGTGTGAACAAGCTGAGGAGTGAACTCTCCGCCCATTCCATAGGCGGTGGCTGCCGAATATGTAAAGAAAATCACTTCGTCGGATTCTACCGAATATTTGATAACATTTTCAATTTGTGCAGGGTTGGGATATTGATTCATAATCACAATGTTGCTTTCCGGGAAGGCTGTATTTATCAACTCAATAATTGCATCAACATTGTCATCTTTGATGCCGCCTCCAAAACCAATTTCAAAGGGGACATCCACACCACTGCGATAGTAGTTTTCCTTGACAAGCACAAAAAGCTTTTTGGTATCTTTGTCAAGAGTAATATCTACATTATCATCCTTTATTACACAGATGCTTTCTTTTGAAATTCTCTCGAAGCACTTTTTCTGATAGTCGGTTACTTCGGTTGCACCAAAGGGCTCCATTATGGCGTTTTGTGCTTTGATAACTCTTGAAACCGCTTCATTCAGACGTTCTTCGGTAAACATGCCCTCGTTGTAGGCTTCCAAAAGAAGCTCATATGCCGCCTTAAAGGGAAGACGATAGTTTGGCAAAATCAGGTCATGACCTGCTTTTATGGACATTCCGTAGCAGGTCTTTTCGCCAAACTTCTGAAGGATGCCAAGCATTGCGAAGGAGTCGGTCATAAGAAGACCGTCAAAGCCTGCATTTCGGAGTATGCCTATTATCTTTTCGGACATTGATGTGGGATAGGTATCGTCTACTTCGGGAATATAGGTATGTGTTGTCATAACTGCACCCACGCCGCTTTTTTTCATTGAATAAACATAGGGAACAAGTGTTTTGTTGATGAGTTCTTCTTCGGTGTAGGAGGTGATGTCGGGAAAGGCGTGACCGTCAAGACATATGTCGCCGGGGGAAGGCCAATGCTTCAGAATGCTCATCACTCCGTTTTCGTCCTGTCCGCGAAGCACTGCATTTGTTATGCGGCAAGCATAGTCAATGTCAGACTCCGATCCGAAAGAACGGGTAAGACCAAGCATTTTGTTGCCGTTTAAAAGATCAACAACGGGACCGCCGATAATATTGTAGCCGTTTTTCTTTGCTTCGATAGCTGTTACTGCTCCAAACTGGTAGGCAAGCTCTTCATCTCCTGTTATGGAAAGGGCAAGAGCAGAAGGAATAACATAATCCCCCTGGGCAAAGCCTCGTTCCATGTCGGCAAAAATGAGAATCGGATAGTCGGTGTGTTCGTTGATTTCTTTTATGTCTCTCTTGTAATCCGCAAGATTGTAGGGAACCTGAACCGCACCAACGGCTCTTTTTTCCATCATTTCATATATGAACTTGCGGTCATTGTCATCAATAAAACCTCTGACCATAAGAAGCTGACCTATTTTTTGCTCTAAAGTTAATTCGTTAATATTAAGTGATTTTTTCATAATATTTATCCCTTTCAAATTGAAATTTATCGAGCTGTTTAACACAAGTGCGAAGGGCTCCCTTGTGTAAAGGGAGCTGTCACGAAGTGACTGAGGGATTGTTAAATGATAAACTCTCAATCAAGCACAAATACTGCAATTGAGGCAGTTTGTTACAATCCCTCCACCGCTTACGCGGTCCCCCTCCCTTTACACAAAGGAGGCAACGC
>JAFQHQ010000137.1 GCA_017397885.1 Clostridia bacterium | reverse complement strand
AGCTGGCAGTGAGCGTAGCGAAACTGACTGAGGGGTATTGCTGAAAGCGTTGATACTTCTGCGTTTCGTACCCCTCCGTCTTTGCCTAACGGCAAATCCACCTCCCCTTAGGCAGGGGCGGCTTTCGCTTCAGCCTCGTTTACGAACACTCCGACAAACCCCAATTTAAACCCTGAAAAACCGAAACGTTAAATGCGGTTTTGAAATTTATAATTTTACCAATATCTTTTCCAATCCGGTTTTGTGAGTCTCACAAGAGCTTCCAAAAGGAAGTAATCACCGTAAGATGTGCAACCGTCAATGCAAAGGTTATGAGGTGCAGAGCATGTTACCCGGTTAACAAGACCGTCGAAATCTTTGTTTTCATAATCCATGCAATGATCAATTACGCCGTTAACCATTTTATTTGCCGCTGTTTTGTATATATTGTATTCTTCGCATGTTTCATCAAGATATTTGCAGGCTTCAAGAAGACCGCATGCAGAAATAAGAGCGGAAGAAGAGTCGTGTGCTTCACTGCATTCTTCAACAAAATCATAATCATAGTACGGAATGTAAGTTTTCGGCATATGGTTAAGCATGAAATATGTAACATCTCTGTGAAGCGGAAGAAGGCTTTCATCTTTAATATATGTATATGCCACAGGGAAGCCATATACACCCCATGAATGACCTCTTGCCCAGCAAGAATCATCAGAATGCCCCTGGAAAGTGAGACCTCTGACAGGCGCGTGGGTTTCAACGTCAAACATATAGTGATGGAAGGAAGAGCCATCCTCTCTGATAAGATATTTCTCTGTGACAGCAAGCTGTGATTTTGCAGCTTCGATATATCTTTCTTCACCGGTCTGTTCATATGCCCAGAAAAGAAGCGGAATATTCATGAGAGTATCCATCATTGTGCGGCAGCCGTCGGGGGTATCTCTTCTTGTGTAAGAACGAAGAATAAACCCACCCTTTTCCGAATAGATGTAGGTGCGAAAATGATCGGCAGCTTTGAGAGCAAGCTCTTTCATGGCTTCGTCACCGGTTATTTTGTATAATGCTATAACAGAAGGTGAAAAAGCAAATCCTACATCGTGGCACCACATATCAACCTTGTTTTCATAACGCCAGTAATAACTTTCAATGTGCTGTTTTGCATACTCAAGAAATTTTTCATTTCCGGTGAGCTCGTAGGCAAGGAGTGCCGAACCGGTGTGCATACCTTGAGTCCATGAATTGTTTTCACCAAGAACATATTTGTCCTCTTCCTTAGACATTGTTCCCGGAAATTTTCCATTAAACTCTTCAAGCTTTTTAAGCCACTTATCGGTAGCTTTTTTTATGGCAGCATTCAGTTTTTCTTTAGAAATTTCAAATCCGTCGTTAAAACGTTCGGGATTATTTAATTTAATATTACCTCTTTGCATTTAAATCATCTCCTCATGTAAAACGAAGTATAACATATAACCCGATGATTGTAAATTACCAAAAATACATAAAACATTGCAAAAAAAGCACAAATTATTTACCATATATATGTTAAAAAGCTCCTAAAAACCCAATATATTGAATTTTTTTTAAAAAACTATTGACAAATAAAGGAAATATGATATAATACATTCAGCACAAGGTGTGCTGAATATGAAATAAGGTGATTTAATGGCAAGTAAAGATACCGGTTTCATTAAAGATGAAATTCGAGATAAAATTATAGAAATCACTTCCGAAATTGCTATAACAGAAGGTGCCCACTCTGTTACGGTAACAAAAATAATAAAAAAACTCGGGTGTACAAACAGAGTTTTTTATAACAGATTTTCAAACATAGGCGAAGTGCTTGAAATAGTTTACAAAAACGCTGTATACAAAATGCATCAGAGCTTGCGCTCGGAGTACAGTATCGACAAAAATTTTTTTGATTATGTAATGGATGTTGCAACAAAGGTTCTCATAAACACCTATGAAATTAAAATGCATTTTTCTCACTATATGTTTGAGCACGATTCCCTCACCCAGAAAAACTGCGAATGGTGGATCAGGCAAGTAAAATATCTCATTGAATATGCAGCAGATAAAAAAATCATAAAAGAGCTCGACAGCGAAAAATTTGCCTACACCGTATGGTGTTTTTGCAGAGGATTCAATGCTGATGCCATAAGCAGAAAATTATCACTTGAAGAAGCAGTCGAAACATTTCAATATGGTTTCGGATGTCTCTTAAACGGCATAAAAGCATAATTTTAAAACAGGAGTTTTTAAAACTCTGTTTTTTTGACAAATCCAGCACACATCGTGCTGAATTATTTTGGATATTACAGCACAGTGTGTGCTGATATATTTTGACTATCTCGGCACAGCGTGTGCCGAATTATTTTGTGTATCACAGCACACACTGTGCTGAAGAGTGGCGTATGATATAATCATATAATGATAACACAACATGAGAAAGGAAGAATCCGTATGAGTATTAAGATAATAGGAACAGGTGCATATGTACCCGAAAAAGTTGTCACAAATGATGATTTAGCAAAACTGGTTGACACCTCTGACGAATGGATAATGCAAAGAGTCGGCGTGAGCCAAAGAAGAGTTTCTGTTGACGAAACAGCTTCTGATTTTGCGGTTAAAGCATCTTTAGCTGCAATTAAAAATGCAGGCATTAAACCTGAAGAACTTGATCTCATCATTGCGGCATCCGTCAGTGCAGAGAATATATGTCCTACTGTTGCAGGAACTGTTCAAAAAGAAATCGGTGCAACATGCCCTGCTTTTGATATCAACTCTGCATGCAGCGGATTTTTGTTTGCTCTCGATACCGCAGTGTCATTCATGGCAAGAGGTACATACGAAAACATCCTTGTAATCGGTGCAGAGCGTCTAAGCAAAATCGTTGACTGGACAGACAGAAGCACGTGTGTAATCTTTGGCGACGGCGCAGGTGCGGCTGTAATCACCAAGGGAGAAGGATATCTGGGATCAAAACTCTTTACCCAAGGTGATGATTCCGTTATAAAAATTCCGTCCTTTGGCGGAACATCTCCTTTTTACACCGCCGAAAAACCTGCACCTTACATATTTATGGACGGGCAGGAAACATTTAAATTTGCAGTAAACAAAATTGTAAATGACATAAAAGAACTTGTTTCAAAATGCGGATATACATTAGATGATATTGACCATGTGGTCACACACCAGGCAAACATCAGAATCATTGACTACGCATCCAAAAGACTAAAGCTATCCAAAGACAAATTTTTTGTAAACATTGAAAAATACGGCAACACTTCTTCGGCAAGTGTACCCATTGCCCTTGCAGAGCTTGATGCCTCAGGCAAAATCAAACGCGGTGATTTGCTGGTTATGTCTGCATTTGGCGGCGGACTTTCAAGTGCCGCATGCCTTATAAGATGGTAACAGATAATTGTTACAATTATTTAATATAAAAAATTAAAAATGGAGGTAATTGTTATGACAATCGAAAAAGTAAAGGAATTATTGGCTGAACATCTTGACATTGACACAGCTGAAATCACAGAAGAAACAACATTTGAAGACCTCGGTGTTGATTCTCTTGACACAGTTGAAATCATGATGGAAATGGAAGATGAATTCGGTATCGAAATCAAACCTGCTGAAGTAGGCAAATCTGTTAAAGAACTTGTTGCTTACATCGATGCAAAACTTGCATAATTTTAACTGACAAAATTTTTGGAAAGGTTGGGAAGCAAAATGATCAATTCTAAAATTTGCAATATGCTTGGTATTACATATCCCATTTTTCAGGGAGGTATGGCACATATTTCCGACGGCAAGCTTGCCGCCGCAGTATCGGAAGCGGGAGGACTCGGCATTATATCTGCCGCAAGCGGTGATGTTGAGTACGTTAAAAATCAAATTGACATTGCTTCCTCCCTCACCAAAAAACCCATCGGTGTTAATGTTATGCTAATGGGTAACAATGTCGAAGAAATTGCAAAAATGATTTCACAAAGCAAGGTTTCCGTTGTAACCACAGGTGCAGGTAATCCCGAAAAATATGTTCCCATGTGGAAGGAAGCCGCTATTAAAGTAATCCCCGTTGTACCAAGCTGTGCACTGGCAAAGCTTTGCGAAAGAAGCGGAGTTGATGCAATCATTGCAGAGGGCGGAGAGTCGGGCGGTCATGTTGGTGACCTCACTACAATGGCTCTTATACCCCAAGTTTGTGATGCAGTGAGCATCCCGGTTATTGCCGCAGGCGGTATTGCCGACGGCAGAGGTGCGGCTGCAGCTTTCATGCTTGGAGCCCAAGGTATTCAGATTGGTACACGTTTTCTGACTGCAACAGAGTGCAGTATAAATCAAAATTATAAAAACAAAGTTTTAAAAGCAAATGACACGGCAACAATTGTCACCGGAAAAAGACTGGGACATCCCGTAAGAAGCATCAAAACACCTTTTTCAAGAGCCTATTCAAAAGCGGAATATACCAATATTCCCGATGAAGAGCTTGAAGCAATGGCTGTTGGCACACTTCGTGCGGCTGTTGTTGACGGTGATGACAAAAAAGGTTGTTTCCTTGCAGGACAGATTGCCGGAATGGTAAATAAAGAACAAAACGTTAAAGACATTATTACAGAAATATTTGATGAAGCAGAAATCTTATTGAATGGAGCAAAAAAATGGGTAAAATAGCATTTGTTTTTTCAGGACAGGGCGCACAGTACAGCGGTATGGGTAAAAGTCTCTATGAACTTGGCGGCTCTGTAAAAAAAATGTATGACAATGCCGAAGAAATAAGAAACGGCACAATGAAACAATCATTTGAAGGTAGTGATGAAGAACTGAAAATTACTGCCAACACACAGCCTTGTCTCTATCTTGTGGATCTTGGTGCAGCTCTTGCCCTTGAAGATAACGGCATCAATGCAGATGCAGTTGCTGGTTTTTCTCTTGGTGAAATTGCGGCGCTTGCATATGCAGGAGCATATTCACACGAGGAAGGATTTAAAATTGTAACAGAGCGTGGCAAGCTAATGAACAATGCCGCAGGAAAAGCAGACACCGCCATGGCGGCTGTTATGAAGCTTTCGGCAGAAGATGTTGAAAATCTTACCAATGAATTTGAAAACCTGTATCCCGTTAACTATAACTGCCCCGGGCAGATTGTTGTTTCGGGTCTTAAGAGCGAAATGAGTGCATTTGAAGAAAAAGTTAAAGAAGCAGGCGGCAGAATTATTCCTCTTGCAGTGAGTGCCGCATTCCATTCACCTTTCATGGCAGACGCCGCAGATGAATTTGGTAAAAAGCTTGAATCATTTGAAATTGATGCTCCCGTTAAACCCTGCTTTGCAAACCTCACTGCTCTCCCCTACGGTGAAGGTGTGAGAGAAACCCTTAAACTTCAGATGAAGAGCCCCGTAAAATGGCAGACAACAATCGAAAACATGATTGCAGACGGTTTTACCGATTTTATTGAAGTCGGAGCAGGAAAAACTCTTTCGGGACTTATTAAAAAG
Organism: Clostridia bacterium; assembly: GCA_017397885.1. Lineage (GTDB taxonomy): Bacteria > Bacillota > Clostridia > UMGS1810 > UMGS1810 > RGIG1828. Next base: position 34,926 of record JAFQHQ010000137.1, on the reverse strand, counting down.
ATTTCAAAAGAAGTGAATGTATATAATGTTCAAGATAAAGAAAGTCTTGATGCTACATTGGAGGCGCTGAAAAACAATGCTTAAAGGTAAAAATGCCATAATCACCGGTGCATCAAGAGGAATTGGTGCGGCAATTGCAAAACTGTTTGCCGAAAACGGAGCAAACGTTGCAATTATATATAGCGGAAACGAAGAAAAAGCAAATGAAGTTTTGACCTATATAAATGAAAACACCGAAGTTAATGCGGGTATTTTCAAATGTAATGTGGCAAATCTTGAAGAATGCCAAAATACCGTCAAAGAAATTACGGAAAAAATCGGCAAACCCGATATCCTGGTTAATAATGCAGGAATCACAAGAGACAATCTCATACTTACAATGACCGAAGATGAATTTGACGATGTTATCGACACAAATCTAAAAGGTGCATTTAACATGATTAAATCTACAGCAAGAGGATTTGTTCGCCAAAAATCAGGAAAAATAATCAATGTATCATCAGTTTCCGGCTTAAACGGCATTGCAGGTCAGGCAAACTATTCTTCATCAAAGGCAGGACTTATTGGCTTGACAAAATCCGTAGCAAAAGAGCTTGGCGGCAAAAACATTTGTTGCAATGCCATAGCTCCCGGTTTTGTAACAACAGATATGACAAAGGATATGGACGCTGAAGCATTTTTAACTTCAATTCCGCTGAAAAGAGTTGCAAATCCCCTTGATATTGCAAATACAGCGCTTTTTTTGGCAAGTTCAATGTCAGATTATGTAACAGGCGAAACAATCCGTGTTGACGGCGGTCTCGCTATTTAAAGAAAGGTAAGGTGACAGAAATGAAAAGAGTAGTAATTACAGGCCTTGGAGCAGTAACTCCCATAGGCAACGATACCGAAAGTTATTGGAACTCTCTTAAAGAGGGTAAAAACGGAATAGATACAATTACGAGTTTTGACACAACCGACTTAAGAGCAAAGCTTGCAGGCCAGGTTAAAGATTTTGATGCAACACTTTATATGGAAAAATCCGAAGTGAGAAGAACCGATAAATTTGTTCAGTTTTCAATTGCCGCCGCAACCCAGGCAATGACCGATTCGGGTCTTGAAGGCAGCATCGACCCCGACAGACTCGGCGTGTATTACGGTACGGGTGTTGGCGGTTTTGACACATTTGTAGCGGAACAAAACACTTTTTTAAACAGGGGTCCTCAGAGAGTTTCCCCTCATTTTATCGCAAAAATGATTCCCAACATGGCGGCAGGAAATATTGCCATTAAATTTGGCGCAAAGGGTCCTTGTGTTTGCATTTCCACAGCGTGTGCAACAGGCACAAGCGCAATTGGCGAAGCCTACAGAACAATTAAAGGCGGCTATGCCGATGCAATCATTGCAGGCGGTGTTGACGCAGCTGTCTCCCCCCTTGCAATGGCAGGCTTCATAAACTGTATGGCTCTTACCGAAAGCACCGACAAGGATGCGGCATCAATCCCCTTTGACAAAAGACGAAGCGGGTTTGTAATCGGCGAGGGTGCCGGTGCACTCATTGTTGAAGATTATGACCATGCAATTAAAAGAGGCGCAAAAATTTATGCAGAGGTGTGCGGATACGGAAGCACATGTGATGCATTCCATGTAACAGCCCCCGACTCCGAAGCTGTTGCTTCCGGAAAAGCAATTTCGGCATGTCTCACAGAATGCGGAATCGACTTCGATGCAAGCAAAGTGTATATCAATGCACACGGAACAAGTACTCCCCTTAATGACAAAACAGAAACCAAAGCTATTAAAAACGCTTTTGGTGATGATGCCTACAAGGTTCACATCAGTTCAACAAAATCTATGACAGGTCATCTTCTCGGTGGCGCAGGTGCAATTGAAGGCATTGCCGCAATAAAAGCACTTTGCGAGGGCATCATTCCTCCTACAATCGGGTACAAAGAAAAAGACGAAGAGTGTGACCTTGACTACACACCAAACACTGCACTCGAAACAGAGCTTGAACTGGCTATGTCAACATCTCTCGGATTTGGCGGTCACAATGCATGCGTAGCGTTCAAAAAATGCGAGGGCTGATATTATGAATAAAGAGGAAATAAAAAACATACTCCCCCACAGAGACAACATGCTCCTTTTGGACAGTGTTGAACTTGTGGACGGCATTGCCTACGGAAAAAAAGAAATCACCGCAGACGAATGGTTTTTAAAAGGACATTTCCCCGGAAATCCCGTCGTTCCCGGAGTTATACTTTGTGAAATTCTCGGTCAGTCGGTTTGCGTTTGCATGGAAGGTAAACTCAAAGAAAATCAGCTTCCGTTTTTCACAGGCCTTGACAAAGTGAAATTCAGAAATACGGTTGTACCCGGAGATGTGTTTGAAACAAAATGCGAAATCACCAAAGAACGCGAGCCTTTCTATTTTGCAAAAGGAAGCGGATATGTTAACGGCAAGCTTTGTGTGAGTGCCGAATTTTCATTTGCAGTAGCTGATAAAAAGTAATTTGTGAGGTATTAAAATGAGTTTGAAAGATTTTTTTAAAGGCTTATTCGGAAAAGATTCCCAAGAGCCGAGAATTTGCAAAAAATGCAATGAAGAAATTAAATATTCCGATTTGAAAGCAAATCATATCATATGCCCCAAATGCAATGCATATATGAGAATGAATGCATTTGAAAGACTCGAAGCAATTTGCGATGCTGAAACATTCTCCCCTGTTGACGAAGAACTCACAAGTAATAACATTATTAATTTCCCCGAATATGACGAAAAACTTGAAAAAGCAAAAAAAGCAACAGGATTAAACGAAGCAGTTGTTTGCGGAACATGCTCCATCGGAGGCAAAAAAACAGCAATTTTTGTCATGGATTCGGCATTTATGATGGCAAGTATGGGAAGTGTTGTGGGCGAAAAAATCACAAGACTTTTTGAAAAAGCAACAACCGAAAAACTGCCTGTTGTTGGTTTTGTAACATCCGGCGGTGCAAGAATGCAGGAGGGTATCATCTCTCTCATGCAAATGGCAAAGGTAAGCGGCGCAGTTAAGCGTCACAACGACGCCGGTCTTCTCTACATACCTGTTCTGACAGACCCCACCACAGGAGGCATCACAGCAAGCTTCGGAATGCTTGGCGACATCATTCTTGCAGAGCCAAAAGCTCTTATAGGATTTGCAGGTGCAAGGGTAATTGAACAAACAACCGGTGAAAAGCTTCCCAAGGGATTTCAAAGAGCGGAATTTTTGCTTGAACACGGATTTATTGATGCAATTGTTGATAGAAAAGATTTGAAAGACACCCTGTCAAATCTTCTCGCTATTCACGCCAAAGCATAAACGGGAGGATATAAAATGAGTAATTTAACAGCATATGAAAAGGTGGCTGCCGCAAGAGGTAACAAAAGACCTATGGGTGGATACTTTATAAAAAATATGATTGACAACTTTGTTGAACTCCACGGTGACAGACGCTTTGGAGATGACGGTGCAATTGTCGCAGGGGTTGGATTTTTAAACGGTGAACCCGTTACGGTTATCGCCATGGAGCGCGGTGACACCATTGAAGAAAGAATTAAAAGACATTTCGGATGCCCCACCCCCGAAGGCTACAGAAAAGCTTTGAGACTGATGAAAAATGCCGAAAAATTTAACCGTCCCATAATTTGCTTCATCGGAAGCTCCGGTGCATACTGTGGCATTGATGCGGAAGAAAGAGGTCAAGGCGAAGCAATTGCCGAAAATCTTTATGAAATGATGGGTATTAAAGCACCGATAATTTCGGTAATTGTAGGCGAAGGCGGAAGTGGCGGTGCATTGGCACTTGGTGTGGGAAACAGAGTATGTATGCTTGAAAACTCTGTATATTCTGTTATTTCCCCCGAAGGATGTGCAACAATCCTCTGGAAAGATGCAACCAAAGCAAGCGATGCGGCAGATGTTTTGAAACTCACTGCTCAGGATTTGAAAGAATTTGATGTTATTGAAAAAATTGTTGATGAAAAAGACCTGACAAACGAAGAAATATGTGACAATCTCAAAAAATATATTTATGAAGAAATAAAAGAATTAAAGAAAATGTCAACCAAAGAACTGCTTGACCAAAGATACGAAAAATTCAGAAAAATCGGAAGATGATTCAAAAAACCGTGAACAAATCAATGATGTTCACGGTTTTTTATATGTTTGTAATGTTATTTTATATAATCAAATTCAACTTCATACATCTGAACCGGGTCACCCTCGTTGATACCAAGCTTTTCCAAAGCTTTGATAACACCTTTTTTGCGAAGAGAATTCTGAAAATACTGAAGTGATTCGTTATCTTCAAAATTTGTTGAGCCAAGGAGACGTTTGAGCCATCTGCCTTCAACAATGTACACCCCATTTTCAACTCTGATGGTGAAAGGTGCTTCTTCTTCATAAGAAATAACCTGAATTTCTTCATCGTCTTCTTCAAAGAGCACAGGCACGGGAATGTCATCAAGAATTGAAGCAACATAGTTCATAAGATCGGAAACTCCCGTATTGGTTGCCGCCGAAATCTGAAAAACTTTGTAGCCCCTGTTTTCCATTTCTTTGCAAAATTCATCATAAATGCTGCTGTCAAAAACAAGATCCTTTTTGTTTGCCGCAACAATTTGAGTACGTGTGGCAAGGGTTGGATTGTACATTTCAATCTCTTTATTAATAAGATCAAAATCTTCAACGGGATTTCTGCCCTCGATGCCCGATGCATCAACAACATGAATGAGAAGTCTTGTGCGTTCAACATGACGCAAAAATTCATGTCCGAGACCAATGCCTTCGCTGGCACCTTCAATGATACCGGGAATGTCTGCCATTACAAAGCTTCTACCGACGCCCATATCAACAACACCGAGATTTGGTTCGAGCGTTGTAAAGTGATAGTTTGCAATTTTGGGTCTTGCATCACTTACAACAGAAAGAAGCGTGGATTTTCCCACATTTGGAAATCCCACAAGACCAACATCGGCAAGAAGTTTAAGTTCAAGAACAATGTCTCTTTTTTCTCCCTCGGTTCCGCTTTTTGCAAAACGCGGAATCTGGCGGGTAGCCGTTGCAAAGTGACAGTTTCCCCAGCCACCGTTTCCACCTTTGGCAACAACAAATTCCTGACCAATCTGTTTCATGTCGGCAATAATTTTGCCTGTTTCAGCGTCTTTTATGATTGTACCCGCAGGAACCTTAACAACAAGATTCTGACCGTTTTTACCGCTGGATTTGGCGGCTTTTCCGTCTTCTCCGTTCTGTGCTTTGTAGTGACGTCTGTAGCGGAAATCCATAAGAGTTGAAAGCTTTTCGTCAACAACAAAGATTACATCTCCGCCGTGACCGCCGTCTCCCCCGTCGGGTCCGCCTGCGGCAACATATTTTTCTCGGTGGAACGAAACAAGACCGTGACCGCCGTTCCCTGCTTCAACATATATATTTGCTGTATCTGCCAGCATTTTACATTCCTCCTTATTCCTTCTTTTTGATTAATAAGCAATCAAATTTAGTCATAATATTATTTTCATATCAAGTGTTTATTAATCAAAAAGAAAATCTCAAGCGCAGTCGCACCTGAGATTTCATTTTTAATTATTCAATGTATTACTCAGCAATCTCGTATACGCTGACCTGTTTCTTGTCTTTACCAACTCTTTCGAATTTAACTTTTCCGTTAACTACTGCAAAGAGTGTATCGTCGCTGCCTTTTTTAACATTGATACCGGGATGGATTTTTGTTCCTCTCTGTCTTACAAGAATGTTGCCGGAGAGAACATACTGACCGTCACCTTTTTTAACACCAAGTCTCTTGGACTCGGAATCACGGCCGTTCTTTGTTGAACCCATACCTTTTTTATGCGCGAACAACTGAATGTTTAATGCAAACATTTATTACACCTCCAATTCGGTAACCTGGACATTTGCAGGATACTGACTCTCAAGCTCTTTTATGAAAAGAGCAAAAGTCTCGGTTAAAATTGATACCTTGTCCTGCTCGTCTTTATTTAAGTCATCGGGAAGCACGATAAGAAGATAACCGTCTCCCGTCTCATATCCAAACTTTACATTTGTAACGTTTTCAATGCCGTTGGCAATTGCAAACGCAACAGATGAAGCGGATGCACAAACAATATCGTCACCGTCGTTGTATCCGGAATGACCGTCCATTTCGAGCTTGACTATATTGCTGTTTTTTCTGAAAATATCAACCTTAATCATGATTAACCGTTGATCTTTTCAATCTGAACTTTTGTGAAAGGCTGTCTGTGACCCTGTTTGGTCTTTTCGCCTTTTTTGGGCTTATATTTGAAAACGATTACTTTCTTGCCCTTGCCGTTAGCAACAACCTTTGCATCAACGCTTGCGCCTTCTACAACGGGTGTACCGATGACGGTTTTTTCGCCGCCGATTGCAAGAACCTTGTCAAATTTAACAGCATCGCCTTCTGCAGCATCAAGTTTCTCAATGAAAAGAACATCACCTTCGGAAACTTTGTACTGCTTGCCTCCTGTTACGATAATAGCGTACATAGTTTGAGCACCTCCCTCATCCAATCTCGCCAAAGTCAGGTATTGATATAAATCAAGTTTGCGACCATCTTTGCGCGGTTACCATAAAATTATAACACAGCATGTTTTTGTTGTCAATAATTTTTTTGCATAATAATTAATGAAAAAGTATAAAATTTGCCGTATTCTTTGACAGTTTCAACCAATAAACAGCCATTAAAATCAATCATTTTAAAAAGCGGTCCGTAATGTAGCCATGAGCGGCATTCTCCTCGCTGTCGTCAAGCGGAGCAAGAGATGAGCTCTCCCCTTTTCTTTCAAGAATTTTTGAGATGAGCCAATCGGTAAGCTTGGGGTTTTTGGGAAGAAGCGGACCGTGAAGAGAAGTGGCAACAAGATTTTTAAAAATTGCACCCTCAGTTTTATCTTCTCCGTTGTTACCGCTGCCGTGCAAAACTTTTCCCAAAGGTTTTATGTTGCCGCAAAATATGCGTGAAATGTGATTTTCAAAACCTACAACCGTAGTGCCGATTAAATCACATTCAACAATAACATCATCAATAAAACGTTCTTTACCGTGAACACACTTAATATCAATTATTCCAAGACCTTTGTGGGTTTCGGATTCGGTTTCGAAAGAATTGCCCAAAATTTCGAAACCTGTGCAGGTTGCAAGCATAACACCGTCATTTGAGATGTAATTTTCAAATTCATCTTTTTGTTCAAAAAGCTTTGTGCAAACAGTTACCTGCTCTTTTTCAGCACCACCGCCAAGATAAATTATGTCTGTATTTTCAAAATCAATTTTTTCGTCAATTGCATATTCTTTAACACAAACTTCAAATCCTCGTTTTTGCATGCGATATGTCAATGACGCAATGTTTCCCAAATCACCGTAGAGGTTAAGCAAATCGGGAAAAAGATGAGCTATTGTAATTTTCATTTGCTTTTTCCTCCTTCAAGCGCTTTCAGATTGCTTTGTGTTTCAAAAAGTACGGTATAGTTAACAAGCATATAGCATATGTCGCCATCAGACGAAATTATTGTTTTTAAATCGTCACGACTTGTTTCACAAACAGTTACGTTTTCAAACCCGCCATATTTAAGACGAACGGCAAGGTCATGTTTTCGTGTTCCCGAAACAAATATGTTTTTAGCATTTGATTCTTTAAGCTTTTCAAAATCAACATCCCATAGCCAGGAAACATCTCTGCCATCGGAAGGCGCATCATTTACGGCAATCAAAACACTTTTCGGACGAACATCCGTCATGACGGTTGCTATTGCCTGATTGAATCCTGCAGGGTTTTTGGCAAGATTAAGCACCGTTTGCTTGCCGTCAATAATAAACGATTCCATTCTGCCAATCTGTGGCTTATAGAGATCAAAAACGCTGTTTATGCCATCACAGCTTTCGTTGCATTCACACAAAACAGCAACCGACGCAAGAATGTTGTAAATGTTGTAAAAACCGCGATAATTAACCGAAAGCTTTGTTTTGATTTTACCGTCAATATCAAAGCTGATGCCGTCTGTCATTGACACATTTTTGGCTCCGTAATCGATTGAAGGTCTTTTGAAACCGCAATTTGGACAATAATAATCTCCAAGCTGACTGTAGTGATAGTAATTGTATGAAAGTTCGTGCGAACAATTCAAACAGAACCTGCCCTCTTTGCTCTCTCGAACATTAACATTGCAATTTTCATCAACGCCAAAAGTGATACATTTTCTGTCTTTTCCAAGTTGCACAGACACAGGGTCATCACCGTTTAACACAAGCTTTACATCGGGTACTTTTGCTATGGCTTCATCAAGATATCCGAGTGTCATTTCAATTTCACCGTAACGGTCCAACTGATCGCGAAAAAGATTTGTAACAACAACCATTGTCGGCTTGACATGTGGCACAACACGTCTGAGACTTGCTTCATCGCATTCAATGGAGGCACAATCCGCTTTCATTCTTCCGAAAACAGTACTCATGTTGATGAAAGCACACGCCACACCGGGAAGCATGTTTGCTCCAACATTATTACAAACAACAGTTTTACCCTTAGATTTTAAAAGTGAATAGATGAGGTTATTCGTTGTTGTTTTTCCGTTTGTACCGCACACCATAATTATGTCACCTTTAATTTGAGATGACAAATCCTTAAGCAACGTGGGAGAAATTTTGAGTGCTATTCCTCCCGGACCGGAAGAACCTTTTTTGCCCATGAGCTTGCTGGCAAAAGTTAAAAATTTGCATACCATTATGGCTATCATATTTTTGATTTTTTTCAAATGTATCAGTCCTTTTTATTCATCTTAATTTATTATATAACAAACTTCTTTCTTTTTCAATTGTTAAATTGCCCATATCCGCATTTTCAAAACATGTTTATATATGAATATTTATTCAGATGAGGCATAAACATTAATAAGCCGACAAGGGAGTGATAAAAATCTCGATTATTATTAAGCAAAGTACAAAGAATCTTTTTAGATTTACTGTTGACGAGCAAGCACGCTTCATTATGACAGAAACAAACGGCAACGAAAGCGTTATATGTGAAAATTCTTCACATGAATTTGACGGAGTGTGTGACGAAGACGGAAGAATGCATTTTCTGATTCAAACAAATGACGGATCGCTCATATACATAAAATATGATTCCGAAGAATGGAAAAAATATGTTATTTTTAAAAGTAAAAGCAAAAGCGCAAAAATCTCAAACATATGTCTAACATGGGAAAGAGGCATTCTTTGCGGGTTTTATGCAATGGAACACAAAGGGAAAAACATGCTCATAAAACACATTTTTTCTTCATCAAACCTATATGCAACACCCGAAGTAATTGACACCCTCGATTCAAGAAAAAGCTATTGTCCGGGCATTAATTCTCAAAACAAAATGATGCTGTTTTATCGTAATGAGAACGGTGAATTTATTGAAAAAACATTTGAAAAATTTATTTCAAATTCGTCGGACAGAATTTTGAGCAACGATAAAGAAATGTATGACTTTGCTTGTGTTTGCAACGGTGAGCGGACATTTTCGGTTTATGTGGCAATGAGAAAAGGTTATACCGCACTCATTTTCAGTGATTTAAACGGCACAGAAAAAATAATAACCTTTGCAGTTGAAAAAAAGTGTATGCCATCTGTTTTTGCCATGGGCGACTATGTTGTTGTACAATGGTCTGAAAACGGAGCTGTGATGGAAGTCGTCAGCCATGATGCAGGAAAAACATTTTCCAAGCCAAAAATTAATACAAAATACAAATCACGAAGCACATACAGGGAAAAAGGAATCAGACCGGGACTGTATTTTTCAGGTCCCACCGTTCAGGATAAGATTGATATTAATTATTTTGACAACATTATTTCAGACAATTTTGAATCGGTAAAACGCAAGGAAAGGACAAACAATATGAATGTTAAATTTTCCAAACCAAACGACAACAAAATCTTTGCAGATATTAACCCGTCTGTTTTTGAAAACAAGTTATCTTCAATTGAAAAAGAAGTAGAAAAAATCGGAAAAGACATATCCAAGATATGCATATTTCTCGACGAACTTGTAAAATTTAAAAAAGATGCATCAAAGATAAATGAGCCACATACTCAATTGGAGGAAAACACCTGTGAAACAAACAACGAAAAAATTAATTGTGACAGCAACATAGGCGAAGAGAACACAGAAAACATTAAACTGTTTGAAAGTTTGGACTTTGACGATCTTGCTTTAACAAAAAGCCAAAAAGACAACACAATTTTTGAACAAGGACGTGAATAATATGCAAAATAACAATCACGGGCAATATATTCGGTTTTTAAATGCTTCGGATTGTGACGGAATTGATTTTTATATGTTTAACACACTTGAATTTGCCGATGCAAAACCGGGCAGTTTTTGCGAATACAGAAAAACCGCACACGGCACTTGTACATTTAAGGCATGCAAGGCTCACAGCAAAGAAATTGTTGCATCGTCATTTGCAGATATAAAACCCGACACTCTTCACATTGTTTGCGCAGTGGGAAGCGGTGATTCGCTTTCTCTTTATGCAATAGAAGAAAAAGCAGATAGTGTGGACTCAAAATATGCTCATCTGCGAATATGCATGTTAAATTCTAAAACAAAGCCTTCGGATATGACAGCCAACGGTCATAATGTGATTTGCAATATTTCTCCTATGGACGTGAGTGAATATGTTGCATTTTTACCGGGAACATATACAATTGAATTGAAAAAATCCGGCACTGATGATGTTTTTGTAAAAACAGAAAAACATCATCTTGATGCCGGAAAAAGATATTCGGTTTTTGTTTGCGAAAACAATTTTAAAACAATTATTCTTTAAAATCAGGCAAGTTCTCTGCCCATGATTACGCCCATGACAGAAGCCATCATGAGACCTCTTGTCCAACCGCTGGAATCACCAAGACAATGAAGTCCCTTGACATTTGTGTTTAAGTGTTCATCCATTTTTATGCGATTGCTGTAAAATTTCAACTCAGGCGAATAGAGCAATGTTTCATATGAGGCAAAACCCGGAACCACGTTATCAACTGCTTTAATGAAATTAATAATATTAATCATTGCACGATATGGCATGGCGGCAGTTATGTCGCCTGCCACAGCATCGGGAAGTGTAGGCTTGAGATTCGACTCGGAAAGCTCCTTTTGCCATGTCCTTTTTCCGTCAAGAATATCACCAAAGCGTTGGACAAGAATTCTGCCTGCGCCAAGCATGTTGGTAAGCTCCCCTATTTTTTGAGCATAGGCAATGGGTTCATTAAAAGGTTCACTGAAATTGTGTGAACAAAGTATTGCAAGATTTGTATTTTCGGATTTGAGTTCCTTAAAAGAATGACCGTTTACCACTGCAAGATCATTATCATAATTTTCCTGACTTACAAAACCGCCCGGGTTCTGACAAAAAGTTCTCACTTTGTTTTTAAAGGGGGCAGGATGACCAATAAGCTTTGATTCGTACAAAACTTCATTAACTTTTTCCATGATTTCACTGCGGACCTCAACCCTTACTCCAATGTCAACAGTTCCCGGTTGATGTGCAATGCTGTGCTCGGCACAAATTTTTTCGAGCCAATCGGCACCGCGTCTGCCGGTAGCAATGACACTTGCATCGGCACTGACTGTTTTAACGTCATCTCCTTTTTGAATTATGACACCTTTGCAAACACCGTTTTCAAGAATAATGTTACTGCATTCATATCCAAAAATAATTTCCACACCGTTATCAAGCAAATATTTTTCGATTTCATAGTAAAGCTGTTGAGCTTTTTCGGTGCCCAGATGACGAATGGGACAGTCAACAAGTTTGAGCCCTGCCTGAATGGCACGTTTTCTAATCTGACGAACTTCGTCGGTGTTTCCGATACCTTCGACATGTTCATCAGCTCCGAAATCAAGATAAATTTTGTCTGTATAATTTATATATTCCTGAGCAACATCTTCACCAATGAGTTGCGGTAAATCACCTCCAACCTCATAAGACAGAGAAAGCTTTCCGTCGGAAAATGCACCTGCACCCGAAAATCCGGTTGTAATGTGACAATAGGGCTTACAATTTACACATTTTTGTGTTTTGGATTTCGGACAACTTCTTTTTTCTACCGGAGCACCTTTTTCTACAATGAGAATGCTCTTTTTCGAATTGTTTTTTATCATTTCAAGTGCAGTGAAAATCCCTGCAGGACCTGCACCGACAATTACAACATCTTTTTTCATGGTATTTACCTCAATCTACAAAGTATTTTATAACCGGAACATTGGATTTAGATTTATAAATTGTAACACCGGCAGTATTTTTGACAAGAACATTTTCAAAAAGTTCAAGAACAATATTTTCGGTTTCATAATGACCTGCATCAATTATTGCAAAATCGTTTTCGTATGCATCTCTAAAGGGATTGTATTTAACATCACCGGTAACAAAAACATCTGCACCCATGTCAATACACTTTGCAAGTGCATCTCCTCCTCCACCACAATTAACCGCAATTCTTTTAACTGTTTTCTTCAAATTACCGCAATAACGAATCCCCTTGGTGTCCAAATTTTTTGAAATCAATTTCAAAAAGTTTTCAAGAGAAATTCCCTGTTCGAGAATTCCAATTCTTCCAAAACCAAAGATCTTGCCGTCAACTTCGCCGCAAATATCAACAATTTGCGTATTTGTTATCTTGAGTTTTTCTGCAAGAAAATCGTTTAAACCACCCTCGGCACAATCAAGATTTGTGTGAGCACTCAATAGAGCTATATCATTTTCAACAAGGATACGCAAAGTGCGTTGTTCAGGTGTTTGGTCGGTAAGACGACTGATTGATTTAAACATAAGCGGATGATGCGAAATAATCAGATCACAACCAAGTTCAGAAGCTTCTGCCGCAACTTTTTCGTCAACATCAAGGGTAAGAAGCACCTTTGAGACATTTTTTTCTCCTCTTCCCACAAGCAAACCGACATTGTCCCATTGTTGAGCAAGTTTAAATGGGAACAACAAATCAAAAAGCTTTATAAAATCATTTACAGTGGTCATCTTAATTGTTCACCTCTTTTAAAATTGTGCATTTATAGTCAAGATAAGCCTTTTTTTCTTCCATATATTTTTCAATTGCATGAATATCGGGATTTTTGCTCATGTTCATTCCCGAAATTATTTCATTGCATACTCTGATTTTAAAATCAAGATAGCTTTCAACTGTTTCGGGACAGTTTTTTGCAAGATTTTTACCCACAAATCTGTTTTCGGGGGTTATATCGGCAATACCTTTTTTTACAGAAAAAATATTATAAAACTTATTTTCTTCACGAACAACATATTCATCGGTAATATCAAAACCATTAAAAAAAAGCCAGTCTCTCAGTTCTGTTGGGGCTATCATTGGCTGAATAAGCAGCAATGTATCGGAGGTTATAATACTTTTACCCTTCTCCAAAATATCACGAATCAAAAGTCCACCCATCCCTGCTATAACAATAACATCAGCTTCATCTTTTTTTAGCTTTTCGAGTCCATCAGAGAGACGAAGCTCGGCTTTTGATTCGAATCCGTATTTTTTCAAGTTTTCACGTGCTCTTTGGAGAGGACCTTTATTAACATCCATGGCAATGGCATAATCTGAAACAGAATTTAAAAAACAATACAACGGGATGTAGGCATGGTCGGTTCCTATGTCCGCAACAACGCTTCCGCGAGGTATTAATTGTGCAATTTTTGTAAGTCGTGGGCTCAGCTCCATGATTTACCTCCAAAAATTAATATTCATAACAACCAATATTGTTTTTACCATTGATATTTTAACACAAAACATTTATATATGCAAGTAAAAATGCACGTAAAAAGGACAAAGCAGAAATTCTGCTTTGTCCCATAAAATTATAGCATTACGATTTTAAAACGAATTATTTCGCAAGATATCTCTGATATGCTGCGTTGTAGATTTCGAGCATTTTGGCATATCCGTTGTCGTTAGCTGTTTTAATTGCGGCTTTGTAATCTTCAATGGATTTTTTGCCCATAACAACATCTACAAAAGTAGCTTCAAGGGGAGATTCACAAACAGTTTTGAGTTCGTTGAGCTCTGCACTTTCATCTTTGGTGTAGTTGAGAGTGGGAAGCTGATGTTCCTGAGGAGTATCAATCTTGTCTGTGTCAGCATCGGTGCCGTCTTTGGAAGCAGGAACGTTCCAAATTTTGATAGCATCCTTCTGGCAATCTTCCTGATAGTAACCCATCAGATAGTCAATGTGCTGGTTGTAACCGGGGAAGTTACAGGGAAGCATGTATTTGTACATTGCTTCTGCAACAGTGTTACAATCTGAAGTTTCGGGTTTAGCAATAAGATCGGTATAAACATAGTGCTTTTCAGGTGTGCCGTCACCGTCGAAGTCATATTCCTGAACAGTGTGGTGTTCACCTTCAATACCAAAGAGCTGGAGAATCATACCTTCTTCAGTGTATACATAGTCACACCATTTTGCTGCAGCTTCATAATCACCGCACTGATATGTGATGGCATTTGCTGTTGAAGTAGCTGCATTGTAGCAAACCTGGAATTCGGAGTCCGCACCTGTATTAACATTCTTGGGGAAAGGACAAGCTACGAGTTCGTAGTTTGCATTTCTTGCTTTTGCAGCAGGAAGAATTTTACCCATTGATGAACCGATGTATCCGATTGAAACAATTGAAACATCATTAACCATGTTGGAGTTAATCTGGTCAGATGCAACAGTTGCAAAGTCAGGATCGATGTAGCCTTTTTTGTACCAGTCTTTAAGAAGAGTTACATATTCAACATGACCGGGCTGATTTGCAGTAAACACAACTTCGGGTTTACCGTTGATATCATCAACATAAAAATTGGATCCAACATCAAATGCAGTGCTGAAGCCTACTGTGGAAGAACCTTTAATCAAAGACAAATAACCAATGAGAGAAGTAAGAGGCTTTGTGAAACCTTCTGCTTTTGCTTTAGCAAAGAGAGCTTCATAGTCTTCGATTGTTTCGGGAACTTTCATGCCCCATTCATCGAGTTTATCTTTTCTGGTGAAGATACCTGCAAAACCTTTTGTTGAACCAATGTTAAGAATGTTAAAGCCATAGAATTTTCCGTCGTTTGTTGTAACTGCTTTTTTTCTGGCTTCATTTTCGGGGTTGTCATCACCAACATACTGCCAGTAACCCGGACAAACGGTTTTTAGATCAATGTGATCGTCAAGAGCAATGATTACACCATCTTCAATAGCCTGTTCGGGACCTCCGGGATATGATTCCCAACCATACTCAATGATGTCGGGAAGTTCTTCGTCAAGGAACATTGTTGTTGCTGCTTCGTTGCCGGTAGAACCTCCTGCAGGGTGGATGAAATTGATTTTTACGCCGGTTCTTTTTTCCATTTCCTTGTAGAGCATCATTTCGGAGTTGTCTTCAAGACCTGCGTTCTGAGTGTTACCATTCATGTGTACCCAATATGTAAGGGTACCATCATAGTCTCTTCTCTTCTGAGCTGACTGACCGCAACCAACAAATGCCGAAGCAATTATGGCAAGGGCAGCAACTGCAGAAATTACTTTTAACAGTTTTTTCATTTTTTTTACCTCCATAATTTTATATAACAACTGCATGGCAGTTATTAACAATGTATTAACCTTTTACCGCACCAATCATAACACCTTTTACAAAGTATTTCTGAATGAAAGGATAAACCAAAAGGATAGGTAATGTTGCAACTATAATTGTTGCAAATTTAATATTTTCTGCCATGGTTGCCACATCACCTGCATCACCTTCAGCACCTGTCTGCGAAAGAATGAGAATTTCACGAAGACGAAGCTGCAAAGGTTTAATATCTGTTTTGTTAAGATAAAGGGATGCTGGAAACCATGCGTTCCAGTGACCTACACCGTAGAAGAGAACCATTACGGAGATAACGGCTTTCGAAAGAGGAATGATGATGTGCCAAAGAACATGCATATCATTTCCGCCGTCAACCTTAACCGATTCTTCAAGACTGGTAGGTATGGCATCAAAGTTCGTTCTCATTACTATACAGTTATATACACTGATTGCACCGGGAATGATGAGAACAAGAATGTTACCTTCCATGCCGAGTATCTGAGTATAAACAATATATGTAGGAATCATATCGCCGCCAAAATACATGGTGAAGAGCATCATGTATGTAAGGAAGTTTCTGATTGCAAAGTTTCTTCTTGTGAGAAGAAATGCAGCAATTGTTGTCATGATAAGGTTGAAGATTGTACCAACAACAACAATGAAAATTGTAACAAGGTATCCGGTCTGAATATCTTGTCTGCTTAATACATCCTTATAGGTTGCAAGTGTAAAACCTTTTGGCCAAAGCATGAGTGATGCAGTGTCGGCATGACGAGACAATGAACACATTATACAATACCAAAAAGGATAGAGGCAAATGAAGATCATAATTGCCATGATGCATATGTTGAAAACATTGAAGACTTTTTCTCCAAGTGATGGTTTGTATACCATTTTGTAAAATCCTCCTTTTTAGAATAATCCGCTGTTAGTAATCTTTTTGGAAATGGTATTCGCAATTGTTAAGAATATGATGTTAACAACGGACTGGAAAATACCGATTGCCGATGAATATGCAAATTCACCGCCACCGCCTTCCGTACCGAAAGTAAGGTCGTAGGTGTATGAAGAAATAACACGTGCAACTTCGGCTGTGTTTGAATTCTGAAGAAGAATTGTTTTTTCGTAACCTACACTGAGCATCTGACCCACATTCATAATAAGAAGAATTACGATTGTTGACAAAATACCGGGAATTGTGATGTGAACAACCTGTTTCCACTTTCCGGCACCGTCGATAACTGCCGCTTCATAAAGTTCCTGGTCGATGGAACTGAGAGCCGATATGTAAATAATACTGCTCCATCCTATGCCTTGCCATATACCCGAGCCAATGTAAATCGGCCTGTATGCATCGGCATTAATCATATAGTTCTGTTTGCTTCCGCCAAGAACATCAACCAATGCTGTCATAATACCGTCTGTCTGGAAGAAACGGATAACCATTGAACAAATAACAACCATTGAAATAAAGTGAGGAAGGTATGTTATTGTCTGAATAACTTTTTTGTACTTCAAGTTTTTGATTTCATTGAGCATCAATGCAAAAATGATTGGTGCGGGGAATGAGAAAATCAAAGTAAGGAAACTGATGTACAGGGTATTCTTCAATACAGGCCAGAAAAGCGGACTCTTGAAGAAACGGATAAAGTTTGCAAAACCGTACATGTCTGCCCAGGGACTACCCCAGATACCGCCCTGTCCCATACGGTTAAACGGTTTGTAATCTTTGAATGCGATAATCAAACCGTACATCGGCAAATATACAAACAAAACAAAGTACACAATGACCGGAATTGCCATGAGATAGAGTACAAAGTTGTGTTTGAGTTCGTCGCCGATACGTCTGCCCAGATTGGGCTTCTTTTTTAACGTAATGCTTTGTTCGTTCACTGTAACGCCCTCCAATAAAAATGTTATGAATAATATGAATCTACAAGATGCGTGAGACATATTACATTTTGCGACAAATAATAATGTAGTGAAATCCATTATATAAATGACGCAGTTAAATACTCTAATATTATATATGAAATTTTTACAAAAAACCATAGACAAAACGATATTTATGTGGTATAATACGGTACAAACAATATATTTTTTTAAGGAGAAGTGTTTATTAATATGTATCAAAGTACCATAATGTCCAAAGAACTGATTTCTTCCGGGAATTTTTATGTTGAAGCGGTTTCTGCTGCTCATCGCATTCCTAAAACTCCGAACAAATATCTGAGATATGCCAATGAACACACCCACGATCGCCTTGTATGCATTGTATCGGGAAAGTGCAAATTCGACATATTTAACGATAATCCGATTATCGCAAAAAGCGGCGATGTTGTTTATATTCCATACAATATTGCCTACTCCAGCGAATGGGATGAAAACGAAAAACCCGAGGTGTATTCCATAAACTATATAATGAAAGACCTCAACGGCTATAGAATAACCTTTTCATCGGAAATAATGAAATTTAACAACAGTGACAAATTTATTACACTCGGAATATTCAAAGAATGCTATCACGCATTCAGTTCGGAAAAATATGCGTTTGCTTTAAAATGCAATTATATTTTTCTAAAACTGATATATACATTTATAACTGCCGAAAACTCACAAAATCACTCAAAGGTCTCAAAGGCAATAGAATTTATTAAGGCAAACTATCTTGAGGAATTTTCAATAAACGATCTTGCAAAGATGTGCAATCTTGGTGAATGTATGTTCAGAAGATGTTTTAAAGCAGAGCTTGGTACATCACCCATAAAATATCGAAATGAGCTTAGGATTCAAAAAGCATATGAACTGCTTGTTTCTGAAAACTATTCTGTTACTGAAGTTATGGAATTTACCGGTTTTTACGATGCATCATATTTTAATAAATGTTTTAAATCACGAATAGGCAAAACACCTTCCGAATGCAAACAAGGACATTGAATCAACCAAGCATTTTGATTTTGGAAATAACATATTTCGAAACGAAACTTGCCGCAATTCCGAAAAGTGCTCCGAAAAGTACATCTGTCGGAAAATGTACATAAAGATATAACCTTGAAAAACCTATGAGCGAGGCACCGACAAGAGCACACGTCCCCCACTTTTTGTTTGCAAAAAAAATTGAAAGTGCCGCCGCAAAAGAAGCTGAAGTGTGCCCCGACGGGAAAGAATAATCGTGAGGCGCGTGGACAATCAGATTAACCGCTGTGTTTATGTCATAGGGGCGAGTGCGTGCAACAAGCGGTTTTAGTGTAACGTTGACTATCACCAGGTTAATGATGAGTGCAAGAAGCACGCATACTCCACCTTTTCGTGTGTTTTTAAAAAAAAGCATGACAATGCCGACGACAATCCAGAGTATGCCGTCATCTGCCAGTGCGCTTATAAAAGTCATTATTTTGTTCATAAACGGAAAACGCATAAAATCGAAAAAATCAAGAATTGCAAGTTCCGCTTTAATAAAACTCTGATACATAAAAAACCTTCTTTTACAAAAATTCAAGTTCTAATATAACATCATTTATGTTTTCTTCGCTGTATTCTATTTCTGCCGAAAACATTCGGCAATATTCGACCGCATCTTCAAAATCTATATTTCCGAATTTATCAAAATGAAAAACGCACATGTGTTTTATCATGACAAAGGCAAAAATTGCCAAAGATACATAAGGAGTTAACGAACATTCAATACCCTTGTGTAAATAACGGTATATATAATAGGTTATTATATTTTCAAAAATCTTGTCCCAATATTCATTTTCAAAATATGAATCCGCGGTTTGCTCGTCATATTTCAGCTCCGAAAGAAGAATTTGCCATTTTTCGTCAAGACATTCAAGATTAAGCAAGAAATCGCACCAGTCATAGTTCAAAATCTTTTCATAGCAAACAGAAAATTCAGCGCATATCAAGTTGATTTTTTTCGAAAGGCTGTGTTTATCATCCGAAAGAATTTTAAATATAATATTTCGTTTATCAAAAAACTCTTTTTCTTTTTCAGATGTGACCGTTTCATCAACCGGTGATGAAATGCATTCAAGACAAAAAGGTTCGGTTTGTGAAAGTATTATACGTGTCGCCTCTTCACATGCCATACCAATGCCAATCTCGTTTCTTGTTTCAAAAAAATTTGTAAATCTGGGATGAAGAGTGCAAATGTCACAAAGCTTATCCTCACCCAAGTTTAAAATTATTTCACAGAGATTGTTTTTATCAAGAAACGGACAGCGATCATTTGCGGTCATGGCAAAGGTTATGCGGTGTTCTTCTTCACAAGTGTTTTTCCTTAGCTTTTCTCCAAAACAGCCCGACACATTTTTGTAAATATTATATGTATCGGAATCAATTTCAATTTCCCAACCTATGCAACAGTTGTGTTTGCATTTTCCGGCAATACACTTAAATGACGAATAATAGCCCGGTACAAAAGTTTTCATGATTCATTCCTTTTTGATTATGCTTGTCATTTTTTGTAATTATTCAGACGATGCTCCGTCTGACATGGCTCTGATTATTTTCCGATTAATATTTTGCATTTTCAAATCCGTCAAAGCAATGGTTTCGGCACATTCAAACAATTCCTTTTCAATGTCGGAAATATCTCCGAGAGACTTTTTGTAACGCATTTTGTGCTCCAAACTTGCCCAAAAATCCATTGCTATTGTGCGAAGCTGAACTTCAACACGAATGTTTTGCTTTTGGCTTGCAAAAAACACAGGGATTTCAATTATCATGTGGTAACTGCGATAGCCGTTCGGTTTTGGGAATTTTATGTAGTCTCTTGTTTCGATGACAGTGACATCATCCTGATTTGCAAACATATCTGCAATCATGTATATGTCATCAATAAACGAGCATATAACCCTCACTCCTGCAACATCATTAAGATTTTCACGAATGGACTGCATGGACACGTGAAGATTTTTGCGTTTTAGTTTTTCAATTATGCTTATGGGATTTTTGACCCTGGATTTTATCATCTCGATGGGATTACGCTTGTGTGCAACCGAAAAATCATCGTTGAGGACCTCGAACTTTGTACGAACCTCTTTAATTGCACAACCGTACATCATCATAAATTCGCTCATGCCATCTATCTTTTCTTTGACATTTTCCAAATCAAATTCAAATGCCGAATCATTTATTTCCGAGGTAATAAATGTTTTTGTAAGCTTATTTTCACTATTCATGGTCTTCGCGTATAATTAAAACTATCTCGAAAGGTGTAGTTTTATTTATTTCTCCTTTCTTTCAATTCGATATATTTGTATTACTTCTTAATAATATCATAAAGCTTGCGACATGTGAAGATGTTAGCATAAAAATTAACAATAAGTTTATAATTTTGATAATCAACTTACATCAAGGAAAATTAATTGTATTTATAACTTGATATTTTATAAATTATGTGATATAATATCTAAATAAATGTTTAAAGTTATAAGTTCTCCCCATTGCAATGGCTTTATGGGTACAGAGAAACATATTTCAATTACAGAGGAGAAATGGAAATGATTGGTTTTTATAATCCGTCTGTCATACTGACATATGTCGGACTTTGCACTGCAATTTACGGAATGACGGAAGCTCTTAGAGGAGATCCGAAAATAGCTCTACTTTGCTTGATGGTGTGCGGTATTTGTGATATGTTCGACGGCACAATTGCACGCAAATGTAAACGAAGCGAAGATGCCAAATCATTTGGCATTCAAATTGATTCACTTTGTGATCTTGTTTGCTTTGGTGTTTTTCCGGCTATGCTTGGCTACGGCATTAAGGCAATTGACGTTAACTGGTTTGACATTGCAGCATCGGCTTTATTTGTTCTTGCCGCAATCATAAGACTCGGATATTATAACGTTCAGGAAATTAACCGTACTGCATCAAACAGTGGCAAGAGAGAATATTATCAGGGGCTGCCCGTTACATCGGTGGCACTGCTTTTGCCGGTGTTCTTTTTGATTGATGTTTATGTTAAACCCTTTGTTGCTTTCAGACTGTACAGCATTGCACTTCTGGTGATTGCAATTGCTTTTATTACACCATTTAAAATCAAAAAGCCCTATATGCACGGACTTATCATCATTGCATTTATCGGACTTGTTATATTTTTCCTTATCCTTACACAAGGACAACACATCAGAATTGAGGAAGGAGTAAACACCGCATATGCCTCACAGACTATATCACACTGCGTGGGGTCGCTGTTTGCTTAAAATATTGACTGCGCCTGCTATATCAAAGATGGCAGGCGTTTTTATGAACAGCTCCCTTTCAAAGCCTTATATCAAAAGGTTTATAAAGAAAAACAACATTGATATGACGGATTATAAAACCGAAAACTGGACATGCTTTAATGAGTTTTTCACAAGGAAACTGCGAAACGGCAAGCGAAATCCCGTTATGCAGGCAAATGTGCTCATTTCACCTTGTGACGGACTTCTTAGCGTGTATCACATAAACGAAGATTCAACTTTTGAAATTAAAGATTCTGTTTATACAATTGAACAGCTGACACAAAATGAAGAAATTGCGAGAGAATATGACGGAGGACTATGTCTGATTTTTCGTCTCACCCCTACCGACTATCACAGATATATTTACCCCGATACCGGTGCAAAAGGAAAAAACACTTTTATCCGCGGAGTTCTTCACACTGTGAGACCCGTTGCATTTGACAAATTTCCCGTTTTCAAAACCAATTCCAGAGAATATTGCATTCTCAGAACAAACAACTTTGATGATGTTGTGTTTATGGAAGTTGGCGCAATGATGGTTGGAAAAATTTGCAACTATCATCAGGAACATAATTTTAAACGCGGAGAAGAAAAAGGCAAATTTGAGTTTGGAGGCTCAACCATTATTATGCTGTTGAAAAAAAACATCGCCCTTATTGACAGCGATATAAAAGAAGTATGCAACAACGGCGAAGAATTCCGAGTTAAACTTGGCGAAAAAATCGGAATCAGAATATAATTAAATCAGAATAAACGGATGTAAAAATCCCAATCTCTTTTTACTGTCACAAGGCGGAGTGCAAAAATCATAAGTTTTTTGCACCCCGCTTATTTTTTATTCAAATTTGATGCTTTTGCGCATATGATTATAATACAGCCTTAACGCCCAACACTAAAGGCGGTTTTAAATTATAAATTTAATAAAATGCAGATTCATATATTTTAATTCGGATTAAAATTCGAAAATATATTGCTTTGGAGGAAACAGTGAGCACAATTGACATAAACAATATTCTTTCAAAAGTAAACAATGCAGTGTGGGGTCCTGCAATGCTTGCTCTCCTTTTGGGAACAGGAATATATCTGACAATAAAAATGCGGTTTTTTCAAGTCCGAAAACTAAATTATGTGTTTACGCATACCCTGGGGAACTTAAAAAACTCAACGCACAAAAAGAAAGGAAAAATTACTCCTTTTCAGGCTGTTTCAACCGCTCTTGCAGGAACAATCGGGACCGGAAGCGTTGCCGGAGTGGCAACCGCAATTGTTACGGGCGGACCGGGATCCATATTCTGGATGTGGGTAAGCGCTTTTTTCGGAGCCGCGACAAAATATGCGGAAATTATGCTTTCTCTTGAATACAGAGAAAGAACAAAAAAAGGCAAATGGATCGGTGGTCCGGCATACTACATTAAAAACGGTTTAAAAAACCAAAAGCTCGCTTTTTTATTTGCCGCCTTCACTCTTTTGGCATGTATGGGAATGGGAAACACTGTCCAGTCGAATTCAATTGCAGAAGCTCTTTCAACATCTTCTTTATCTGTTGACAAAAACATAACAGCCGTTATTCTTATGACTGTTTCGGGAGTTGTCATTTTGGGTGGTGTAAAAAAAATCGCATCAACAAACGAAAAACTTGTTCCGTTTATGGCTTTGTTTTATGTTTTGTGCTCCATTGTATCTCTTGTCTTAAACTATGGCAAAATCCCCCAAGCTCTTACACTTATCATTGACGATGCCTTTGACTTCAAAGCAATTTTTGGCGGAGGCGTTGGCTATGGAATTGCAAACTCTGTTAAGACCGGTTTTGCCAAAGGCGTGTTTTCAAACGAAGCGGGACTTGGCAGTGCACCGATTGCTCACGCATGCGCAGATACGGAAAATGCTCAAAAGCATGCTCTTTGGGGTATATTTGAAGTATATTTTACAACTTTTATATGTACTGTTTCTGCTCTTGTAATTTTGTGTGCCGACGTTTGGAATTTCTCAACCCTAAACGGCTCGGCGTTATGTGTTGCTTCATTCAATGAAATCTTGCCCGGATTTGGCGGGGCTGTTGTCACCACTGCAACAGTTCTTTTTGCTCTTTCCACAATTCTGGGATGGGCATATTACGGAGAGATTTCTGTTTCATTTATATTTAAAAACAGCAATTGTGCCATAATGATTTTCAGGATTATTTATGTTTTGGCTATATATGTGGGTGCTGTCTCTGCAATGAATTGTGTGTGGCAATTTTCTGAAATTGCAAACGCATTGATGGCGATTCCCAACATTATTGCAATAATTTGTTTGCGAAATAAAATTATACCACCGAATGTAAAATAAAAGAATTTTACAGAATAAAATGTCGGATTTTGCTTGACTATTTTGCGATAATTGATATAATATATATATCAATTGTATTTAGGAGAGATTGTGTGAAAAGGTTTTTTGTGGCATTGTTGCTGATAATCTCAATTGCTGCTCCGACATTCGCCTATTCAAAGCCTGCTAATGTATCGGTAAGCGATTATTGCGGAATTCTTTCGGACAGTTCAAAAAATTATATAAAATCAAAAAATGATGTTTTGTTTTCTCAGACAGAAGCTAAAATCATTTTTGTTGTTGTACCCTCCACGGGAGGACTTACGATTGAAGAATATTGCAACAATTTGTATTCTCAATGGGAAATAAGCTCCATAGGTCGTAACAACAGCATTTTCTTTGTTGTTGATGCAAAGAAAAAAGAATATGATTTTATTATAGGCAACAACATTTCTCTTGCCCTCACCGATATTCAAGTTTATGATTTTATATTGAATAAATTTGAACCCTGTTTCGAAACAAAAGAATATGAAAAAGCTTTTTTGGGATTATATAACGCTTTGGGGAAATGGTATGAAAACCATTATAATGCTTTGAACCTTAATCTCGATGAAAATCTTGATAAGTACACATCCGGGAAAACCACTGCAGACAAAGAAAAACCGAAAAGCAATTTGTGGATATGGATAACACTTGGGGTGTGCGTTGCACTTTTGATTACCGTGTATAAAATCAAACACAAAGTTGAACTGCGCATCAGAAGACACGAAAGAGAAAAATTAAGAAGAAAATACAAAATTGATATTGACAAAATAGTGAATTCGTGATATAATATTTTGCGTTTGGATTCGGGATATAGCGCAGTTTGGTAGCGCGCTTCGTTCGGGACGAAGAGGCCGCAGGTTCGAATCCTGTTATCCCGATAAAGCTTCAAGTTACACATTTGTGTGACTTGGAGCTTTTTCATTTACACAGGATTCGAACCTTGAGAAGGTGCGGAGTGTTAAAAAAAACAATCCGGTGGATTGTTTTTTAGCGGAGTAGTGCGCAGACGGGTACTGTGAGAGATGCGAAGCAGAACTCACGGTCGTCAAGCAGGTCGTATTGCGAAGCAAGACGAATCCTGTTATCCCGACCACCTTAAGACTCAGTAACCAAGCGGTTTCTGAGGTTTTTGATTTGTCTAAAAAAGTGTCAAAAAAACGAGTTTGACCACAATTTTTCATCTTCAACTGTGGGGCAAAATCCCTTTTCTTTGTTTAAGGCGTGTCATATTTTGATATAGCAAAACTCTGAAATATAATTTTTAAAGATATTTGAGAATATTGACATTTTGCGATTTTGTGGTATAATAGATACAAACAATTTGCGATTTTGCGGTAATTTTGTAAAATTAATTTTGAGGTTTTGAGGTGCAGTTATGTTTAAAAGAAAAATTTATGATAAACTACTTGAGTGGAAAAGGGAATCTGACGGTCATACAGCGCTTCTTGTAGAAGGTGCACGACGTATTGGTAAATCTACCGTTGTTGAGGAATTTGGAAAAAATGAATATGAGAGTTACATTTTAATTGATTTTGCTTTTGCACCACAATCTGTAAAGGACCTATTCCTTGATATGTCAGACCTTAATTATTTCTTTTTGCAGTTACAATTGCAATATCATGTAGACTTAGTGGAAAGAAGGTCATTGATTATATTTGATGAGGTTCAGTTCTGTCCTCTTGCACGACAGGCAATTAAAGTGCTTGTAAAAGACCATCGCTACGATTACATCGAAACAGGTTCTCTTATAAGCATAAAGAAAAATGTGCAAAATATTCTCATTCCTAGCGAAGAAAGAAAAATCAGCATGTTTCCGATGGACTATGAAGAATTTCGCTGGGCGCTTGGAGATAATACAACAATTCCGCTACTCAAAAAAGCATATGATGCTAAAATGCCGCTTGGTGACGCTATGAGCAGAAAGATGATGCGTGATTTCAGGTTGTATATGCTTGTTGGCGGTATGCCTCAAGCGGTGAATGAATATATTACGACTAACAATTTTAGAAAAGTCGATCTGGTAAAAAGGGATATTCTCAAGCTTTACGATGATGATTTTAAAAAAATCGATCCCACCGGAAGAATTTCTATGCTGTTTGATGCAATTCCGGCACAACTTAACAAGAATGCTTCCAGATATCAGGTGTCAAGTGTTCTTGAAAATGAAAGAGCGGATAGCATTCTTGAGTTGTTGGCAGAAATGGTTAATTCAAAAACTGTTCTTATATCATATCGTGCAAACGATCCTAATTCCGGTCTTTCTGCGAATAAAGACTTAAAGCTATTCAAGTTATTTGTTGGAGACACAGGATTATTTACCACTCTGATGTTTAAGGATAAAGATTTTACAGAAAATGAACTTTACGAAAAGCTTTTAAACGATAAGCTTTCTGCAAATCTTGGCTATTTGTACGAAAATGCAGTTGCCCAAACTCTTGCTGCAAACGGCAACGAATTATTTTATTATAGTTGGCAGAATGAAACATCAAAACACAACTACGAAGTTGATTTCCTTATCACACAAAAAAATAAGATTTGCCCAATCGAAGTAAAATCGTCAGGTTACAAGGCACATACGTCTCTTGATGAATTTTGCAAAAAATTCTCAAGTCGAATTTCAGATAAATACATTGTATATACAAAAGATTTAGCAAAAGATGCTGACATGTTATATATTCCAATGTATATGGCATCCTTGCTTTAAATAGTAAAGAAGTGTATAATGAAATGATGATGCTTCCTTCGTGCTTGTTTAATGGTGTTAAAGGTAGTGAGTACGGAAAAATTCCTCCCTATATTTTTAATAAATATTCTGATTTAGAACTACAAGAACAAATTAAATCTAATTTACAAATAGATACATTGTGCGAAGAGGTTATTGTCACATATATTATATCATTAACAATAAACCATAAAGATATTCGCCTTAAAACCAGATTAGAAGAGTTAAGCAGTATGTCACCAGAAGATAACCTCTACATAGCAAATCTTATTTTCTTAAACAGTAAATATGGTTTAGAAGCATATTTAAAAACGTGTAAAGAAACCATGAAATCAACTAGCATACCGAACACATCTCGTATTGACTCCGTTTTAGAGACAATATGTGTCATATCAGACGTTGCTTTATTAGATACATTGGGCGAACTACGTGTTTTACTATATACAGATGGATTTGAAGACTTGGATTCTTTTGGATTAAATAATAGTCTCTATAAAGCATATCAAAATTTGTCGATATATGATTTTGATTCTGTAAAGGAGCATTTAAACGAAGCTTTGAGTAATCCTGATATTTGTGACGGTGAAAAAAGCTTCTGTAATATGCTACTGCGCGATATTCAAAATACGAACGACCAGAAAAATGATGTGGCTTGGTCTATAGAGGATATAAAAAAGTTTTTGACAGCTAATGAATAAATGTTTTTTTGACCACATGTTATCCCACAGTTAGCTCCGGAGTATATGGAAACAGTGGAGATAAGATGTCCAAAGAGTATGTTGAATGTAGCGGAAACGGCTAAAAAAGGTAAAAAGTTATACATTTGTGTGACTTGAAGCCTATATAAATAAAGCTGTCACATAATCCTTTTCGGACTTGTGACAGCTTTATTTGTTATCTTATCTTCATGTATCCGCCAACGGGAACATTTATTTTTAGTAATTTATCTTTTGTAAACCTAAATTGCATTTCTTTTCCGCAGCAGTCATATACACGGACTTTAAAGTGTGCATCATTCAAATTTTCTATAATTATAAAATCTTTTTCGGTTGCATTGAAAACATCTTGTTTTTTACCGTCATATACCAAAGTATTTTCAGAGTAAAGAACCTCAATAGTTTTTTCTTCATCCTCGGATGAAATCCTTGTGTAATTCATGTGAGGAGCATAGGCTTTAAATTCACCGTGAAGAATTGTTTTTCGGTTTTTGTACCAGTAATCAATGTAATTTTTTATAACCTTGCCCTGCTTTTTGTTGGTATTTTTAAGAAGCACGGAATTTTGAGGAACACCAAACATAATATTATAGAGCATTTTGGCAATATTTTGAGGTGTTTCGTCATGAGACCACAAAAGCATATCCGCATGGACCGCAAGGTCATAGTTCATAAGTCTTAAATCCGCTATACCGATCCTGTTTGTCAGAAAATCAAACTGACAATCAAGAACACGGAGCATATTGCAATTGGCTACAACTGCAGGTCCGACATAGTATTGACGTTGTTCTATCATAAAATCGGGTTTCAAAGTTGACAATCGGATTTTGACATCCTGCATAAGTTTGATTACTCCGTCTTCAACCCTTTGGCAGTCTCTGCCGATGTCGGGAAGATTGCAGAGTTCTTCTTCATTTTTGCAACGGAATGCATCAATAAAGTCAAGCTTTAAACCGTCGAGCTCATATGTTGTAACGGTGTCAACATAGGTATCAATTAAAAACTGCCTTACCTTAGGATATCTCGGGTCAAGAATCCCTGCCTGAAAAGCTTCTCCGTTATATAGAAGCATATCTTTGAATTCATCATACTGTTTTGTGGAATAGCCTACAAAAGGCACAGGAAACCACAGCGAAACTTTTATGCCAAGGTCATGAACTTTTTTAACAAAGTCTTTGAAGTCCGGAAATTTTTCGTCACAAAAATGCCAGTCACCGCAAAGTGTGTAATTGCCGGGTCCCCTACCGGGATATGACCATCCATCATCTACAATGAGTGATTTAAAACCATACTCAGAGGCAAGTTTCATCTCTTCAAGAAGGCTTTCCTGACGTGGATTTTGATGATAATTGTACCAAGATGAATAGAGCGGTAATTCGGCATTAAAGCTTGGTTCTTTCTCAATTGGATAAAACTTCTTCCACCATTTTGATACTTCGGGAATGGCTTTATAAAACGGGATATCCCTTTCGTCAACACGAATATTAATGCAATATTCCGATTCGATTTGCCACTCTTCAAAGAAGGAAATCACATAATACAAGTTTTCTATTTCTTCAAAATCGTTTATATAAAATGCTATTTTACAAGGATTTACCGCATCGGATAAAGCCACTGTCGAAAAATTTTGGTCATTGTGATTAATCACGGAATAAACCGGTGCTCCGTAGTACATGTTGGAAATATTTTCACATCTTTTTGGTTGAGCGTCGAGTTGCCTCCTTCTTCCTGCAACAGGACACCATGTGGACAAAAAGCCTTCCATGTGATATGCCAATTTTAATGTCATTACACCGGGATTTTGAATTAAAGGATTAACAACAAGCTTGTATTCATAAACACCATCATTCTCTGACAAAAGGGACATTTCAACATCGTATGCTCCATCATCAAAATTAAATATAAATTCTTTTTCGGAAACATTTAAAACTAATTCACTCATACAAAAACCTCCGTTTCGTATGAAATTATACATTGTTTTTGTAAGCAAAGTCAACATCACACGGTGCATCTGATGGGACAAGTTTGTTGGCGTGATAGTTTATATATGCCACAATATATAGATGGCATATTAACATTTCAGACATATTTAGAAAAACAGGGTCAAATTTTTGCGAATATTATTGACATAAAAATAATGTTTTAGTATAATATTTGAATAGAAAACGAGGTGAGGCAGATGGACAGAACACCCTATACCGAAAGAACTTTTACAATCGGCGATATTAAAATTTCTGCCGTATATTCTCAAAAAATGTTTGGAAATTCCTACATTCATTCCCACGGTCATTATGAAATGTTTATTTTTGAATCGGGAAGCGGATATATAAGCGTGGCGGACAAAAAAGTTAAATTTTCAAAAAACACCGCCGTTATTATTCCCCCATACACAGATCATGACCGATTTTCAAAGGTCGGAACAACGCCAAATGCAATGACAATATATTTCAGTTTCGGCAAAAATTCCGATTATAAATCGGGCAAGTGTGAAAAACTTTACAAAAAATTCAAAAACGTTATGCCTGTTCAAAATGACATTGTGGTGTTAAAGGACAAGTTTTTCAGCAAATATTTTCATAATTTTGATATAAGCCAAATCACCGATTCCGAGCTTGCCTCCGCAAAAATTACCAATATGCTTCAAAACCTGTTTATCCACATAATGTGCATTAAGCCCTCAGGCGGTGAAGACAAGAGTAATCTGAATTTAGCCGACGACAATTCAAATGCACCGCTTTCAAACGAGGTTCTTTTGGCAAAGACCATTGATGATTTTATGAATCTGCCGGGGTGCACGCTGTCGTCTTTAGCAGAGCATATTAACATGTCACCGAGAAACACCCAAAGAGTGCTCAAAAACCTCTACGGAATGAATTTTTCAAAAAAAATGGCTAATATCAGACTAAAAAAGGCAATATATCTCATGAATACAACAAAACTCAATGTGAGCCAAATTGCAAAAATTTGCAATTACAATCAGTATGCAGGCTTCAGGAAGGCCTTTGTATCGGAATTTGGCGTGAGTCCCTCGGAATATCGAAAACACAAAAATCAACAAAATATTAAAAACCCAACAGCATAAAAATTGCCGTTGGGTTTCTTGATTTTCAAATAAATCATAAATTGTATACAACTATTTTTTGTTTTCAAAAATACGTACTATGCCTATGGTTGCCGCATTTAAAGCAACATCTGCACAAACTTCCCGAACTTCTTTGTCGCAGTAGTTTCTCACAAGCATTGCTGTGGGAGTTTTAAGCTCTTCTTTGCCGCAGATAATGACTTTTTTTGCATTTGAGTTTATGATGTTTTCAACTTCGGGAGCAAGAATCGCACCCAGGAAAAACCCAAAAACCTCCTCCGACGATTTGCCGAGAAGTTTATCCAATATCCTCACTTTGAAAAGTGCCGAGTTCATACCATGGTTTTTGCAGTATTCATAGCCATTGCAAAGAGCTCGAAAATCGGGTTTTGAATTTTTGAGGTCGATGCTGTTATTTAAAATTGTTCCATCTGCCACGGCAGATATAAGCTCACCGGTAAGCTCGGTTGAAAAGTGCGAAATTCTCCCCTTTGAGTCGGTGAATACAAGCTTTGAATGAGAACCGGGCATTACATAGAGACAATCTGAACGCAAGGATTCGTCAAGGCCTATGAGTTCGGTTTCTTCACCACGCATCATATCCGTGTCTTCAAGGGTTTCGCCGCACATTTTAACTCCTCTTACAAACACAAATGGAATTGATGAAATCTCGTCAATAGCGGTTTCATACATACTGCTTGACAGCTCATTTATACCGCAGGGAACAACAAGATGTTCCAAGTTGCAAAGACCCCCTTCGGAGGTAATCATGCCCGAGGCAAGAATTCTTGTTATGTCCGATTCTTTCAAATTGTTATCAGATAAAATTTGATTTACAGCATCTTTAACTGTGTTTTTGAGAATCTTGTTTTCCGAGCCAACTTTTGCACCGACGGCATATTTTTGAACATCGAGAATTTTCATATCACACACGAGACTAACTCTTGTATTTGTTGTTCCGCCGTCTATTGTAATGTAATTTGCCATTTAAATACCCTCCTCTAACACACTGACATATTTTTGTGCAAGAGCAGTTATTCCTTTGTAATCTTCATTGGCAAGCATTTTTTTGTTGATGATGTTGGAACCCACCCCAAATCCGCATACTCCTGCTTTGAGGTAGTCTGCCATGTTGTTTTCATCAACACCGCCCACCGCAAGAAACTTTATGTGAGAAAGAGGTGCTTTGATGGCTTTAACATATTCTGTTCCAAGGCACGTAACCGGGAAAAGCTTCACAAAATCAGCACCTGCACGATGCGCTGCCTGAACCTCCGTTGGAGTAAGCGCTCCGGGCATCGAAACCATGCCAAGCTCACGGGTTTTTTTGATAACATCAATGCAAGAATCGGGAGAAATTATAAAAGAACCTCCGGCGTTCTTTGTAAGTTCAACCTGTTTTTCACAGATTACAGTCCCTGCACCAATAAACATTTTTTCTGCAAAATGCTTTGAAAGAAGTTCTATCCTTTTGGCTGTTTCTTCATCGCTGACCTTTCCCGTTGCATCATAGGTTATTTCAAGAAGTCTGATTCCTCCGTCATACATTGCCTCGGCAAGCGGAATAAGTTTTTTGCCCTCTACCCCTCTAACAATAACAATGATTTTTTTGGTTTCAATTGTTTTTATTACGTTATTATGCATAATAACACCACTTTTCATTTTTTTAGCATAATAACATACCGGAAACAGCAAATATATAACAAAGTTGTTTTATTTCATCATAAGACAAAGAAACGGAATACAAATTGCAAGGAGCAAAAGACCTACAATAATAGCGATTGAAAACTTTTTCTTACCCGAATTTTTTGCAGACTTTTCTACAAGTCCCGCTTTTCTCAAACCATCAACCACGGGACGGTAAACTATGAGCGTGATTCCCGAGTTCAAAAGTCCCTTTACCAAATTAAACGGCAAAAAAACTGTCGGAAGCATGTCAACTACAACAGCTCTCGGAACTTTCATATATCCGGGTGTTACAAAATAATTCCACAAAATCATTACAACAGCAAGCATAACTGTTGCACACACAAGCCCGATTATTGCGCCTTTTATGGTCTTTTTTTTGTAGTAAAAAATGCTTGCCGTCAAACAAAAGGCAACAGTGGAAATAAAATTCATCAAAAGACCTATTGCTCCGGTGTGACTGGCAGTTAAAAACTCAAGAAAAGTCACGGCAAGACTTATTCCGATTGTATAGAGCGGTCCGAGAATAAAACCACCCATTACAACAGCTACATCTTTAAGGTCATACTGAAGAAAGCCTGCCACCTGTGGCACAAGCTTGCTCACAAGCATCAGGACATATGCAACTGCAGTAAGCATTGCGGCGGTGATTAGATTTTTGGTTGAAATTTTTGATTTTGAGTTTGTCATTATTTTAATCCTTTCAAAAGTTTTTTCAGGTCAAAAAGAAAAGCCCCGCAAAAATGCAGGGCAAAATAACACAAAAATGCTATCTTCTTTCATCCGGACTATACCGTCGGCTTTGGAATTTCACCAAATCAGCCAAAGAGGCTCGCGGGCTTTACCGCCGGTGGGGAATTGCACCCCGCCCTGAAGATTTTTATATTATATCACAAAAATTTAGATTTGTAAACTGTTTAATTAAAAAAACTGTCGCTAAACAAATACCATGTATTATCCGTTTTATATATTGTCAAATAATCATCATAGACAATAGCATCATCAAATGAAGGTACTGTTTTTTCACACTTACATTTGATTACTTTAACATCCTCGATTTTTTTTATACCATGTCGTTTAAGAATTTTTTCTTTTTCTGCTTCTATTGTCTCATTATATAAATTCATTTCTCTAATATATTTGATTTTATAATCTTCAAATTCCATTTGTTCAAATGTATCTTTCGAGAATGCTTTCTCAATTTTGTTAACTGCATCTTCGGGCACCGTCAACTCATGGAAGTCATCAAAATTTCTGCTGTTTACGGCATCGCTTAAATCATCAATCAAGCTCTCCGGAGTACTCGAAAAGAAGAAATAATAAGCCGCAAATGCGCCGATTGCCACGACCAACGCTGTTACAACGGCAACCGCTATAAGCTTAACCTTCTTTTTGCTGTATTTTATTGGCGGTTGCTGATTTTCATAAGTTACATAAACCGTCCTGTTGTCAGAATCGTAATTTCCATTATTTGTAATCTCTTGTGTTTCGAAACTCGGTGATTCCGGTTTGCCTGAGCAATTAGGGCAAACAGCATTGTTTTCATCATATTTAAATCCGCATATTTTACAATACATATAAACCATCCCTTTCTGCCTAAGCTTAATCAATTGTGAAATATCTCATAAATATCATGATATTCCATGCAATAGATGTACCACTTATCATATAACTCATAACAATATATCTCTATAACCGACATGTCGAAATCCAAAGATCCTTTTTTTGTAACTTCACATTCAAACATGCATATATCTTCAGGTTCAACACCAATGCGAAACAATTCTTCGTAAATATCGGATTTTGTATCATAATCAACGTTTTCTTCGTCAATGATATCAATTTTTACGTAGAAGTCATCGCCATATTTACTATAAGCATACTCCAAATAATCACTTATGTCGCCTGTTTGAATTTCCGAAAGACTTATAACATCACCGGCATCAACGTCAGGAGATAAATAACTACGTTTTTTTGACATATATTCCAATTCGTCAGCAGCATATTTGTCAAAAAACAATAAACGAGCTTTTTCAACATTGCCCGAATTGATTGCATTTTCAAATTCCGAAATAACACCCTCGGGACTATCTTGTTTATATTCCTTTTTCGGAGCGGGTTTTAAAATAAAATAGAAGGTTAGAACCAAAACCACCAAAACTAAACTCAAACCAAGAATTATAAATTTCAACTTTAACGAATTCGAATTTTTTGGTAGCTTTGGCGAAAACTCTGTATTTTGTTGCAAATTCACTGCAAAACCACAGTTATCGCAAAACAATGCTCCTTCTTCAATTTTGTTACCGCATGATTTACAAAACATGTAATGCATCTCCTCATATAAATTATTTTAGAAGTTAGCCTTAACAACCAACACTGAAGACGCCTCAAACGGTGAATTTTCGGTATCTTTTGGCTTGTCGTCCTTGAAAGGCGAGTAGCCTTCCTGCGTCCTTCGCACCAAAAGCTACTCAAAAATTCATCCGTTTGAGGTACTT
>JAFQHQ010000136.1 GCA_017397885.1 Clostridia bacterium | reverse complement strand
TTTTCGAAACCGTTCGTATGACTGTTTTCTGAAAATGCCCCGTGGTCGATTTTGCCGAGTTTGTGCGACTTTCAAACATTCGAGTGAGGCACAAATGTGAAGTTTTGAAATTATTTATAATCTTAATCACATTAACACCAAAGCGTAATTCCGCCTATGTTTTATTCGGCAACAAATCCTGTTTTTCAAGCATAAAAACAATGCCTTTTCATTGTTTTTGCTTGAAATCAGGTAATTTTGATGCCGAATAAAACATCAGCGGTGGTCGGGGTGTGGGGCTGACTATAGAAGCCCCACGAAAGAAAAGTTTGAGAACTTTTTCTCAAAAGAAGTGCTTGAGAACCCATTCTCAAAAACAACCGGTGTTTTCATGCCGGAGCGCTAAACTCCAAATTACCTATCCGTTATATCTCCCCAAAGATATGCCGAATCAAGAGAATTATACAGAGACGAGATTATGTAGGCACGCGGGTTTGTCACGGTGGTTTTCACCTTTTGAAGTGAATCGTAGACATATTTCAGGTGCTCAAAATCAAGTTTTAAAAACCGTTCTTTAACATCCTCTGTCTTAAGCATCTTACCACCGATTTTAATGTACGTGTCTTCTGTGCAAAGCACATCTGTCATAATGGCGACAAATTCATCAACTCTCGAAAGCGGTATTTTGCTCTGAAAATTATCATAGCCAATGTTGCTTTTTACAAGATTTTCATAAAAATTTCTTTTTTGTGTTCCCGATCCTTCGTTCTCATCAGCAAGATAGATAGATTGATTGTTATTATACTCAATATAATTCTCTTTAATATAATTCTTTTTAATATAATTAGACTCTGTTTTTTCAAAATCACTACTTCGGTTTTCCCTAAATTTCTTTTTCGGTTTTTTCGAAGTGTTACTTCCGGTTTTTGGTAAGACTGATTGCGAATTTATATCATCGGATAATTCCGAAGAATGAATATCTTGTGGATTGTTTTGTGGATAAATTGTGGATAACTTTTCGGCGACTTCATTGTCTGTGTTCTTTGCAGTTATGCTATCGTCATCATTTTGATTAAATATGGTATCATCGTTTCTGAAATAGATTATGCAGGGTTTTCCAAAGCCCCTTCTTTTTCTTTCGATAAGTCCGACTCCTTTTTCACTTCCAAGCTCTGCAAATATTTTCACTGCCGTTTCCGCGCAACAGCTAAGCTCTTCCATAGCATTTTGCAAAGTATAAAAAACATACAGTCTCCCGTTTTCGTCTCTCCAGTTGTTCTTTTCGGAAAGAGAAAGTCTCGAAAGCAAAGCAACGTACAACAACTTAGCCGTGTCCGAGAGTTTTTTTAGCTTTTTCTCCCTGAACAGCGCCAGCGGTACTTTAATGTACTGAGTAAGATCTTTGATTTCTGTCAGATAATTGGTTTTTTGATTTGTCATTTTTCATTCTGCTCCTTTAAAATAAATGTTATGCAATCATTATAACAAATCAATACAACAAATCCTCAAATAAAAAACAATAAATGAAACACCCCTCAAAGCCATGGCGCACAACGGCTGGAGGGGTGTTTAAAATGCAAAAATACGTTATGGCGGTTTATCATTCATATAAACCGCCAAACATGTGTAAATTTTGATTTTTTAAACTGTGTTATTTATTTCAGTCTTGAAATATACTGACAATACACGTATACATTTTGGATTTTTTTGGCTTCCACACCGTCATCAGCATGAATAACAGGTTGTGATTCTGAAGGAGTTACATAAAGCTTGAAAACCAGTGCATCCTGTCCCGGACGCATGTTTCTGATGCGTTTGTATGGAAAATCTTTTTTTGCAACGCCAAGATAATCAAAAATTACTTTTTCGATGTCAGGATTTGAAAAACACTGCAAAATCGACTCGGCATCATGAATCTCAAGAATATGTTTAGCTTCTTCAAATGTGAGATTTGCACATTTGAATTCTCCCTCATTGAGGACGGACATTGTTGCGGAATTGTCCAAAAGTAATAGGGGTAAACTACTGTTAATATTCATCATAAAACAAACCTCCTTGTTCAGTCTATGCACCTTTTGCGGTAAAAGACTATTTATTATCTCCATTATAAGCAGAAAAACAAATTTTGTCAACACAAATTTGCAAGATTAAACATCAGAACTTGCAAATTTGTGAAATTTATACTGTTTCAAAAGAAAAAACAAGAGAAAAATGCAA
The DNA here is from genome assembly GCA_017397885.1 of Clostridia bacterium. Lineage (GTDB taxonomy): Bacteria > Bacillota > Clostridia > UMGS1810 > UMGS1810 > RGIG1828. Next base: position 1,171 of record JAFQHQ010000136.1, on the reverse strand, counting down.
GTTGGTTTGTTTGAAAATTCATTTTCGTTATATATTTATCAATGACTAATACTGCATGGCAGGATGTGACCGATATTTTTGTTATTTTCTGTAAATTATTCCGACTGCATTCGGGCCTGTGTTAATGGTGATGATGCAACCCAGGTTAAACTCTGCGGCGGGCTCGCCCAGCCTTTCGGTTGCTTCCGCCTTTAGCTTTTCATACATTTCGGCATTGTTTCCCGCTGCAAGGATGTAGGGTGTGCCGGGTTTTATTTCGGCTTCAACCATATCCACAAGATTTTTTGCAAGCTTTTTTTCTCCTCTGATTTTTGAAATCACATGAGATTCACCGTCGTCAAAGGTGATAACGGGTTTGAGACCCAACGCATCGCCAACAAAAGCCGCCGCAGCAGACACTCTTCCTGATTTTTTTACAAATTTAAGGTTCATGGGCACAAAGAGGATTTTGTTGTTTTCAAGCCAGTCTTTTACTTCGAGGAGAATTTCATCAACTTCTTTGCCTTCCTTAGCCATTTTTGCCGCCATAACAGCCGCCCAACCGTAACCCATGGAGTAGGTGAGGGAGTCTACAATATGCACATTAAGGGCATTTTTTGCTTCGGGATTCTCTTCGTAAAAATCGTTAAGTTCCAAAACAGCACCCTGATAGGTTGACGAACCTTTTGAATTGAGGCAGATGTAGATAAGGTCGGAATATCCTTCCTTCCATGCTTTTTCATATTGCTCGGTAAAAAGTCCCATTCCCACTCTCGATGATGATGGAAGTTTTTCACATTCTTCAAGAATCTGATAAAATTCCTTTGTTGTAATTGTTACATCGTCAAGATATTCCTTGTCTCCGTCAATGATTGTGAGCGGAAGAACCGTAATATCAAGCTCTTTTTGTAAATCTCTTGGAATATCCGCTGTTGAATCGGACATAATTCTGATTTTTGCCATAAATTTTGTTCCTTTCAAAATGAAAAGTTGTTATATAAAATATTATATAACATTTTATATATTAAATCAAGATTTTTTTGTTTATAAAATAAATTGGAGTTTATCGCTCCGGCACGAAAACGCCGGTTGTTTTTGAGAAAGGGTTCTCAAGCACTTCTTTTGAGAAAAAGTTCTCAAACTTTTCTTTCGTGGGGCTTCTATAGTCAGCCCCACACCCCGACCACCGCTG
>JAFQHQ010000135.1 GCA_017397885.1 Clostridia bacterium | reverse complement strand
TTTTTGGCTAAGTGCCATCAATTCTGTAGCAAAATCCATATCGGTATCGGCAATTGCCATTGCTGCAAGAAATGTACACGAAGTATCCATCAAACCATGATTGCTTTCTACAAAGAATGCCTGATAGAAGCTATCTTTATACTCGGCTTTTTGAGGGTTTTTAAAGACATCACTTGCCATATCAAGATGTAATCTTCTGAGATTACTAACGAGAAATTCTCTCTGTTCGGCATTCAACCAATCATAGAGCCAGTCATAGCAAAAACCAACAGCCCATGCAAACTGAACATTATCGATAAGCTGTGCCCTGCCCCAAGAATCAAGGTTGCATAAATACTGCATCTGATCGTAAGCCCTTTGAGCATAGCGGCTGTCACCTTCCACAAGATACACCAGAGCAAGTGTCATGGTATGAGTATAACTCAGCATAGCATTGGTGTTATTTGCAGAATTATTTGCAATTTGTTCATCCATCTTGAAAAGTGCAGTATTGAGCAATTTATCAGCTTCTGCCTTTACCAAAGAATATTGCTCCGTAAGAAATTCATCCCTACCAAATGCATATTCCTTAATCTTTGCAATTTTGTCTTTGGTTGCAATCATATACGGATGACCGTTTGCAATTACTTTTGTCATTTCAGCTTTAAACTGTGCCTGTGTAATCTCTGGAAGTTGAGGAGGTTCATCGGCGACATTCGTCTTAATATCAGACGCTCCCATAACAGGAAATGTCTGAAATAGAAACAAAGCTACCAATATTACCGCTGTTAATCGGTGTTTCTTCATAAAATCAAATCCTTACTTTCCTCAATTATTATTTGTTTTGTTCGTTATTTAACAAATTCAAAAAATATTGTGTACCCAATATAGTTGTGTATTATCTGTAAACCAAGAAAATGAATAACACAAATATTTTTCATTGTTATCTATTTTACCAGGAAGATAGATTGTGTAGCTTCGTATTCCTTATGGTATATAAACCAAGATCTGTTATCTCCAAAGTTTTTATAATCCTTTATTTCATTTACAGACATTTCAACTACTGCATTTAATCTGTCATCATATTTAAAGACTTTTTTATTCGGCACATATAATGGCATTTTATCAGTCCTGGTAACCGCATCAGGAGAAATACCAACATTAACAGCATCAAGAACATCTGTTCGGAATGCATAAGCATATGCCATTCTAACTCTAAATATGGTATTTAGTTCACCGGATGGTGACATATCTGTCGATCCATCTGTAAAGGTTGAACTTCCTTTTTTCCAAACGATTTCAAGACCACGAACCATATTGCTTTCGTTTATATTAATTCTTACAATATCTCCGCCATTAACACCGGCAAGCGAAAAATCATTTTCGGATTTTGAATACACAACCAATGGTGATGATACAGGATAGGTTTCATTGCAAAGTTCCATTTTTTCGCGAGGCTCTCCATCTACAAGAACTTTTCTTACGGAGTTTACCATATATGGAAAAGCTCTGCTGTCGATAGCAGCATTGGAACCCATATCATCAGCAATTTTTTGTGCAAGAAGATATGAACTCATTCCATCATCAGGATTTGTAGTATAACCTACGAGCTTATAACCTTTTGTGGAATTATCCTCATAAAAAATCTGCGCCTTTTCCACAGAATATAAGTCATCGTCTACACTATTTACGGAATAAATGGGATTTGGAACTTTAAATATTATTGTGCCTGTATTTGTGATAATTTGATTACCTATGTTATTAAACCATTGTGAAAGCTTTGAGCCTGTGGATTCTTCAATATAGTCGGTGAGGTAGAGACCGCCTTCTCCACCCTCTTCGTCTGAGTATGTAAGGCTTTTAATCTTTCCTTCGTCATTAAAAGCATATTTCACAACACTACAAGGAAGTGAATCGTAATCCTGACTTTTGTTGATATTATATGCTGTTTTAAAATCCTTGTAGGTTTTACCATTAATGGCAAAAGTATTGGCAAAATAATAATCGTATATTTTTCCATCAAGATTTAAAATGCGTACGGGAAAGCTTGATGAAAGACCTTTTTCATACGCTTTGCCGACAACAAGATATCCTATTTCTTCACCAACATCCGCTGATGGTATAATATCTGCAATTCTTTGGTCGATATCAAGACGGAAGATTGCCTGCTTGCCAAGAGAAATAATATCCGAAACTTTGCCTTCAAGTGCTGAACTCAGACGATATTCAGTGCCATCCACCTCAATGTAGTCATCGCTGTATCCTGAATACGTACCAAGAATTTCATCTTTTACGCAAATAAGCTCAACATGCTTTTTATCATCTGAAACAGCAACATTTATAACATCACCTGAAACTATTGCTGAAAAGCTTATTTCATTTCCGTTCTGGTCGGTAATCCGAAGTTCCGTGTTATCGGGATTGATTACAAGACTACCATCACTACTTGAATACTTATCAACAATAATGTATTCATCCGACATTGATGTTCTGCTGACAACTATTGTCTTATATGACTTAATATAAAGCGTTGAATATGCTCCGGAGCCTTTAGGTGACACAAAAGTAAGACTACCTGTTTCCGGAATCATTTTCGATAAATCATAATCAAAAATTCTTCCATTATAAAAATATGTTGTGTCGAAATTTACAGAAACACTGCGAGACTTTGAGTCTTTGTCGGTATATGTAAAAGTATCATCTGAAAAAGATTCAATATCCTCTGCATATACAGTTAAAACTCTGTTTGAATCAGAGGGAATACAGGAAATAAGCTCTTTGTTTTTTGTATCATAATAAGCAACAACATCATAACCAAAAAGTAAATCACAGTTAATAGAGCCTGTGTTATATACAGTGCCATCAATTGATACTCTGTCGTCACCAAGACCTGATGCATTATATTCACTATAGTGACTCACACCATCAACAACACCTTCGACTTCAACGATACCACGATACTGTGAAAGTATGGTAGCAGTTCCAATATAGTAGTCATTGCCATCTCCGGTATATGACACTTCGGGAAGTTTCACTTTCAGAGCATTGCACAAAAGTGTGTACACATTATATTCTGACATAGCCAAATCCGAAATATTTACACCATCCAGTAAATCAATTATCTGCGCGGTCTGCAAATATCCCGAAGGATATCCCCCTTTTGCTTCAGCCATAAAGTCATAGCCAAGAAGTTCAACCAATATTTTAATGGCCTCATTAGGTGCAATTGCATCTTCAGGTCTGAAATTATCTGCAATGGATATAAGACCAAAATCAACTGCAGACATAATGTAGCTATAGTCAACATGGCTTTCAGGAACATCGGCAAACTGAGTGCCTTTGTATGGTGTAATGGGAATTCCGGCAAGTTTCATTGCATAGCGAACAAACTGAGCTCTTGTTACAGGATCTCCGGTTAAATCATTGGATTCTGTAACACCAAGGGCAAATAAAAGTTCAGCATCCTCAGTATTATAACTTGTGTTAGAATTTTGAGCGGTGGCAACAAGGGAAAAGGATGTGAATACAAATATTGAAGCTAAAATTAGAGATAAAATTCTTTTCATCATTAACCCTCCTTCAGAGACATCATTCTATATACCATGCATGCCGCTTCAGCACGAGTACAATTTGATTTGGGCATAAATTTACCGTCCGAACCATTTATTACTCCTGCACCCGAAAGCCTCTCTACTGCTTCCACAGCATAGTCGGATATATCATTACTGTCCGAAAAAGTAAGTGCATCGCCTGATGATGTAAGCTTATATATACGATTGAGAATAACAGCCACATCCTGACGAGTTATAAAGTCACCCACACCAAACTCTACATCAGAATAGCCACTTATAATACTTGCTGAAACTGCTGCATTAACATATGGTGCATACCAAGCTGAGGAATTAACATCCAAAAAAGCAGAAACACCTGCAAAAGGTTCAATTTTCATAGCTCCCATTGCAATTTTTACAAATTCTTCTCTGGTTATATTATCATAAGGGGCAAATTCATTTGATGATTTGCCGCTTATAATTCCTTTATTATATAAAGCTGTTATTGCATCAGATGCCCAGGCAACATCTGAAATGTCGGTAAAAGGATTAGAAGGTGATGAAACCGGAGCCTGTACTATCGGAGAGCTAACAATACCACCGATAGACCCGCCACCTGAACCGGAAGGTTTTTTGGGTGGATTTGAGGGAGGATTTTGGACTTCAGCCTCTTCAGCATCTTCAATACCTTCTATAAATGCATCTATAAACTCGTCTTTTGTAAAGCTTTTGCGTGCAACGGCAGTATCTGCAATTTTAGTATTTTTCAGTGCATTATAACGTTCCATATAGTCTGTTACTCCAAGAATGGCAGCATTTTCAGGAACAGACAATATAGAATTAACCTGAGTGGTGTTAGCATTTTTTATTTGAGACAAAACATCTCTTAAAAGAACAATATCTTCACAATCGGATTTTATTTTTGCAATAAGTAAATCCGCATTTTGTTTTGTGAAGTCTCCAATACTGTCGTATTCTGCAATAAGACTCATCAACTCGCTGTCTGATTCTAAACTTAAAATAAGCTCATCATTAACATCAAGAATCTCAAGAAGAGCCGGAAGATTTTCAGCCGGTGATGAAACAAGACCTTCCCATCTCTCCGTTGCATCGCTAAGACTTGTAACATCTACGGTTTTTTCTATTGCATCACCTGCATTGGTCATAGAATGAACACGAACAATGTATTTCCCTGATTCTTCAAGCGGAAATTCAAAGCTTGCTTTTCCGGATGAATTTGAAGTTGTAAGATTTAAATATGTAATTTTTTGTAATGAAGATTGAAGATCATCAGCGGAAATGCTGAGTTCACTTGCATCAACATCACCCGGAATAACCTCAATAGAAACGGGTTCATCTGCACAACCGTCAAATGATGCTGTTGCCAAGCATACGCCGGTAAATACATCATAGGTAACAGACATGTTGCCCGATGCTTGTACCTCAAAGGATACAAGCATCAAAGCAACCAGAGCTATTACCGAAACAAAATGTTTAATTTTTTTCATTCGGATACTCCTTGCTGAAAACTAAATATATAGCTGAATTAGTTCTGTTCTATTATTCCGGGAACGCAAACAGGTCTCATGTTTTCAAGATTATTCCATGCAAATGCCTTGATATATGTGTCAACAGCATCGGAAGGAACTTCGATTGTTTTAGAGAACTGAATTGTCTGATTTGCCTGTGCATCAAATGGTCCGCCTACAGCATCTATCTTAATAAGAGAATCATCGGAGCCATACAAAGCAATAATCATAAGAACAGGAAGGTCTATTCCGGATGTGTTTTCAAATTTTGTAACTGCAGTCACTTCATCACCTGCATTATAGCCTGTGATAACATTTACAGCATCATATATGGGAGACACATCATCTGTGAATTTAATTTCATCAAATACAAGAGCAGAACCAGATGTGAAACGGTGAATTACTTTGTCACCATCATCAATTATATTTTCGTAGGCATCCTCAATACCATTTTTCAGCACTACTTTATACTCTGTATATGCCGCAAGGTCAGCTACAGGGTCTATAGTAACTTTTGAACCATTTACACTTACAGTTGCATCAATTTTATTACCAGCCATATCCTGTAACTGAATATATGTATCATTTGCAAAGCTATCATCAATTACTGTTGCAAGAGTAAGTTCAATATTTTCGCTAACTCCATTCATTTTTCCGCATTTTGCAGGAAATGTTGTTACTGCATCAAAGGATTTATTAACTAAGTTTACAATAAGTTCCGGTTCCCAATCCTTCTTGTAGCTGGAGCCATGCCCAAGAACATAGTTAGTATAAGCATTATAAACTGCAAATGTTACTTTTTTGGGTGCATTGCCATCTGCTAAAATTCCCGAAATAATATCAGCTACATCTGCAGTAACCAAATCATAGTTTGAATCTGCAACAATATTGGTTGTAGACTCGATTTTGTTGGCAGAATTATTATATGCTTCTTTCATACTATTGTAATAGTCAGTGTCAAGACCGGCATCAGTTGTCCATTCATAATCGGGGACTATTCTGAGTTTATCTTTGGATAATGAAGTGTTCGCTGTAGCATAATAATTGAATTTAGCATCTGCAATAAGAGAATCTGCATCAATATCTGAAAGGTCAACCTGGAAAAGCACGTAGTGTTTCTGGGTTAAAACCTTTTGTTCTGAACCTTGTGTTTCAAAATAACCTTGAGAATGTCCACAATTGGCATTTGTACCATCACACACTCTTACCAATGGCTTTGTAGCAATTGTTAAAGTTTCACTATCACCGGATATTTCAAACTGAGTAGAATTTTGGACATTGAGTTTCTGACCATATATATCTGAAATCTCACCATTAAATTCAACTGTGTAATATCCGTATGCATCCCAAGCTTTATTTAATGATACAGTAGCGCCTGAAACATTAATTTCATCTTCCGAAACTTCAACAGTTTCACCTGAAAGATCTGTAACAGTGAAGTCTTCAAGAGTTACGGATGAAGCAACAACAGGATTACTGAATGTGAATTTAACACAATCATTTGACGATGCAGGATTAACTACAGATGAAAATGTGAATTCACCTGCATCAGCCTCTGTGTAGTAAACATATGGCTTTACATCATCACCATTAAATCCTGAATCTGCAGCATTAACCGTGGTGTTACTAAGGTTCCAAATTTTGTTTGTTCCATTACTGTAAACAGCGATATAGAAGAATTCCTGACCTGCGTTATAGCACTCTTTTGCATATGAGCTTATATCAATAGTACCTATATTCACAGGGTAAGATCCAAATGTTTTACTATAGCGATTAGTATAAGCTATATCATATGCATTAGCATTAGGTGTTATAGTAGCTGCTGTTAAATTACTGATATCTGTTCCCGGTATTTTTTTTGCGTTCCATCCTCCTGATGGGGTTGCATTATTATTAGCAAAACGCAGTATGTACTTATCTAATTGCTTACCAGCACTAAAATTCGGAATCGGAAGTTTGTAAACTATAATATTATCTTTATTTACACTTTCCAGCTGACTGGTTACAACAGCACCGCCGGCAGTAGCTTTTACTATTCTGGTTTCCATAATATTAAGCTCTGCTGCATCTGATACACCAATATCGATATCATATTCGGTGCCATTTCCAACAGTGAGTCTGGGATCGGTTGAAGCTGCAAACACACTTACAGATGTTAACGAAGTAACAATTAATAAAAATGTTAAAACAAGCGATGAAATTCTGAATAATTTTTTCATTTTTAAAACCTCTCTTTTTTTTATTTTTTTATATAAAATGCAGATAAACCTGCATCGATTTTAGTGACGGATATCATTATATGTGGCTTCAATCAAAAGATGGAAACAACATTCTGAATCTATTCAGTCACGATTTTTTCAGAGTGATAGAAAACTCGATTACCACAAACGTTTCCATTCGGGATTTTTTAAACGAAGAAGAGCTTCCAGATAGAAATAGTCGCCATAGGGAGCACAACCTTCAATGCCAATATTAAATTTTCGAGCTCCTGTACATCCCCAAAAGAGACCGTCGTAATATTGACCATCCTTATTTAACTCACCCGTATAGCCATCTATAACAGCTTCCACAATCATGTTGGCTGCATTAAAGTATATTTCTCTGTTGGGATCGTCATCGGGCATATATTTTATTGCCTCAAGTAATCCGCAGGCTGTGATTAATCCTGCTGATGTATCACGGGGTTCATCGCTTCCGTTTGTAAAATCATAATCCCAATAAAGAACATTGTCATCAGGTAGATTATTAAGTGCGTATGCAGCAGTATCGCTTTGAACATCAAGGAAGCTCTTGTCCCCGGTGTAATCATATCCCATGGCAAAGCCATACACTCCCCAGGCATGACCTCTTGACCATGTTGATTCATCACGGTTCCCCTGAAAGGTTAAGCCTTTTATGGGTTTGTGGGTAACTGTGTCAAACTGATAATGATGATATGATGAGCCATCCTCCCTTATTAAAAGATCTCTTGTTGTTTTAAGCTGATTATATGCAGCATCTGTAAACAAAGGCTCGTTTAACTCTTTGCCCGCCCAAAAAAGAAGCGGAGCATTCATAAGCGTGTCCATCATTGTTCGACACCCTACCGATTCAGATGATTTGAGAGCCAACCGAAGAATAAATTTACCTCTTTCACTATATGAAACATTATAAAAATGAAGCGCAGCATCAAGTGAAAGTTTTTTTGCCGTTTCATTTCCTGTGAGCTTATAAAGCGAAACCATGGATGGTGAAAACGCAAAACCCACATCATGAGAATTCATGTCGTATTCTTTTTTATCGCGGTTTTCATACCTATGCTCATACGATGGTATCTGACAAAGTGCAGTATCAAGAAATTTTTGTTCGCCGGTAAGCTCATAAGCAAGCAGGAGACATCCGGTAATCATACCACTTTGCCAATTGTTGTTTTCACCCAATTTGTATACATGACGACATACTGTACCCATGCTGTTTTGGTATGTAAAATGCTTGTATATTTCAAGCTTGGTTCCAAGCTTATGAATGGCTTTCTCTATCGCCAAGTCAAGCTTTCCGGGATTTATTTTGTGTTCGCCCATGTAACGCTCAGGATTATTGATTTTTACATTTCCTCTTGTCATAAAATCACCCTTTCTTTATTTAATTGAATGTGAAAGTTCAATCATTTTATTATAAAGCATTTCTCCTCCGTCCTTTGCAACAAAACTGTCATGAGCCGGAGCGATTTCATAAAGAAAACTGTTTTCTTCATATGCCTCAGGCGGAGCAATATATCCACCATAAGCATTTGAGTTCTCTACAACCATAGTGTATTTAAACGGAGAGCTTTCTTTCGTGCGGTGGCTATACTCAGTAAACATTTCCCCCGGGTATACAAAAATTGCCAGTTCACCTATTTTTATAATCTGAACATACAGCTTTGCAAATTCGGTTTTGTCTGTACGCTGATAATAAACCAGATTAGTAATACGACCACCACAACCATTGTCTTGTTCAAGATATGTTTTTGCAAGCTTTGTAAACTCATCGTTATTATATTTTCTTTTTGGTATATTCATAAGCTCCTTAACAACACAAACGCCGGTTCCAACATCTGATAGAGTTTCTGAAGCTTTTTTTATTCCATCATAAAGTAGTCTGCCGATTTCAGTCCACGATTTTCTTCGCTCAGCCTCGGTTTTGGCATAAGGATTAACATGGTTAATATCACCGGAGGGAGCCGCCATATATATGCTTACAAAATCTGAACCATATTCTTTTTTTAAGTAGTCTGACACAACCGATGAATAGTCACCGCTATAGCCCCAAGCTCCATTTGCTCTGATTGTATCCTGATGACACCCAAAGGAATACAGGGCACCAATTTTCTTACCATCTTTTTCTACAAAAAGAACAGGCAGTTCGTGGTCAGGCTCAGAAAACGGACGTTCTATAATATCCGGATCACCAACAAAAGTTCTCAATGTTCCGTCTTTTAAAACACTGCATCGGTTATTGGCAATTCCCGGAACCTCTACAGTACCATACAGTGCCTTACATTCATCGAGCCTTTTGTATGCAAGAATTGCAGAATCGGCTACCAAGCGATAAAACACGCTTTTATAGGCTTCGTCACCAAAGCAGTTTATTTGCGGATTATCGGTAACCGGCGCGCCCCAATGTGCATGAGTTGAATGAACACATACGCAGTCGGGGGAAATGCCGGTATATTCCTCTATTCTTTTTGTAACCTTATCGTGAAGATCGTTTGGATATTCGCAAATATCAACTGCAATAAGCACCGCATAGTTGCCATTATCCTCTACTACTAATGCTTTGGAATATATCTTATTGTAAACATCTTGTGCTATTCGCTCAAAACCGTATCCTGTCTGATAGCACCCAAGAGGCGGTGTAATATCACTTTCATAAAAAGCTGCTCTCATATTTTCCTCCGATACAAATTCCATTAATAACCCGAACGGAGCTGTTCAGGAAGCTTCGTTCAGATCAATATATTTATTTTGTATATTAATTGTAACATCTTTAAATATGTTTTTCTATGGAAATATAATACACAAACTTTCTATTTTCGTACAAAAGCAATATTTAAAATTCCACATTTTACAATAAATTCCGCAAAAATCATTTTTGGTCAAGCTTTTTCTGCACTTGATAATATCCTTTGGCGTGTAAAATCAAAGACACCGGCGATTATATTACATTTATTGTTATATAAAAATAAACCACACGCAATATGATCATAATCAAAAAGGATTATGTCTATTACGTGTGGTTATGATTGTTTAAATATTAAATTTATTCTTTCACAAGATATCTGTCATAGCAATCATTGTAGATTTCAAGAAGTCTTGTGTAACCGTTTTTGTTGGCGGTTTTAAGGGCAGATTCCCAATCTTTAATTGTTTTCTTGCCCATGATAACATCAACAAGAGCGGCTTCAAGAGGAGCCTGACAAAGAGTAATGAGTTCTTTAATTTCTACACTTTCTTCAACCGTGTAGTCGAAAGTGGGAAGTGCGTGCTCGGCAGGTGTGTCAATGCCTTCGCCGTCTTCCTTGCGGTTGGGAGCGTTCCAAACCGAAAGCGCTTCTCTTTGAGCTTCTTCCTGATAGTAACCGAGGAGATAGTCTATGTGCTGACTGTAACCGGGATAATTACAGGGAAGCATAATTTTACACAAAATCCCTACATATAATTTGTGCATTATTTCTGTAATTTCAACAAGATTTCCTCAATCAGACCTTACGCGAAAGTCATTTAAAGCCATATTTTGGTAAAACGTTTCGTAATTTATTGTGCGGATGTAATTTTACAACAAAATATATACTGTATCCACCATTGCGCGAAATTAATCATGCCGACCTTTAGATTTTACTCCAAATGTCGTGTTCCTCCTTAAAATGTTGACAACTGTCGATGCATATGATATAATTAGAATCAATTAAAATCCACCAATGAATGATTGGCTGCAACTTTTTTTGTTGTGGCTTTTTTGCATATTTCTTCAATTTATATAAGGGAGAAAAAAATGGAAAATTCAAATCCTGTTCTTGTTCTCGAAACCGAAAACAACATAAATTACCTTAAAATTGAATACATTCAAAATGATGCCATTCCCGAAATCCTTAACGGCGAAAGCGGCTTCCATGTGTACCATGTGCGAATGCTCACTGAGCTCATTGCAACCCAAATGGCAAAACAAAACCCAAATCTCGGTCTTTCCGATGAAGATATTTCTGCCATTGCAGTTGCTTCATCTTTGCATGATGTGGGCAAAATGCGTGTCCCCGAATCTATTTTGAATTTTCCGGGCAGGCTGTCGCCCATTGAATATGACATAATAAAAAAGCACTCCGTGTTTGGTGAGGAAATTATTGCCCAAGCCACCGGAGACATTGATCCCCTTGTTTTGAAATATGCCAAAGAAATTGCAAGGTCTCACCACGAACGAATTGACGGCGCAGGCTATCCCGATGCTTTGAGAGGTGATGCAGTGCCGCTTTGTGCTCAAATTGTTGCAATTGCCGACTCCTTTGATGCACTCACCAGCTCCCGAAGCTACAAAGAAGCTTTTTCGCAGGATGTAGCCATTGAAATGCTTGCAAACGGGATGAGCGGTGTGTTTTCGTCCGAAATAATAAATGCACTGCTGAAAGTTGTCAATAACAATGTTCTTGTTGCCATCAGACAACGTCTTCACGAAAAACGAAGCATAGTTTCCGAACACAATGTTGTTGAGGTGAAAAAAGCACTTCTGATCGGAAACACGGGATATGTGACAAAAGAGTTTATCGATGAGGCTCTTTTTGACTGTCATGTCACAATTGCCGGCGATTCAAACCTCAAATCCGGCAAAAAACTCAAAGTTTTCAACATGAAAAAAATCTCCTATAAGAGACTTTTTAATACATACGAATTTGATGTTATAATTATTTTTTCATCTCAGCTCCGCTACAATTCAGGCACCGAAAGTGACGAAAGCGAACTTTGCACAATTCTCTCGTGCATAGGCGAAACCCGACAAAATGCCAAAATAATATATTTTTCGTCTCTTGATGCAGTCTTTAAAGCAAAAAGCGACAAATCAATTTTAACATCATCCAAAGAGGCTCTTTGCGATCACTACCGTCAAAAATATTCACTGAGTCTCAAAATTGTGAGAATACCCTATCTTTACAGTTCCACACATAAAAAAGACTGGCTTTACCGCACCTTCGAAAACATCACCCTCGGTCGCACAACAAAAATAAGCGAAAACGCCATGTCAAAATGTCATTTTATTTCTGAAAATGACCTGGCACAACTTGTGGAAAGATTTTTGGATAACTGGAAAGACGGCACCGGCACCCTTACGGTAAATGATGAATTCGGCATCACATTTTCGGATATAACCGACAAAATAACCGAAATTTGTCCCGGGGCAAAATTTGACTTCACAAGCGAAAATGATCAGAAAGAGTTTTCGGCAAACAACCTTGCTCTCAAAAATGAATATGGCTGGTTTGCAAAAATTTCGCCCGTGTACGATATGGAAGATCAGCACGAGAAATTTTTAACCCTCACCGGCATAAAAGACGAAACTCTTTGGGATAGAATTAAACTATGGATGAAAAATCACACCATGGCAGTTAAGATTATTGAGCTGTTTGTTTTGTTTTTGATTACAGAGCTTCTTTTACATGTAACAAGCTCATCCATTGTATTTTCAATTGTAGATTTTCGCATGGCATATATTGTAATCATGGCAATAACTCACGGTCTGAGTTTCGGCATCGCCGCCGCAGGCCTCAGTTCACTGTCGTGGCTTGTGGCAAAAATGGCATCGGGCACACGTTGGATAACCATTTTTTATGAACCCACCAACTGGCTTTCGTTTATATTCTTCTTCCTTGTCGGCTCGGTGTGCGGATATATAAAAATAAAAAAAGACGACCGCATAAAAGAACTCGATGAACAAAACAGTCTGCTCACCGAGAAACTCACCTTTACACGTGAATTGTATGACGACACCTACACCGAAAAAAAGATGCTCAAAAAGCAAATTATCAGTTCAAAAGACAGTTTCGGCAAGATTTTTGACATCACAAGACAGCTTAACACCGTTGAACCCAGAGACCTCTATCTGAAACTTATGGACACTTTTGAAAATATTCTCGAAAACAAAAGCATAAGTGTTTATTCCATAAACGAAAACAGTGCCTTTGGCAGACTTGAAGTTGCCTCAAAAGAAATTGTGCAAAGTGCGGCACGTTCAATTTCTCTCGATACATTTGAAAAGGTTATGAAAACCATCGAAAAAAATGACATCTGGAAAAACGTTGAGCTCGAAAGCGGTCTGCCCATGTTTGCATCGGGCGTTTTCAGAGCAGGAAAGCTTGAACTGCTCATTCTTGTGTGGCATTCTACCGCCGAGCAACGCACGCTTTATTGGGTTAATCTTTTTAAGATTTTGTGCGACCTTGTGCAGATGTCTCTTCTTCGTGCTTATGACTATAACAATTTTATACGCGAATCACAATACATCGAATCAACACACATAATGAATACCGAAGCCTTTGAGAAAAACTTTGAACACTTCCGCAAAATGGCAGAACGAAAAGTGTTCTCATATGTCCGTCTTGAGCTTGACACAAAAGATTACTCCTACCCCGAAATTGACAAAATGATTTCGGGAAAAGTGAGAGCAAACGACATTATTGGTGTTGACAAAAACGGAAAGGTTAACATTTTGCTTTCTCAGGCAACGGAAAAAGACCTGGCTTTTGTTTTGCCGAGGTTTGAAGATGTTGATGTTGAGATAACCGCCAAAGTCGGTTATTAAAGTGAGCTCGCTACACTTTTAATCCCAAAATTCCTGAAAGGAGTATGTAATAATGCTTTATCTTGCAATATTTTTGTTATTACATATCATTTGCTGTGTTATAACCCTTTTGGGAATTTATACACGCTTTTTAAACATTCACAAATACATGTTTTTTGTGACTCTTTTTCTCCCTGTTTGGGGTTTTGTGATTGTGCTTATTCTTCATTTTCAGGTCTTTTTAAAAAAAGATAACAAAAAAGTTGTTCCGGTTGAAAAAATGAAACTCGAATCGGAGCTCTACAAGGGTGTGACGGTTGATACCCGAAACAATGCCGATTCAATTATCCCCCTGGAAGAAGCACTTGTCATAAACTCTGCCGGACAGCGACGTGAGCTTATTATGGATGTTTTAAACGACAATCCTGCCGATTATATAGAATTTTTGCAAAAAGCAGGTGACAACGACGACACCGAGGTAGTTCACTATGCAGTGACGGCAATGGTTGAAATTTCAAAAGAAAACGACTATATGCTTCAAAAATATGAGCGCCTGCATCTTGCAGACCCCGACAACTACGAAGTGCTTTGCGAATACTGCGAATTTTTGTCAAACTGCCTGAATCAGAATCTGATGCAGGGGCAGGTTGAAGTTATGAACCGCAACACTTTAAATGAGCTTTTGGAAAAAAAACTTAAATTTGACTCCAATATTGAAGATTACATATGTCTGATAAAAAACAACCTTAAGCTCAAAAACTTTACACGGGTTGACGAGCTTTTGACCACTGCCGATTCGCTGTGGGAGAAAAGCGAAGACCTTATTTTGCTGAAAATTGAGTATTATTCCACCGTTGGCAGAGGCGACGAACTGAAAAAACTTATAAACCGCATTGAAGATGACAACACTTATTTTTCTGCCGAAGCAAAGGAGGCAATTGCATTTTGGAAGACATAAACAAAAACGACATTCCAAAATCTCAATCAGATTTCGAATCCGATATACTCACAATGCCCGAACCGGAAAAGGACACCGATGACAGTGCAAAAACAAAAGATAAAGTGCGTATACGGGACAGAATTTCTGCTTTTAAAGAGCGCTATGTCAATTTCAGATACAAGGGAATTGTGAGCATAGTGCTGATTTTTGCGCTCATAAGTGTTATTCTTTTTATAGAAAGAACGGGAATACGTTTTAATTACTCAAATCCCAATCTTGAGCTTCTCGAAAAAAACGAATGCATAACCAAAGCAGAAGCATGCAAAACTCTCGACAGAAACACCCTTGTGCTGTACAACAGCTCCGAGAAAGACTCTCTCTCCGCTCTTGAAGAATTCAAAATCATTTTTTCGGACATGAAGGTGGGCTACAACGCCGTTGACCTGGCTCAAAACACCACATTTAACTTTTATGACTATGAAAAAGCCGTTATCCTCATGTCGGATATCAATCCCCTGGGTCACAACATAACAACTCTTTGTGAATGGGTCGAAGGCGGCGGAAATGCACTTTTTGCCCTCACCCTTTCAAAAACGCCTTTTTCCTCGGTTATAGAACCAAAGCTCGGTATCACAGATTCGTCCGACAATAACGCTCTTGCAGACAGTATTTATGTTGACGAAAACTTCATGATCGGCGGCGGTCGCGGCTTTGTGATTGAAGACGGTTACGATTCATCTCACGCAGTTCAGCTCTCCGAAAAAAACACAACGGTTCATGCCTGCTCCAACGACGAGCGCAAAGCCGCACTCATTTGGGAAACAAAATACGGCGAGGGCAAATTTGTGGTGGATAATTTCGGACTGTACGAAAAGGTTATGCGCGGTTTTTTTGCCGCATCCTATTCTCTTTTGGGCGATGTGTGCGTCTATCCCGTAACAAACGCTTCAACCTTTTATCTTGATGACTTTCCCTCACAGATTCCGTCGGGAAACAGTTCATACATTATGCGTGACTATCAGACATCAATCAGGGACTTTTATGTTAACATTTGGTGGCCCGATATGATGAATTTTTCCGACAAATACGGTCTCAAATACACAGGACTTGCCATAGAATGCTATGATGATTCCGTTGACGGTACAACAAATGCCATACCCGACAGGGAAACCTTTGTAAACTTTGGCAACATGCTCATGCGCCAAGGCGGTGAAATCGGCTATCACGGCTACAACCATCAGCCCCTGTGCCTCGGAAATGTTGACTACAAAGGAGCTTTTGACTACAAAACATGGGAAAGCTACGATGCCATGGAAGGTGCATTTGATGAGCTTGTGGATTTTTGTGATGAGCTTTTTCCCGATGTGGGAATGTCAATTTATGTTCCGCCGTCCAACATTTTGTCTGTCGAAGGCAGAGAATTTTTGATAAAGGAATATCCGCAAATCCGCACGATTTCGGGAATATATTTCCGTGATGCGGATGTTGATGTTTCATGTGTGCAGGAATATGATGTTTCTGCGGAAGGTATTGTTGACCAGCCCCGTGTTGTTTCGAGCTGTGTTCTCACGCCGTTTATGGAGCTTGCGGTAATTTCGGAGCTTAATCTCCACTATTCAAACAACCACTTTACCCACCCCGACGACGCTCTTGACCCCGAACGAGGCGCAGAGCTCGGCTGGGAGAAACTAAAATACCATTTTGACCAATATCTCAACTGGGTTTACACATCAGCTCCAAATATACGTAACCTCACCGGTTCCGACACGTCGGCAGCTATTCAGCGTTGGGCGGCAGCCGCCCCCAAAACCGAAATTAAAGATAACCAAATGACTGTTACAATTGATAATTTTCATGACGAAGTACAGCTTATGGTGCGATTCAACGAAAAGACCCCCGGCAATGTAAAAGGCGGAAAACTTACCCACATAACAGGCAATTTATATATCCTTGAAGCAAATAAAGATACTGTGGTAATAAATTTTAAACAGGAGTAAAAAAGTGAGAATCTGTTTAATACTCGAAGGATGCTACCCCTTTATTAACGGAGGAGTGTCCACCTGGATGCATCAATATATCAACGAAATGCCCGAGCACGAATTTGTGCTGTGGGTTATTGGTGCTAAAGCTGAAGACAAAGACAAATTTGTTTACACCCTGCCCGATAACGTTGTACACGTTCAGCAAGTGTTTCTTGACGATGCCCTGAGAGTCAAACCATCAAAGATTTTTAACCATACCTTTAATAAAAAAGAGAAAGAAGCCCTGAGACGCCTTGTTTCATCGGACAAACCCGACTGGAATTTGCTTTTCGAAATGTATCAGGTTAAAAAAATCAATCCAATGTCCTACCTTAAAAGCGAAGCATTTCTAAAAATTCTCACAGAGCAGTGCCGCGAAGAGCTCCCCTACATTGCTTTTTCCGATGCATTTCACTCTGTACGTTCAAGACTGCTTCCCGTGCTCTATCTTTTGGGAACAGAGGTTCCGAAAGCCGATGTCTACCATGCAATATCCACCGGCTACGGCGGGCTTTTGGCATCACTTGGTTCCTACATCAACAAAAAACCGCTTCTTTTGACCGAACACGGAATCTACACCAGAGAACGTGAAGAAGAAATTATTCGTTCCGCGTGGGTTTCAAGAGCGTTTAAAAAATATTGGATAGATTTCTTCTATATGCTATCCGACCTTATTTATGACAAAGCATTCAGAGTGACATCTCTTTACACAAATGCACGCTACATTCAGATTGACATGGGATGCGATGCCGATAAATGCCGCGTAATAGAAAACGGCATAAGCTATGAAAGACTGTGCGACATTCCCCTTAAAGAGGATGACGGAATTGTGGACATCGGCGCAGTTGTACGACTTGCACCCATAAAAGACATAAAAACCATGATTTATGCTTTTTTTGAGCTTTCTTCCCGAATGGACAATGTGCGCCTTCACATAATGGGCGGTGTTGACGATCAGGAATATGCCGATGAATGTCACGAGCTTGTACGTCAGCTTAATCTTGGTGACAAAATCATTTTCACAGGAAGGGTAAACATTGTTGAATATTTTGAAAAGCTTGATTTCACCATTTTGACAAGCATTTCCGAAGCGCAACCCCTGTCAGTCCTTGAATCGTTTGCGGCAAGGAGACCGTGTGTCACAACAGATGTGGGCTGTTGCAGTGAACTTCTGGCAGGGAAACCCACCGACAAGCTTGGTATTGCAGGTTACTGTGTGCCTCCAATGCAAAGAGAAAAGCTTGCCGATGCCATGGAAAAGCTTTGCGAATCCAGAGAGCTTCGCCTCAAAATGGGCGAAATAGGGCAAAAAAGAGCATATGAATATTACCGATATAACATTATGCTCACAAAATACAGAGATTTGTACAAGGAGGTTGAAACCCAATGGCAGGCATAGGCTTCGAACTA
This sequence comes from Clostridia bacterium, assembly GCA_017397885.1. Taxonomy (GTDB): domain Bacteria; phylum Bacillota; class Clostridia; order UMGS1810; family UMGS1810; genus RGIG1828. The sequence goes on along the minus strand of JAFQHQ010000135.1, from coordinate 5,252 downwards.
AAAAAGCTGTTTGCGAAAAAAGGTTTTTTTCATACCGCAAAAGCATTCGGTTATGCCACAATAATATGCACGGGACCAATGCTCTTGGGTGTGCTTTTGCTTTTGGGAATTATGGCTCTTTGCAATTTTTCGGGTCTTGACACTCAAAAAAGAGAGCTTCTCATTTGCATGATAACCTACACCCTGCTGGCATCAATAACCACAACCTCGTTTTTTTCCATGATTGTTACCCGTTTTACAGCAGATATGCTGTATGAGGAAAACAAAGATGCGGTTTTGCCATCGTTTTGGGGATCAACCGTGGTCATGATGGCTGTGGGATGTCTGCTCTACGGAATTTTCCTCATGATTTCGGGGGCAACCCTATTGCAACAGATACTTTGCTTCATTTTCTTCGGTGAGCTGATTATTGTGTGGAACGCCATGAGTTATCTCACCGCAATAAAAGACTACAAGGGGATTTTTCTTTCGTTTTTAACCGCAATTGCAGTAACCTTTTTAATTGGATTTGTTTTCATAAAACTGAAATTTCCCGTGATTGAATCCCTGCTTTTTTCGGTGACGGCAGGCTATGGTGTTATGACAGTGTGGCATGTGGTTTTGCTTCACCGCTATTTTCCCAAAACAGACGGGAAACCTTTCATATTTTTCAAGTGGCTCGATGAGTTTTTGCCCCTTGCACTTTCGGGACTGTTTATGAATATTGGCATGTTTTCGCATCTTGTCATAATGTGGTTCAGCGATATAAACGTAAATGTAAAGGGACTTTTCTACGGAGCGCCGTCTCACGATGTGCCGGCTCTGCTTGCGTTTATGACAACTCTCATAACCACAGTTAACTTTGTTGTTTCGGTTGAGGTCAATTTTTATCCGAAATACCGCAATCACTACAGTCTCTACAATGACAAAGGAACCATTGACGATATTTTGCAGGCAGAACAGGAAATGCTTTCGACCCTTAAAACAGAAGTTTTTTATACTGCCCTAAAACAACTTCTCTTTACGGCTTTTTGCATTGCCATCGGTCCGACACTTCTCGACTATCTTCCTCTTGGCTTTGACGAAATGATGCGCGGGTATTTCCGTACACTTTGCGTAGCCTACGGGCTCTATGCCATCGGAAACGTTATTATGCTTATTTTGCTCTATTTCACCGACTATCGCGGTGCAATGGTATCGACGGCGGTTTTTGCCGGTTGCACAATAGGCTTTACGCTGATTTCGCTTTGGTTTGATCCGGTTTATTACGGATTTGGATTTCTTGCGGCGTCAATGCTTTTCGTTGTCATAGCAGTTATACGGCTTGACTATTTTACCAAAAGACTCCCCTACTACATTCTGGCGGTTCAGCCTCTTGTTGCCGAAGACCGCTCGGGAGCGTTTACAAAACTGGGGAACTTTCTTAACTCAAAATTGAAAGAGAGGGATTAAGTTGACAAAAAAATTAATATGTTTATTGCTTGCACTATGCACCCTTTTCTCATTTGGCGGATGCGGACTCTTTTCATCGGAACAATCTCCCGCAGAAAAAATCGAATCTCGCTATGACATTGTGCAAAACGGTCCGCTTCGTGACAAAGACCTTGTGTATTCGTCTGACAACCCAACCGAAATTGTGTCGATGTATCTGACGGTTTCTACCGGAAACTCGGGCGAAAACACCAATCACACCTGGGAAGAAGTCAACTCATATTCGGCTTATGACTATGACGAAATGGGCGTTGATCGCTACAAGGTGGCAGGCCTTTTGCAGGTTGGAAACGAAAACGGTCCCCTGCCCGAAGAACTTGGCTACGGTCAGGTATCTCCAAACTGCACGGTTCAGATAAGAGGACAGAGTTCCAGCCGTAACGCTCAGAAAAACTACAAAATAAAACTTAAAGACAACAAAGGCGAATGGCGCGGTCAGACCACAATTGCCCTCAATAAGCATCAGGGTGACGGCCTTCGTTTCAGAAACAAGCTGGCATACGATCTGATTAAGGGAATTGACCAGCTCATGGGTCTGAGAACCACATTTGTACGTCTTTATGTTAAAGATACCACAGCATCCGGTGACGGTCAGTTTCATGACTACGGCATCTACACTCAGGTTGAACAGCTAAACAAAACCGCTCTGGAAGCACACGGTCTCGACCGAAACGGACATCTTTACAAAATAAACTATTGCGAATTTTATCGCTATGAAGATGTTATTAAGCTTAAAACCGACCCCACATACAATCAGAAAGCCTTTGAAGAAATTCTTGAAATAAAAGGTGATGACGATCACCAAAAGCTAATTGACCTTCTTACAAAAATCAATGATTTCACCATTCCCATTGAAACGGTTATCGAAGAAAACTTCGACATGGAAAACCTCACCTATTGGATGGCTTTTCATCTTCTCATGGGCAACATTGACACCCAGAGCCGAAACTTCTATTTATACAGCCCCCTTAATTCGAATACATGGTATATCCTCACCTGGGACTGTGACGGTTCGCTCAAACGCAGTGAATATGAAGTCCTCGGAAGAACAGACCAATCAGGCTGGGAAAAAGGTGTAAGCAACTATTGGGGAAATGTTCTGTTTCAAAGATGTCTCAAATCATCCCAATTCAGACAGGCGCTTGACACTGCCGTGGAAGACATAAAAGCCTACCTCACACCCGAGCTCATATCAAGCACCACTCAAAGCTATGCATCCATAATCAAGCCCTACATTTATGCAGGTCCCGATGCAACCTATGCACCACTCACTTCCGAAGAGTATGACTACGTTGTTTCATGCATACCCAAAGACATTGAAAACAACTACATATTCTACAAGGAATCTTTCAATTTCCCAATGCCTTTCTTCATTGCAACCCCCAAAAAGACCGATGCGGGAATTTCGGTTATGTGGGATGCGGCATTTGATTTTGATTCGGAAACCGTAACCTACAGTGCAGAGCTTGCCACAGATTGTTATTTTAACGAAATCGTTGCCTCATACACAGGTCTTGACCTTCCGACAATCACCTTCCCGCCACTTGCACCGGGTCAATATTTTGTGAGAGTTATTGCCACAAACAAAAGCGGCTATTCTCAACCCGCCTTCGACAGCTACCTGACAGAAACCGGCAAAGTATACGGAACAAAATGCTTCTATGTTAACCAAGACGGATCGCTTGTGGAGGAATATTATGTCGAAACCTGAACGATACAGAAATGAGTGGAAATATCTCATAGATACTTCCCAAAAGGAACACATATGCAAAAGACTTTCACCGTTTTTGCATTTGGATAAACACGCAAAAGACGGAGGATACATGATTCGAAGCTTGTATTTCGAAGATTACTGCAAATCTTCCTACGAAGAAAAAGAAGCCGGCGTTTTGCGAAGGAAAAAATACCGTATACGAATTTACAACTGTTCGGATTCCAGCATCAAGCTTGAACGAAAGAAAAAATTCGGAAGCTACATTTTTAAAGAGGATGCCCCGCTTACAAGAGAAGAAGTATATAAAATCCTGGACGGTGATTATGACTTTCTCTTGCAAAGCCCTCATTCGCTTTGTCGCGAATTCTATGTTGAATGCGTTTCAAACGTTATGCGGCCAAGAACAATTGTTGACTATGAACGTGAGCCGTGGGTTCTGGACGAGGGAACTGTCCGAATAACCTTTGACATGAACGTGAGAGCTGCCATAGGAAGCTTCGACATTTTTGATGCAACACTTCCCACACTCTCGGTTATTGAACCCGGCAAACATGTTATGGAAGTTAAATATACCGAATTTTTGCCAAAGGTTGTGCATCAGGTTTTACCTGATCGTGCATCGGAGTTTACGGCAGTTTCAAAATATCTTTTGTGCTATGAAAAAACCCAATATATGAACGGGTTCGGATATTGGAATGATTAGGAGGAAAAATAATGAGTATTCAGGATGTATTAAAAAAATCGTTTCTTGAATCCGGTGCTTTTGACGGAGTTAACCTTGCAAACATTGTGCTCGGGCTCCTCACGGCACTGATTCTCGGAGCTGTAATCTATTTGGTTTACAGCAAATTCTATGTTGGTGTTATCTATTCGCGAAGCTTTGCCGTAACTCTCATAGGCATGACACTTCTCACATCAATGGTAACCCTTGCAATTTCCACAAACGTTGTCATCTCTCTCGGTATGGTCGGTGCTCTCTCAATTGTCCGTTTCAGAACAGCCATAAAAGACCCCATGGATCTTTTGTATTTGTTTTGGGCAATAACCACCGGCATAACCTCGGGAGCCAACATGTATCTTTTGGCAGGTGTCACGGCTGTTGTTATGATTATTATGATCTGCATTTTCTATCACAAACAGCAACGCGGAAAAATCTATATTGCAGTTATTCACTATGTAAACGATGAAGCCGGCGAAAATGCCATCAGAGCATTTGGCAAACTTAAATATTACATAAAATCTAAAACCGTGCGCAAGGGCAAAACCGAAATGGCGGTTGAAGTTTATTGTAAGAAAAACGACACGCATTTTCTTGATGTCATAAGAGACATTGAAGGTGTTGAAGACGCAACCCTTATTCAGTATAACGGTGAATATCACGGATAAGGTTTTCTTTCGCAGGAGGCTTCTGCAGGCACCCTCCTGCACCACCGCCCGCCATTTTGGTTCAGCGACAAATCGCTGATGGTTTTTTGAGAAAAGATTCTCAAGCACTTTTTTTGCGGGGAGCTCTGCAGGCGCTCCCCAACCCCCTGCCCGCCGCTGATGTTTTATTCGGCATCAAATTTACCTGATTTCAAGCAAAAACAATGAAGAGGCATTGTTTTTATGCTTGAAAAACAGGATTTGCTACCGAATAAAACATAGGCGGAATAACGCCTTAGTGTTAATATGATTAAAATTGCAAATAACATTTTTCGGATCGGCAATATGTCGTTCCTTTTTTTGAGTTCAAATCGAATGTTATCGAGCTGTTTCGAATGTTAGATTTGTAGGGAACGGGCTTGCTCGTTCCGTTTGGTTTTGTCGGCAGGAGCAAGCCCCTGCCCTACAATCGCTTATTTTTAAATAGTCAACAAATTGGAGTTTATCGCTCCGGCATGAAAACGCCGGTTGTTTTTGAGAAAGGGTTCTCAAGCACTTTTTTTGAGAAAAAGTTCTCAAACACTTTTTTTGCGGGGAGCTCTGCAGGCGCTCCCCAACCCCCTGCCCGCCGCTGATGTTTTATTCGGCATCAAATTTACCTGATTTCAAGCAAAAACAATGAAGAGGCATTGTTTTTATGCTT
>JAFQHQ010000134.1 GCA_017397885.1 Clostridia bacterium | reverse complement strand
TCGGGATGTTTAACACAAGGGCGAAAGGCTCCCTTGTGTAAAGGGAGCTGTCACGAAGTGACTGAGGGATTGTTAAATGATAAACTCTCAATCAAGCACAAATACTGCAATTGAGGCAGTTTGTTACAATCCCTCCACCGCTTACGCGGTCCCCGTCTCATCTTCGATTCGGTCGGCGATAAACGCTTGCCACCGGCAAGCATCGCCCCTTTACACAAAGGAGGCAACGCACTGGTGTTCATTTCATCTTCAAACACCCCGACAAACTCAAATTTATCATCCTGATCACTATTTACTTATCACTATATCGGAAGGAGTATATGCCATGTCACACAAAAGCATTTCAAGGTATATCGGTGATGAGCTGATTTTCAGTCATTCATTATATGAAAAGGTTGGTCACAAAGACGACTGGGTGCACATTACCGATTCGTATGAGATTTTATACTTTGTGAAAAACAACAGCCTCTACACCGTTGAAGACAAAACATATACCATTAATGACGGCTCGGTTATCATATCACATCCGGGACAGCGCCACATTCACTCCTACAAAGAGCAAAATATGTATGAGCGCTATCATATCCGCCTGGATTCCCGAATTCTTCCGGTTGATTTGCCAAAACTACTGCCCGATGACTTTTGCGTTTTTTCGGCAAAGGATTATCCCGAAACCGATAACTTTTTTAAAATCATGGACACATATTGCCAAAAATTTGAGGGCGAAGTTTTGACGGAAGCTCTTAAATCTGCCGTGATAAATCTCATATTTCATATTATTTCCATTTCAAAAAGCAATGTTTCTGCACCGGATTATCACACAAACAAAATACTCTCAAAGGTGATTGAATATATTGACCGCACAATTTGTGAACCCATGAATCTTGATAAGCTTTGCAGTGAGCTTTTTGTGAGCAAAAGCTATTTGCATCATATTTTTGTGGAAACTCTTAAAATCAGTCCAAAAAAATATATTACTTCAAAAAAACTCTATCTTGCTCAAAAGGATATTCGTTCGGGCAAAAACCCCACTTCGGTTTATGCCGCCTACGGTTTTTCAAACTATTCCGGCTTCTACCGGGCATATGTGAGCCACATAGGATATCCGCCGTCGGAAGAGCTTCGCCGAAAAGACAACATTATTGACAATTTTATTTTGTAGGAGGGTGTGTATGCAACAGCTTAAAAACCATTTTGATTATACCGATTTGTCGGACAGTGTTCAATCAATCAAAGAATCTACCTATCCTGCTCTTGTCAGAAACTTTGACGATGTAAAAGACACCATAGCTGCACCAAACAGAGCTAAAATCTACTCTTATCATCCCGGAGCCAAAAACCCAATTATTTTCAGACACTATCATCACATGCTGTCGGATCCCAAAGAACTTGCAAATCATCCGAAACACAAAAGAAACTATCTCACCATATTCATTTTTGTTGAGTGCAAAATGAGCATGTTGATAAACGACACCGTTTATTCCCCTGCATGCGGTGATGTTTTGTTAATTGGAACAGGAGATACATTCCAACCGTTGTTTTTTACGCAAGATAACATTGACTATTATGAAATTAATCTGCCGTCCGAAATCTTTGAGTTTATACAGAACGATTCACCGTTTCACAATCTCTTTTATCCCAAAGAGAAAGAATCATGCAACTTTGCAACCGTTTCGCAGGACGATCTCACCGATCTTTTTCACATTTTGCACCGTCTCGACTCTTTGGCAGGAAATGATGAAAACTTCAGAGATTTTATGCTCTATTCATATTTGCTTCGGCTCATGACGTTTTTGTGCAATCAATTTGCCAACAGCTTTACGTCTCAATCCGCCCGCAAGCTCCCTCCTGCACTTCACAAAGCAATGCAATATGTTTCGCAAAATTATCTCACGGTTTCAGACATTGTCGAAATCGCCGGGCATTGTCATGTGAGTGTGTCATATCTTTGCAGGGTTTTCAAAAAGTACCTTGAAATAACCCCGACGGAATTTATCAATTCCCGAAAGCTCGCCCATGCAAAATTTCTTTTGAAAAAAGGCTACAGTGTTACAGATGCTTGCTTTGGCTCGGGATTTAACAGCTACAACTATTTTATTGCAACTTTCAAAAAGAATTTTGGCATGACACCCACAAAATATAAGAATTCGGAATTTGAGAGAAAATGATATTTTTTTCAAACAAAACAAAACCTGCTGACATTACTTTAGTCAACAGGTTTTGTTTTATAGGCTCTATAATAAATGTTGGGGTATCCAACAAATAGAGCTCAATAAAATTAGAAAATGTAAAAAAAGAGAGCATATTTGTTCAAAATCCGTTATAATGGAATTGTCCAGAAACCAGAAACGGAGGAACAGGATATGCTCT
>JAFQHQ010000133.1 GCA_017397885.1 Clostridia bacterium | reverse complement strand
TTTAGTGAGGCACAAATTTGCGAAATCAATTGGAGGAGCTTTATATAATCGTAGCAGTTCGTTTTCTATAATATCTGTTTCGACTTCGAAAATCCGAATCCATCATTTTCCGCTGCGGGGATTCGGATTTAGACTTCGCCGACGTCTGAGTGACGGAGTCGAAGGCGGTCGGATAAAGAAACAGATATTATAGAAATTTCTTTGAAAAGAACTGCGTGATTATAGAAAGTTACTCCAATTGATTTCAACGTAACTCCCCGACAAACTCAAATTTGTCACTAAGTTGACGACATTGTCCACCGGGGAGGAGGCTCACGTCCATATGTTAAACACCCCTACATCCCCAATTTAATTACTTGTTTTTTTCTGAATTACAATATTTGTAATCCTCTGACGGTGTACGATGCAAAAGGTTTTTGTAACATCTGTAAAAGGTTGAATAATTTGCAAATCCATAGTCGGAATAAACCTCGGTAGGAAGTTTTCCGTGACGAATATCCGTCTGTGCAAGAAAGAGTTTTTTCTCCAAAATATATTTTTTGGGAGTTTTTGCAAGTCTTTGCAAAAAAAGATGATGAAGATAGCTTTTGCTCACAAAAAGCTCCTTGCGAATTGTGTCAAGGGTAATATCTTTATGAATGTTATCATCAATAAAGGCTATAACTTTTGAAAATACGGGATTTATGGAGTAATTAGCCGCTGTGTTTTGCTTTTTATGGTTCAAAATAATGTTATATACAATTTCTTCAACGGTGTGAATGAGAAGCGGTCGAAGAAGACTTTCGTCATCAATATTCCGGCAGTAGTAGTCAACTTTTTTAAACAAACTTACAAGCATTGAATCTTCATGGGCATTTATAACAAATAAGTCCTTTGGCAGATGATTTAAAATGTTTGATGAAAACAGATTCCTGTTGATGCGTGTGTGAAATCTGTCTTCAATACTGTTGGGAGTACGAATAAAATTGTGGGGCGTACCCGGTGGTGTGATAACAACACAGCCTTTTGTAATCGGGAATTCTTTGTCTTCAATGTAATAAACCGAGGAAACTTCATAAAAATACATAAACTCATATTCTTCGTTGGTTGTGTGATGAAAGACGTGTTCTTGAGCGGGATTATGCCGGGAGTGACTGAGCACAAAATCTTCGGATTTGTATCGGGCATAATTGGTATATGACATAAAATCACATCCTTAAACAGTTTGTACCGTGATTATACCACGGTTGTGTACTTTTTGCAATATGTGATGTAGTTTTTGTAATTTACAATTCAAAAAATGTGGTATATAATTATAATATATTAGTATGCAAAATATAATTAATGCCCAAATTGTGTTAAAAAGGTTCAGAATAGAGTTGAAATCCATGAAAAAGTGCAAAAATAATAATGACAAAACGTTCATTTTATTATATAATATAATATAAAATCAAAAAATAGTAAAAAGTTGAAAATTCATATTTCATAAGGAGGAAAAAATGAAGAAACTATTTACAAAATCAGTATCTGTGTTTCTGGCAATGCTGCTTGTCATGACAAGTCTCAGCTTTTCGGCATTTGCCCTTGACACCGATGCGGAAAAGGAACAAGCCGCAGAGTATGAAGCTCTCGGAAACATTATGGACATTGATCTGTCCTACAAGGTAGATAACTATGAGCTTCAGGCGCAGACCGGTAACTTTTTCAGCACCAAAATGAACATTGGTAAGCTGTTGATTCACAAGGTTCCCCTGCCAAAAATCCCTGCGGGGAAACAGATTGACAAGTTTGTAATCCGCACAGGTACGGGTTCAAATACCACCGAGATTCTGAGAATCGACTATGCAGATTGGGATTTTTCAACTCTCCCCCAAAATCTTGGTGCAGACAGTGAACAGCTTAAACCCATTACCCAAAAGGATACATACAAAAACTATTCTATAGTCGAAGGTGAAGCAGTCAGACTTTCCGGCGGATCCGGAAGTTATCAGAAGCTGTACCGTGATATTTCGTCATATGCAAAAGAATGCGTTGCAAACGGTCAGGAATATTTCTATGTGGCGGTAGGATGCTTTGCCTCCACTCATTCCATGGCGCAGGGATGTATGACTGACTCAACCTACACAAGACTTGGTCTTGACCCCAAGGTTATCTACAGCTTCAAAGATGCTCCCGAGCTTGAGCTTGTGTCATCATCGGTTGAAGACGGAGCAGAAGATGTGGCGGCAGATGGTGAGGTTTCCTTTGAATTTTCAAATGAAATTTCTTCTGCCAAGGTTACTGTTAACGGCGAAGATGCAGAATGCTCGGTAGGTGGTTCAACGGTTTTTGTTGAAGCTTCATTTGCAGAGTGTTCGGATTTTGATATTAATGTGTCTGCAAGAGATATCTACGGTCAGACATCCGATGCATCAATCAGATTTTCAACCGGACTAAAGAGCGGAGCGATTGTCCCCGAAAATCCGTCAATCGGCACATACAACGTTAAATGTGTGGTTTCGGATGACAACACTGAACTTAATGAACTTTCATTCAAGCTCCTTACTGAATTTGATGACATAAACGAAGCAATTGAAGTCAGAGAAATAGGCAAAGACAAAATCGATGCGGAATTTGCTCTTGACGAAGAAACTCTGAGATATAACATAACATCTCCCATTGCCCTCGAAGAAGGCACTGCCTATGAAGCGGTTATCAAAGCAGGCGTCGAAGATAAATACGGCGAAGCTGCAGAGGCGGATGTTGTTATAACAAAATTCCTTGCAGGAGAAACAAGCACGGAAGAATTTGCCGACAACTCCGACTGTGACTTCACTGTGGAGCTTGACAAAGAAAATTCAAGTCTTGATGTATGGTTTATGAACCCTGCATATTCAAACCGTGAAATTGAACTTTCGGTTTCCAAAGACGATGAAGTTATAACAAGCAAAACCATAACCACAGGCGCAAGAGGTATTGCAACTCTTGATGAAGTTATTCTTTCCGAAAGCGGAGAATACACCGTAAGAGTATGCCCCAAAAACTCTCCCGAATGCTTTGGCATGGTTTATGATTTCTACACTCCCGAAGACATTCTCGGTTTCTGGAATCTCATTGCAAATGGCGGAACGGCGGCAGATGTTTTAAATGCATGGGAAACACTTTGCGAGCTTTTCGGTCTCGAAAACGAATATCTTGCCGAGGTGTCGGATTTTGATGCTCTTTCTCAAAAGATTGTTGCTTTAAGGGGCAATGGTCTCGGAGAAATGACCGCCGACAATGAATATGCTCTCAATGAGCTTGTTACACTTGCATCATTCTTCACAGCCTTTGAAGAATGCAAAGATCCCGAAACGGTTAAAGGCTACATCGACACTCACTTTGAAGAACTTCAATCTGCAAACAGCGATGTATGCGCAAGATGGACAGAGCGTATGACATCCGATTATGCCGACAAAATAGTAAGCGAGCTTTCATCGGCAGATAAGACAATTAATGCCTATGCCGACATCACAACGGCAATGGATGTTCCCCTCACAAAATACAGTGTTGAAAACATCAAGGCACAAGAATATGAAGCCCTTGGCGATGTTGTGGATATCCCGGACGGATATGCCCTCGGTGGCGGAAAAATTTCAAACGATTCAAGCAACTTTACCGGCACAAAGATTAACAACGGAAGTATGGTTATTTACAAAATTGCTCTTCCCACACTTCCGGAAGGAAAGACCATCGACAAATTTATCTTAAGAACAGGTTCTTCAAGCGGAAGTCTTGTAGTTCTCAAAATGACACACGTTATGCCTGAACTCAGCAATCTTCCCATGGATGCACCGGAAAGCTTTGCTTCCGTTTATGGCGAAGATACATACAAACAGCATAACATTGTTGAAGATAAAATTATTACTGTTAAAGGATATACAAATCAATACAAAATCAACTATATTGACATTTCATCATATGCAAAGGAATGTATTGCAGACGGATACAAACATATGTATGTCGGTGTGGGATGTTATGCAAGTTCGCTCAATGTTGCAAATGCGTGTATGACCGATACCGACTACACCAAAGCAGGTCTTGACCCAAAATACATTGCAAGCTTTGGCGAACCCGGCGCAAACGGTTTTGTTTCATCCACAGTGGAAAATAATAGTGAAGATGTTGCCGCCGACACAAAGGTAAGCTTCAAATTTGTTAACCGCATAGATCAGGCAACAGCCACATTAAACGGCGAAAATGCTGAAGTTTCAATGAAGGGCAGAGATGTTACCCTTGAAACTGCACTTTCGGAATGCACAGACTATGAACTCACAATTGCCGCAACCGATATGTTCGGTCAGAAAGTGAGCAAGACAATCCGTTTTTCAACAGGCTTCAAAGAAGGAAGCATTGAGGCGGAAACTCCCGTTATTGATGTGTATGATGTTAAATACAGTGTTGACACAGTGACAAACGAGCTCCTTGAGCTTTCCTTCTCACTTCTCACACAATTTGCCGACATCAATCAGGCAATCGAAATCAGAGAAGTGGGCGCAGATGCAGTTGTATCGGAATTTGTGTTCTATGATGCAATCAAAAAATATGACCTTGCATCTCCCGTGGCACTCAACCCCGGAAAAACCTACGAAGCAGTAATCAAAAAAGGTGCCTCCGACATTTACGGCAACGCCGCATCGGAAGATGCTATAATTGCAAAATTCTATGCAGGGGAAACTCCCGATACAAAAATTACAGACGATGCAGAGCTTGAAGCAACTTTTGATGCCGAGAACGCAACCCTTTCGGTATACTTTAAAAATTCTGCATACTCCAATAACGAAATCACGGTCACAATTGAAAATGCAGCCGGCACAGCCTATGAAGAAACAGTTACCTCCGGAAAACGTGGTGTTGTTGCCATAGACGGAATCAAGCTTCCCGAAAGTGGTGACTATGTTCTCAAAATATCACCAAAATCTGCTCCCGGTGTGTATAAAAAAGACACAAGCTTCTACACAGAATCCGACATTTCAAAATATTGGAACATGGTTGCGGTAAACGGCAATGCATCGTACATTGCTTCAAATTGGGAAAAAATTGAATTTATCTTCGGTCTTTCCAATGAATACTCGGATGATATTTCAGATGTTGGAAGTCTTGCATCAAAAATTGTTTCACAAAGAGACGGTTTTGGTGAAATGACAGCAGAATCCGTTGAAACACTTCAGGCCTTGGTTTTAAAACTTTCCTGGTTCACGGCAGTTGAGCAAAGCGAAACCCCGGACAAAGCAATTGCTCTCATAGCTCCCGAGCTTGATGTGCTTAAAGGCTATGACAAAGATGTTTGCGACGAATGGACCGTTGCACTTGAATCGGAATTTGCCTCCGATTTGAAAGAAGCCCTTGAAAGCATTGAAAACAGTGTGGATTCTTATGAGGATGTTATCGCCATAATGGACAAAGCTCTCGATGCCTACAGAATTAAAAACATCCTTAAAACTGTGGCGAATGCTTTCCACATGACCGAAGTAAAAGAAATTGTTACAAATGAAAAATATGCAAAGCTTCTTGGTATCGAAGAATTTATGGATGATTATAACGATCTCAAATCCACATCATTTGTTGACAAGGCAATGATGAAAAAGTTTGACAATGCAAAAGACTTTGCCGATGCTTTTGAAGAAGCGGTAAAAGATGCCAAAAAGGCAGAAAAAGATAAAGACAAAGATTCCGGCTCAACCGGCGGTGGTGGCGGTGCTCCAAGCGGAAACGGCGGTTCAACGGGCTTCCAGGTTGTTTCAACGGCTCCCGTTGAAGATACTCCCTTTAATCCTTTCGCTGATATAGAAAACATCGCTTGGGCTAAAGAGCATATTATAAAGCTTTATAACAAAGGAATCATAAACGGAAAATCTTCTTCAAGCTTTGCTCCTTACGACAACATCACAAGAGAAGAGTTTGTAAAACTCATTGTGTCTCTCACCTCTCTCACCGATGACGGTTCAGCCCAAGGCTTTTCTGATGTTCCCGAAAACAGCTGGTTTGCTCAATATGTTAAAGTCGCTGTTGCTAACGGTGTTGTAAAGGGAATAGGTGCAAACAGCTTTGGCACGGGATATAATGCTACAAGACAAGATATTGCGGTTATGATTGTAAACGCTCTTATCAAAAAAGGCGTTGTTGTAAGTGATGAGGTTTCATCCTTTGCCGACAATGGCGAAATTTCAGATTATGCAAAATCGGCAGTTGCATTTCTTAATGCAAAGGGTGTTATCACCGGTGATGCAAACAAATATTTCAACCCGAAAGCACATGCCACAAGAGCAGAAGTTGCAGTTATGCTTTCGAGAGTAAGTGACATTTTTTCAAAGGAGGTAAAATAACATGAAGAAATTTTTAAGTATATTTCTTGTGCTGACCTTAGTGCTTGGCATGTCGGCTCTTCCTGTGTTTTCTTCCGCCGCATCGGGTGATTCCGATGCTCATCAGAAGCTTCTTTTTGACCTTGGTATAACAGATGGCATGACAGATGCAAAGGATGAATTGGTTACACGCGGTCAGTTTGCTCTGGAAGTGAGCAGAGCAATGGGCATTGAAAAAATGCCTGCAGGCTACAAGCTTCCTTACACAGATGTTTCACAGAGCAGTGATTATTATGAAGGTGTATACAATCTTTATGCGTGGAGAGTAATCTCCGATGCCGAAACCTTCAGACCCGGTGATGTTATCACATCAAATGAAGCTCTAAAGATTGCCATCTCAGCTCTGGGTTATGATTTTATGGCACTTGCAAACGGAGGCTGGCCATCGGGCTATGCTTCCACAGCCTCAAAGCTTGGAATTTCTGCCAAGGGAATGGGCGCTCAGGTTACAAAAGCAAATGCCGATGAAATCATATTCAATATGCTTCACACAAAGCTTCCCACAGCTACGGTTTCTGCAAACGGCGAAACTCAGTACAGCATAGCAACCGGCGGAACACTTCTCTATCAGATGTGGGGAATTGAATCTGTCACAGGCTCAGTTACCGACGGTCAGTATTTCGGTACAAACTATGATAGCGGTGTCGGTGAAGGCTTTGTTGCCATAGACGGGTTCAAGCTAAAAAAAGGTGCTTTTGACACCGATTCACTTCTTGGCGAATATGTTGATGTATATTATGAAAAGGATTCTCTTAAAATCCGCTCCATATATGCCCGTGGTGACAATGACAGCAAAATCACCACCATCTACACAAGCGATGACATGAGCTATGATAAAGCAAATCATTGCTACAAATACTGGCTTGACGATGAAGAAGAGGAAATCGAAGTCAAAGGCGATGCAGTGATTGTTTATAACGGCAAAAATGCCATCTATGATGAAAGCATAATGGTTCCCGATTACGGCTACGTAAAAATTATTGAAGCCACGGGAAACGGTTCCGACCTTGTGATAATCAAATCCTATGAACAGATTGTTGCAGGCACAATCATTTCAAATGATTTTCTTGTTTCCGATAAGTCCAAACCGGGAGTTTCCTATAAATTTGATGATTCAAATATAGTGTTCACCAATCAGGACGGAGAAATCGCAGAATTCAAGGACATATCCGAAAATGACGTTTTGTGGATATGCAGAAACGAAGACGGCGAAATAAACGATGTACGCATCTGTTCGGACCTTGTTCTCGGTGAACTCACAGGAACATCCCCCGGCTCAAACAGGGTATACCTTGACGGCAGAGCTTTTGAGGTGAGTGCCGACATCTTCAGCGAGATAACCGAAAAATACACAATGGGCTCCATCATCAGAGCTTGTATCAACTTTGACGGTGACCTGGTGTATGTTATTGCAGAATCCGACGTTTCTGCCTACAAGGTCGGTTATCTCATGTATTCTGCACTATTCGGAAGCGGAATGAACTATAAGATTTCCGCAAAAATTCTTGGCAGTGACGGCATTGTTTATGCTTATGACATGGCAGATGTTTTTGTTGTAAACGGCGTTGCATTTAAAGGTGATGCAAAGGCGATTTACGAAAAACTCCCCAAGCAGGAAGGCTACGAAAAGTCAATGTCTACCGGTCTTGTTATTTATAATGTGGATAAAAACAGCAAAATAACAATGCTTAACTATTCCGACGATGTTGCAAAAACCTTTGGCGGTCAGGCTCAGGGACTTTACAAAAATGCCGAGCTTACCGACCTTACCGATAAATATGTTTCTGTTAAATATACAGATGTTATTTCCAACAAAGGATATAGTCGTATATTTATGAACACCAGCACTCGTTTTTATGTTCCAATGACAGAATACATCGCAACCGCTGACGATGAAGACTACAAGGTGGTAGCACTTTCCGGCAGAATGCCCGGCGAGCTTCACTATGGTTACACTCTCACCGAGGGCAACCTTGCCAGTGACTATGTTGTGTCAAAATATTCAATGGGTTCGGGTTCAAACGAATTTGTTGATGAAGAAGGCTCTTCCTATCTTGTTAAGTCAGTCAGTCAGATTATTGATGCCGAAGGCGAGCAGGTTGACAAAATAGAGTGTCTCACTGCAGCCGGTACACTCAAGGAATTCTACTCAAAAGAGCTTGGGTTCTTCTCGAAATACGGACTCAAATTCGGTGATGTAATAATGGTTAGTGCCGACATCGACGGCATCGTTTCAAACTTCCACATCATCCACCGTGAGGGTGCTTCCGTTCTTGCAAACTACACAACCCACACAAAAGACAATTTTTATGGTGCCAACAACTTTACCGTTGAGCAGGGTGTTGCCGATGCCAAAGACCCAAATATCGGTCTTGTCCCCGGAATTTATCCGCCTGTTGATGCAGACGGAAAACAGATTGCACAAAGCTTCGGCTGTGTTCTCAACAACAACCCCGGTATGGGTACAATCCCCAATCAGCTTGTTCACCTCGGCAGAGTATATGTTTCTCAGGGCGAATTTATGAAGGTTCTTCCCTACAAATATGACCCTGAAATCTATGCAAACGGCGGATATGATGGCGAAACAGTGAATATGTATTCCTATTCACTCAAAGGTAATCAGGTTCTCATTGTAAATCCAAAAGCAGAAACCGTTGAGGTTGGAACAGCATTTGATGTGAAGGGCTACACCACATTTGGTGAAAACGCTCACACTGCAGTGGTGTTTGGTTCCAGCGTGGTTTCGATGATGGTTCTTTATGAATATGAATAATGTGAAAGGAGACTAACTATGAAAAGATTAACAGCACTGATACTTTGTGTATCACTTTTAATGTCTGTTGCACCGATTTCCATGGCTGCCACAGAAGAAACCGACATCTTTGCAACGGTTGTTTCCGACACATATTACGAAAACAATCAGGGCAAGATTAAAACCTATGACGACAAAGAAACCCTCTTTGTGGGTTCTGTTTACAAAAGATATGCCGAAATAAAGTTTGACATATCGGAATTTGCCGGAAAAGAATTCAGCGGAAAACCTTTTGGCGGCAGTGTACTTTCACTCACTGTGAGAAATGCCTTTGAAGGTACAGCTCTCACCTTTCTCGGTACTCCCGACGGAACAAGAGAAAGTGCATATATGCTCACATCTTTCCAGCTTAAAAAACTCGGTAAAACAACCGCTATGGTTGCAATCACCGATTATGTGAGAGAAGCTCTTGAAAAAGGACAGAAGGAAATTGTGTTCTTTGTTGAATATTCCGGTTCTGTTGTAACACTTTTTTCAAACGAATCTTCAAACAAGGCTGATCGTCCCACTCTTCGCATTACCGCAGAAGAACCCTACATCAAAGGTCAGATCGCCTTTAAATATCCCGTGGTAACAGCGGCAGATTTTAAACGTGATCTTGCTCCCACAGTTGCAAAGGGTCACCCCTGGATGTTTGCTTCTCAAGCAGACTTTGACAGAGTCAGAGATAATCTCGACAAAGATCCCTACCTCAAAAAATGGTTTGCTTCCATCACGGAAAGATGTGAAAACTATATCACCAAAGGCGTTTCAAACACCGACACAATCCTTGAGGGTGCCTACAACTCCCGTGGTGATGAAGCCAAAAATGCAATCATCTATAACGCTTTTGCCTATCAGATGACAGGCGACGAAAGATATGCAGACCGTGCCTGGGCAGAAATGGATGCACTCCTTAATCTCTCTACATGGGGCACATCACAGTACATCGATAACAACCAGCTTGTTTTCGGTTGTGCAATCGGTTATGACTGGCTGTATAACTGGATGGAGCAGGATAAGCGAGACAAAACAATTGAAGGTCTCAAAAGGCTTCACTACGACACCATGTATGACATGATGACCAACAAGGGAAGCTCAAAATATACCGAAGGCTTCTATGCTTTCTACTGGAACTCCAACAACCATGCCCTTCTCGACAACACCTACACCTTCCTCGGTGCAATGGCAATTGCCGATGTGGACATTGACTATTCAACGGCTATTATGCAGGGTGACTTTGAATATATGAAGCCCGTTGTTGAACGTTGGTATCCCGACGGTGCATGGTATGAATCCCTCGGTTACTGGGGTTACACGGGTCCCTACATGGCAAAATGGCTCCTCGGTATGGAAAAAGCCCTCGGCACATCCTACGGACTTTCCGACCTTCAGTGCCTAAAGAGCATTGTTAACTATCCAATCTACGGTTCATCATCAACCTATATGTTCACAATCAACGACGGTACCTATGAAGGCCGAAGACCCACCGCAGCTCTCTATGAGCTTGCTCTCATAAACGGCAATCGTGAGCTTCAGAAATACTGTCTTGACAACACCTCCGATTATGTGTGGACCTGTCTTGCATATGACCTTGACTTTGACTATTCAACAGTTGAAGCATCGTCCTTTGCCCTTGACAACTTCTTCAGAAACAACGACCAGGTTACCTTCCGTAACACATGGGAAGGCAATCAGGAAATATATTGCGGTATGTTTGTTCAGGATGCCGGCGAAACTCACGGTGTCATGAACTCAGGTACTCTCGGACTTGAAGCCTTCGGTCATCA
The DNA here is from genome assembly GCA_017397885.1 of Clostridia bacterium. Taxonomy (GTDB): domain Bacteria; phylum Bacillota; class Clostridia; order UMGS1810; family UMGS1810; genus RGIG1828. The sequence continues at coordinate 33,255 of JAFQHQ010000133.1, read as the reverse complement.
GTGGATAACCAACATGGGTCGTGACAACTACTCCCTCGACGGCTACTGGGGTTCTGCTCAGGACGGCAAGAGATGGCGTTATTACTTCTCCCGTGCCGAAGCAAACTCATGTCTTGTAATTGATCCCGGTCTTGAGGGCGGTCACAGAGTTCGCCCCGGCGACACCATCAACACCTACAAGTCAATGCCCCGCGGAGCTTATGCAATCACAGACCTCACTAACACCTATGTGACAACCGCTGCTTCCTACAAGCGAGGTATAATGTTTGGAAACGACAGAACACAGATGGTTGTTCAGGATGAGGTTCATCTGAATAAGGAAGAAGAGGTTTATGCTTTCTATAACCTCAACAAATGTGACATCAAGCTTTCCGACGACGGCAAAACAGTATACTGTAATAACGGCGGTAAGAAACTTCGCATCAACATCCTTTGCGATGTTCCCTACAAAGCAAGCATCATGAGTGCAACTCCCCTTCCCACATCTCCTCAGATGGAAGGAAACCGAATTGTAAAAGACATCAGACGTCTTGCGCTCCACTTTGACGGTGTAAAGGATTTCAACCTCCGTCTTGAGTTTACTCCCTACCTCACAGAGGAAGAGCTTCCCGAGCCTGCAACCGAGATTACACCTTTTGATCAGTGGACAATTCCCGAAGGTGAGTTTGCTCCCCTCGATAAGGCCGAAAAAATCCTCTTTGACGGTGTGGAATTTGCAGAATTTAATCCTGCAAACAGATGCTACAAGGTTGATGTTATGCCTTCGGAAATTAAGGCTGTTGCCGATTCCAAGTACGAAATTTCCTACAAGGAAAACGATGCTAAAACAGAAAAATATGTGGTTCTCAAAAACAAGGAAACAGGAAAAATCACATCCTATCTCTTTGAACTTCCCGAAGTTATTGAAGCTATCTTCGAAATCGGTGCCGATAACAAGGAAGTGGGAGTTGTCGGTGTAACCGCTTCCAGCCACGACGGCAACATTCCCGATAACACCATCGACAAAAATATGCAAACCCGTTGGTCTGCAAAAGCAAGACAGAATATCACATTCCAGCTTGCAGACAAGACCAAGGTTTCATACATTGCCCTTGCAATGTACGGCGGTGATGCAAGAAGCACATATATGGATATTCAGGTTTCCAACGACAAGAAGACCTGGGAAACTGTTAAGGTTATTGAAACCTGCGGTATTTCCACAGACTTTGAATATTTCGAACTCAAAGATGTTGAAGCTCGTTACATCAGACTTAACTGCTACGGAACGAGCAAAGACCAGTGGAACTCAATCACTGAATTCAGGGCATATACAAAGAAATAATTTTCCATCAAAAAACAACAGTCTCCTGAGGGGACTGTTGTTTTTGCTGTGTAGGAATTTGCATTTTTTATCGGGCGAATTGTAAAGATTACTGTTTTTCATAAACGGCGTGATTCGATGTGCCGTTATTGTTTGTAACAACAACATATTTATCATAGTTAAAATTGCTTTTTATTTTTTCAAATTCTTCTGTCCCCATAACAAAAATTGCAGTTGAGAGCATGTCTGCCTCAAATGACGAATCTCCCGAAACGCTCACGCTCAAAAGGTTTCCGTCTGCCGGATATCCGGTTTTGGGGTCGATGATGTGATGATATATTTTTCCGTCTTTTTCAAAATAACGTTCATAGGAACCTGATGTTACGCATGTTTTGTCCGAGAGCTCCATCACATAAAAATGCTGTCCTCTTTCCTTGTCGGGATCCTGAAGCCCGATTTTCCACGGAGCATCGCTCTCGGACCGACCCATGGCATAGATATTTCCGCCAAGGTCAATGAGAGCGTTTTTGATTCCGTGATTTTTAAGCACTTCAAAAACCTTGTCTGCCGCATATCCTTTTGCAGCACCTCCAAGGTCAATTTTCATGCCCTCTTTCAAAAATCTTACGTATCCGTCTTCAATTATAACAGATTTGTAGTCGACTTTTTCAAGAGCAACACCAATCTGTTCATCGGTTGGGACTTGCGGGTTTTCCGCCTTGATGTTCCAAAGCTCCACAAGGGGCTTTACGGTTATGTCAAAGGCACCATTTGTTTTTTCGCAAAATTCCAGCGCTTTTGCAAGAACAGACAAGGTTTCGACAGACACCTTAACGGGAGTATTTGCTCCGTTTTGGTTTATTTTATATATATCCGAGGTTTCGATGTAGGCACTTAGCAAAAGCTCTATTCTTTGTACCTCCGAAATTGCAGCTTTTGCAGCTTCACTTGCTTTTTCTCGGGTGTCTGCATAGCATGTGACGGTGACAATTGTGTCGAGGCACATGGCACTTTCGGTTGCTTTTTCCTCGGTATCTTTGCATGAAGACACGGAGAAAAGCATTGTCAAAATCAATATAACGGAAATTATTTTTTTCATAAAACCATCCTTATAATTAAACCTTATTTTAACTTGTGTCAGACATCATTATATATCAAAATGCATATTTATTCAATATAAATCAAATTTTTTGCCCCAAAAAAATATTTTTCTTGATTTTATGAGCGTTTCATTATATAATGTAATAAAGGAGGGTGATATTATGAAATTAATTCTTGCAATTGTAAATGACGAAGATGGTAACAAGGTTTTGGGCGCTCTTTCCAAAGCAGGTTTTTCGGTTACCAAGCTTGCCACAACAGGTGGATTTCTGAAAGCAGGAAATATGACATTGCTCATTGGTACCGATGACGAAAAAGTTCAGGAAGTTATAGATATAATCAAAGCAAAGAGCCAGCGCAGAAAACAGATTACAGCATCTCCCATGCCCATGGGTGCATCGGCATCTTTCACACCATACCCCATAGAGGTGCAAATTGGTGGTGCAACAATATTTGTGCTTGATGTTGACAGATTTGAAAAGGTATAATAATGCTTTCATTTTATCAGCAAAAGCTACTTTCATATTTTGAAAATTCCATTAAGGATGACAGTGTGCGTCATGCCTATATTTTAAAAGGTCCTCGCGGAGTCGGCAAAAAATATCTGAGCCATCTTATCGAGCTTTATTTTGCGTGCAATCACTCCATGGCGTGCAAGGAATGTACCGGTTGCAAAAGCGCAATTGCCGGAGCAAATTTTGACATTGTACGTCTTGTGCCTAATGAAAAAAACAAATATGATATTCAGACAGTTCGTACAATCATAAAAAGGGTTTACGAAAAACCTTCGGGCGGGAAATACAAATTTGTTGTCATAGAAAGTGCTCACATCATGGAATCGGTGTGTCAGAATGCACTTCTAAAAATAATTGAAGAACCTCCTGCGTATGTGGTTTTTCTTTTGCTTTGTGACAGCGTATCAAATATTTTGCCAACCATAATGTCGAGGGTTATGACGCTGGAGCTTTTGCCCTGGTCAAAAGAAGAAATGGTTTCTTGTTTTCCGCTGGACAATGAGGATTCGTTTTTATATAACTATTGTATGGGCAATCCCGGAGTTCTCAAATCACTTCTTGAAGATGAAAACTTTAAAAGTGCTCGAAGTGCCGCTATAGGCGCAATACTCAAGGTTGTTGATTCGTCTCAGGCAGGAGCTTTTGAAGCTTTCGAAATTCTTTCGGGCGACAAAGAGCATCTTCATATTATGCTCGAGGCAATTGTTTCGTTGCTTCGTGATGTGATGTTTTTAAAAAATGGTCTTTCAGATCAGATAGTTAATACCGATAAGATGTCGGAAATCAAGGAGATTTCCAATTCTGTTACCTTGGCAAAATGTTTTAATCTTACCGAAATTGTCGGTGCAATACCGTCTGATTTAAGGAATAATGAAAATGTATCAATGCAAATTCAATCTATGATTATGCGAATTGAATCGGTGCTGAAGCAATAAATACAAATTGAGGAGAAAGTTAATGATTGATGTAACAGGAATAAGGTTTAAAAGCGTCGGAAAAATCTATTATTTCGATGCCGGAAATCTTGTTTTAAAAGCGGGAGATCATGTTATTGTAGAAACATCCCGCGGAGTAGAATACGGAACAGTTGTAATTGCAAAAAAAAGTGTTACCGATGATGAAATTGTTCCGCCTTTGAAGAAAATTCTTCGAAAGGCAAATGATTCCGATGAGAAGGCTATGGAGGAAAACAAAAAACGCGAAAGAGAAGCTTTCGAGGTTTGTCAGGAAAAAATCCGTAGCCACAATCTTGAAATGAAGCTTATTGATGTGGAATATACTTTTGATCACAACAAGGTGCTTTTCTATTTCACCGCCGACGGCAGAGTAGATTTCAGAGATCTTGTGAGAGATCTTGCGGGTGTGTTTAAAACACGAATCGAGCTTCGCCAGATTGGTGTCCGTGATGAGTCCAAAATGATGGGAGGGCTCGGAATTTGCGGCAGACAGCTTTGTTGCAATTTGTTCCTCAGTGATTTTGTTCCCGTTTCCATAAAAATGGCAAAAGAGCAAAATCTTTCTCTCAATCCCACAAAAATCTCCGGCACATGCGGCAGACTTATGTGCTGTCTTAAACATGAGCAGGAAGTATATGAGTCTATTGCAAAGACCACTCCCGGTGTGGGTTCAATTGTAAAAACCGAAGACGGCAAAGGTCAAGTCACTGCCGTTTCACCGCTTAAGGGCATTGTTACGGTTGCAATTGAAAAGGGTGAAGAAAAAGAACTTAAAGATTTTAAAGTTGAAGATGTTAAGATTCTTAAAAAGACTGTTATCAAAAATGATGAGAAAATTGACATGGCAGAACTCAAGAAACTTGAAAAAGATTGATAAAACACTTGATTTTTGTCGAAAACATTGTTATAATGGTAAACAAGTGTTAGCAGTGCATTGCATTGCACACATTTATAAGGAGGTGTATTCCCGATGGCATATGTTATCAACGATGATTGCATCAGCTGTGGTGCTTGCGAAGCTGAATGCCCCGTATCTGCTATTTCCGAAGGTGATGGCAAATATGTAATCAATGCAGACGAATGTCTCGATTGCGGCGCATGTGCAGGTGTTTGCCCCGTAGGTGCTCCCGTTCAGGAATAATTTAGAATTAAATCAAATTGCATTATGCGGCGTAGCTTTGCTATGCCGCATTTTGTTATTCTAAATCTTTGACAATCGGCAAAAACTGTGATATAATAAGATGTTAAAATGGATTTATGTATAATTTGTAAATAGAGTTTTAGTTTTATTAATTATTTTGACAGTGTTCAAAAGTGTTTCAGAGGATAATTTTATGCAGAGATGTGAAGATTTAGGAATTGCAAATTTAAAGATAATTCAGGATTCGGAGCTTTTTTGCTTTGGCACGGATTCGGTACTTTTGTCGGATTTTGCCCGCGCAAAAAGCAGTGACACGGTGGTGGATCTTTGCACAGGCGGAGCAGTCATTCCAATTCTTATGAGCGCCAAAACCAAGGCGAAAAAATTCTATGGCATGGAGCTTCAGAAGTGTTCCTTTGAATTTGCAAAAAAGAATGTTGAAATAAATTCTCTTGACGGCAGACTGGAAGTTATTTGTGATGACATTAAAAATGTTCTAAACCATTTCCCGTGCGGAAGCATTGATGTTGTCACATGCAATCCTCCGTATATGAGCGCTTCGGCAGGATTTCAAAATCCTCATGAGCCAAAGGCGATTGCACGTCATGAAATTTGCACCAACTTAAAAGGTGTGATTGAGGCGGCAGATGCCATACTCAAATTTGGCGGACATTTTTATATGGTTCATCGGGCAGACAGACTTTGCGACTGCCTGTTTGAACTCAGACAGCACAAATTGGAGCCCAAGCGACTTGCATTTATTCATCCAAATCCGCAAAAGCCACCGAGGCTTATTATGATTGAAGCCATGAAGGGTGCAGAGCCCAATCTTAAAATTGAACCGCCGATTTATGTTAATATATAAATCGAATTTGAATTTGTATTTTGTTGACAATATATGACTTGTGAAAGGAGAAGAACAATGGAAGCGGGAGTTTTATATTTATGTGCCACACCAATAGGCAATCTTGATGATATTACCGTGAGATGTCTTAATACCTTGCGTGATTGTGACCTTATCGCTTGCGAAGACACCAGACACTCCAAAAAACTTCTCACCCATTTTGACATTCATAAACCTCTTACAAGCTATTTTGAACATAACCGAAAAGAAAAAGGTTTGTATATTATAAACGAAATCAAATCCGGAAAAAATGTTGCTCTCATTACCGATGCAGGCACTCCCGCCATTTCGGACCCCGGTGAGGATCTTGTTAAAATGTGCATTGAAGAAGGAGTGAGAGTTGTCCCCGTTCCGGGAAGTGTGGCTCTTATAAATGCTCTCATAATATCGGGTCAAAACACATCCCGCTTTGCCTTTGAAGGCTTTTTGTCAATGAACAAAAAAAGTCGTATTGAGCATCTTGAAAGTGTAAAAGACGATCCGCACACTCTCATTTTTTATGAAGCTCCCCACAAGCTTACACGAACTCTTGCCGACATGAAGAAATATTTTGGCAACCGGTCCTTGTCAATTGTGCGTGAACTCACAAAAATTCATGAAGAGTGTAGCCTTACAACCATTGACGAAGCCATAGAATTTTATGGCGAAAACACGCCCAAGGGTGAATATGTTTTGATAGTTGAAGGCAAAAATCCCGAGGAGTTCAGGCTTGAGCAAAAAGAAAAAACAGAGCAGCTCCCGGTTTCGCAACACGTGAAAATGCTTATGGAAAACGGAATTGATAAAAAAGAAGCCATGAAGATTGTGGCAAAAGAGCACGGGCTTTCCAAGAGAGATGTGTACAGTGAACTTCTTAAGGAGGATGACAAATGACAGAGAAAAATGTTTCCAAAGATATGATTCACAAATATATGATACGTTACAGAATAAAATTTGCAATAATTGAAGCTGTTGTCGTCATAGCGCTTGTTGCATATTTCCTGTGGTGCAAACCCTATATAATGAATAAGTTTGAGGGGGCATCATCTTTTGATGAGACCAAATTTGCCAATGAAGCAGGAACAGTAAGCATAGCCGAAGAGGTTGAGATAAGACGTAACGACAATCTGTTCATTCCGAGCTACACCATAAAATCATGGGGATACTGGCAGGAAGACAAATATGAGTTTGAAGTTCCTCTTGAGGGCGTTAAACTTACCGACATCAAGTACACCATGAAAACCACCGATGATACAAACAGCAGTAACAAAAAAGGAGAAGAATCTTCTAAGCTTTATACAGCGGAAGTTGGCGGAAAAAAGGTGTTGGTGCTCGCTTATCCCCATCACAATCTTAAAAGCGGAGATACAGTTGACGGGATTTTTACAAAAATCCCTCTCATAATTAACCATGATATTTCAAACAGCAATGATTTTAAAGCAGGCGAACAGATTTGTGAATATATGTTGGATATTCGCGGATTAGAGATGGAAAACGAGCAGTTTGATACTCTTGTTTGCGCAATTTTGCTTATATGTGCACTGTATCTTGCCGTAAAGCTTTTGTTGCAGTTCAAAAACCACAGACGCACTCCCACATACAGCCAGCTTGAAAAATACGGTGATTGTGACAGTGTTGAAAAGGAAATTGCAAGAGAAATCGAACAAGGTTATTATTTTAAAGGCAAGTGGCTTGTGACCGAAAACTGGATAATTTCAAAAGACTGGTTTAAACTTAAAATTGTCAAAAATCACATGGCAAAGGGTAAGTTTGAATATGTTGACCTCGGAAAATAACCGTAAAGACCGGTGTCTCTAACAAATAATCATATTTTCCGTTTACAAAAAATCGGGAATATGGTATTATAAAATGAAGGTTTTTAGTGTTTATACCTGTGTCCGAAAGGAAAGAAAAATGTCAGAAAGAAAAAATGTTACGCTTTCAGCTGAGGAAGTTGCAAAGCAGAAAGCCATAATTGAACAGATATATCAAATTAACGACGCATACTACAGACAATGCGGAATAAGAAAAAAAGCTTTTGTCGAGACCTATGGTTGCCAGCAAAACGTGAGCGATTCTGAAATTCTTGCCGGAATGCTTTCGTCCATGGGATATGAGCTGTCGGATTCGAAAGATGAAGCTGATTTCGTAATATATAACACCTGTGCCGTGCGTGAAAATGCAGAGCTCAAGGTTTACGGTAATCTTGGTGCTCTTAAGCACAAAAAAGCCAAACAACCGGGGCTCGTTATCGGTGTATGCGGATGCATGATGCAACAAAAAGAAGTTGCCGATACCATCAGACGTAAATACAAGCATGTTGATCTGGTTTTCGGCACACATTCGCTCTACTATTTTCCGTCACTGCTAAAGCAGGTTTTGGATGATTCTTCAAGGGTTGTTGACGTAAGAGATACCGACGGAGCAATTGCCGAGGACTACCCTGTTGTGCGAACCGGCGGACCGTGTGCATGGGTTTCTGTTATGTACGGTTGTAATAATTTTTGTTCATATTGCATTGTTCCCTATGTAAGAGGCAGAGAGCGCAGTCGTGACAAGGATGCCGTGCTTGCTGAAATCAGACTACTTGCAAAAGACGGATACAAAGAGGTTACGCTTCTCGGACAAAATGTAAACTCCTATGGCAAAGACCGCGGTGACGGCTATGACTTTGCCGATCTTCTTTCGGATGTATGTAAGATTGACGGAATCGAGAGAATACGTTTTATGACGAGTCATCCGAAAGACATAAGCGATAAACTCATTGACACCATGGCAGAAAACCCGAAAATATGCAAACAGCTCCACCTTCCGGTGCAGGCGGGCAACAATCGGGTGCTCAAAGTGATGAATCGCCGCTATACCAAAGAAAGCTATCTTGAAAAAATTGAAAAAATAAAGAAAAAAATGCCGGATATTACCCTTACTACCGATATTATAGTGGGTTTTCCCGGCGAAACCAAAGATGAGTTTGAAGATACTTTGGATGTGCTGAGAAAAGTGCGTTATGACACGATATTCTCATTTATCTACTCCAAAAGAGCAGGCACACCTGCCGCTACAATGGAAGATGTGCTTACTTCCGAAGAAAAAAAGGAATGCTTCGACAGACTTTTAGAGGTTCAGGATGAAATTTCTCTTGAAAAAAATGAAGCACTTCGCGGCAAGGTTATGAAGGTTTTGGTTGAAGGTACAAGCAAAACCGATGAAAATGTTTTGAGTGGCAGAACCGAAGGCGGAAAAATTGTGAATTTTGAAGGAAACAGCAAATATATTGGCGAGTTTGCCGATGTGGAAATCACAGATGTCCGCACATGGTCACTTATAGGAAAAATTATTGAGTAACATATTGAAAGGAAGATAACAATGGAAGAAATACTTCAGAAAGCAAAAGAACTTGGCATGATGATTGCCGACAGTCAGGAATTCGCAACTCTTAAAGCAGCCGAAGAAGCACAATTAAATGACCCGGAAGCAACTGCTCTCATGGCAGGATATGCCGCAAAGAGAGATGAGCTCTCGGCAAAAATGGCTTCTCCCGACATAACCAAAGAGCAAATCGAAGCCATAAAGAAAGAATATCAGGACGAATTTGACAAGATTTGTGAAAATAAAAACATCAAAAATTATCTTGATGCAAACCGTTCCTTTGCAATGATGATAGAACAGGTTAATACAATTATAGGATATTTTGTAAAAGGCGGCGAATCGTCGGGATGCAGCGGAAATTGCTCATCTTGCGGCGGCTGTCATTGATCGAAACCCACAGAACAGGAGAAAAACTATGAAAAGCAAGGGGAAATTGACTCCAATGATGGAGCAATATCTTGAGATAAAAGAAGAATATAAGGATTGTATACTGTTTTTCCGTCTCGGAGATTTTTACGAGATGTTTTTTGACGATGCAATCACGGCATCGGAGGTTCTTGAAATAACCCTCACGGGCAAAGACTGCGGTCTCGAAGAAAGAGCGCCCATGTGCGGGGTTCCCTTCCATTCGGTTCAGGGTTATATTACAAAGCTTATCAAAAACGGCTACAAGGTTGCCATTTGCGAGCAGGTTGAAGACCCGAAGGACGCAAAAGGCATTGTAAAGCGAGATGTAATAAGAGTAATTACCCCCGGAACAGCAGGCATTGATGAGGGCGAACGATCCGATGACAACAACTTTCTTGCGTGTATTTATTTTAAAGACGGCAATTTCGGTATATCTCTTGCGGATGTGTCAACCGGTGAAGTGATTACTTCCCAAGGTGAAACAGATGTTGAAGAAAACAGTCTTATTAACATGATTTCGGCATTCAAACCATCGGAAGTTCTTATTAATGACGGCGGTGTAGCATATTGCAGAGATATTTTGGCACTGAAAAAGCGCTATAATTTTTATGATGCTTTTATTGAAGAAAAGCATTTTAATCCGGATAGTGCCAAAGAAAGAATTGAATCGCAGTTTGAACACACAAGTCTTGCTCGCCTTGGCATTGCCGATAAATCATGGTGTGTTGCGTCTCTCGGTGCAATGCTCTCGTATCTTTATGATACCCAGAAAACCGATCTTACACACATGACAACGCTCAAATTCTATGAAGCGTCCGATCATTTACAGATAGATGCAAACTCTTTCCGCAACCTTGAAATAACCGAAACTATGCGGGATAAGGAAAAACGAGGTTCGCTTTTAGGCATTCTGGATAAAACCAAAACAGCAATGGGTGCACGAAGGCTAAAAGCTTGGCTCGACCGTCCGCTCATTAATCCCGACCGCATTAATCTTCGTCTTGAGGCTGTTGAAGAGCTTTGCGAGCATCATGAAATGCGTGTTGATCTTGCGGAAGCCTTGAAAAAGGTTTACGATATTGAGCGCATACTTTCAAGAGTGGTATACGGTTCATGCAATGCAAGAGATTTTGTTGCGCTTCGTCAAAGTCTGGAATCGCTTCCTGCCATAAAGAACTGTCTTTCGCAGTGTAAATCACACTTTTTGTCAAATATTTTTGAAAGTCTCGATACCATGGCAGAACTGAGACTTCTCATTCATTGCGCCATTGTTGATGAGCCTCCCGTAACCGTTAAAGAAGGCGGCATGATTAAAGAAGGCTTTGACAAAGAGCTTGACCGTGTAAAGGATATTTTGAAAAACGGTACTTCCTACATTGCCGCAATAGAAGCCGAAGAACGTGAAAAAACGGGCATAAAGAATCTCAAGGTGGCATACAACAGAGTATTTGGCTATTATATTGAGGTTTCCAAGTCAAATCTTGACAAAGTTCCCGAAACATATATCAGAAAGCAAACCCTCGTTGGTGCAGAGCGTTTTATTACCCAACAGCTCAAAGAGCTCGAATCAAACATTTTAAATGCCCGTGAAAAAGCAAACGCTTATGAATATGACAATTATCTTAAAATTAAGGAAACCATTCTTTCAGCTTTGAAGCCATTACAGCAAAGCGCAAAGCATGTGTCTGTTGTCGATGTGCTGTGTTCGCTTGCAATTGTGGCATCTGAAAGGGGCTATGTAAGACCTGTTGTGGACAGTTCCGATATTATAGACATCAAAGACGGCAGACATCCTGTTGTTGAAGCAAGCCTTAAAGATTCGCTTTTTGTTCCCAACGATACCTTCCTCGATACCGATTCAAACAGATTTTCAATTATCACGGGTCCAAATATGGCAGGTAAATCCACATATATGCGTCAGACGGCTCTCATTGTGATTATGGCGCAAATCGGCTCTTTTGTTCCGGCAAGGGAGTGCCATGTGGGCGTTTGTGATGCGGTGTTTACAAGGGTTGGTGCATCTGATGACCTTGCATCGGGACAGAGTACCTTTATGGTGGAAATGAATGAGGTTGCACACATTCTCAAAAATGCCACTTCAAAGAGCCTTATCATTCTTGACGAAATTGGAAGAGGCACATCAACATTTGATGGTCTTTCCATTGCGTGGGCGGTGGCAGAATATATATGCCGGAAGGAAAATATTGGTGCAAAAACTCTTTTTGCAACCCACTATCATGAGCTTACAACGCTTGAAAATACCACACAGGGTATTCGAAATTATTCTGTTGCCGTAAAAAAACGCGGCGATGACATAACCTTCCTCAGAAAAATCGTCAAAGGCGGAACCGACGACAGTTTCGGTATTCAGGTTGCCATGCTTGCAGGTGTGCCTGCCAATGTCACTGACAGGGCAAAGGATGTTTTGGCGAGACTTGAATCGGAATCGTCTAAAGGCGGACAAACTCATGTTCAGCATACGTTTGATTTGGATGTTACCGAGGCAAGGTCATCTGACGATTCTGCCCTTGCTTTGTTGAAGGAAGAACTTTTAAAACTTGATGTATCAACGCTTACTCCCATTGAAGCGATGAATGAACTTTACAGATTACAGAAAAAGGTTTGTGAACCGGATGAAAATTAATGTTTTGCCCCAATCCATAGCGAATATGATAGCCGCAGGTGAGGTCGTTGAAAGACCTGCATCTGTGGTTAAAGAGCTTGTGGAAAACAGTGTTGATGCCGGGGCGAAAACCGTTACTGTTGAAATTCAAAAAGGCGGTATGACATACATACGTGTAACCGATGACGGATGCGGTATTGCTCCCGACGAGGCAGAAACTGCCTTTTTGCGTCATGCAACAAGCAAAATTCAGACAAAAGAGGATCTTAATTCTATTTATACCTTGGGATTTCGCGGTGAAGCTCTTGCCAGCATTGCGGCTGTTGCGAGAGTGGACATGTTTACCAAAACAAAAGATAACACCTTCGGAAGAAGCCTCTCGGTGGAAGGGGGAACTGTTTTGGAAAACGAAGAAGCAGGCTGCGGTGATGGCACGACAATCATTGTGAGAGATTTGTTTTTTAACACTCCTGCCAGAATGAAGTTTCTTAAAAATGATGCAACCGAAACAGGTTATGTTACAGACACCGTAAATAAGCTTATACTCAGTCATCCCGAGGTCAAAATCAGACTTATCGTAAATGGAAGACAAAGTGTTGCATCTTCGGGAGATGGTAAGCTCCTAAGTGCAATTTATTCGGTGTATGGCAAAGACTATCCGCGTCATATGAACGAAGTTGAATATGCGCAAGACGGCATTGAAGTTGCGGGATTTGTCGGTGATTCTTCTCTTTCGCGAAAAGACCGACGTCAGCAGGTGTTTTTTATAAACGGCAGATATATCACCAGCAAAATTATTGCTTCGGCTCTTTCTGAAGCGTTTCAGAATACTGTAATGGTCGGGAAACACCCGGTTGCTGTTTTAATGATAAAGGTAAACGGTAATTTTGTAGATGTTAATGTGCATCCCACAAAGATGGAAGTCCGCTTTTCCGATGATAAAAAAGTATATCATTCAATATATTGGGCTGTAAAAAATGCTCTTTCATCAAAGAAATATGTTCCGTCGGTGGATACGGGGAAATCGGGCACTTTCGATGCGGATATATTAAAAATTCGATCGGAGGCATCAAAGGTTAAAAACGAAGCAACCCAGCTCGACATAAATCTTTTGAGGGATTCATTTTTTGCACCAAAATCGACCGAGGAAAGCAAAGGCACAGATGAAGTGCAAGCTATAGGGCGTTCCGAGTCAGCAAAATCTAAAGAAGATGCTCAAAAAATTGATTGTGCAGATATTAAAAAAGAGACTCCCGAACAAAAAGAGACCAAAAGTCAAACTTCTTTGGGAAATGATTTGCCAAAAACAGATCCGGAGCGTGTTCTGCCTAATGATGAACAAATTTCCGATCACATAAAAAACAATGCATTTTTCTCGGGAGAGTTTGCAAACAATCTCCGCTCCCCAACGGAAAAGCACGGATATAATAATCCGATTCAAAAATCGGAAACTACGGAAAAAACCACTGCATTAAAACAGGAAAAACCGTTAAATGATTCTGAAGGCTCAAAAAAGAGCGAAAATCCATCTGAAGAGCCGGGTTTGCAACCGGCACCTCAATATCCCAAGCTTAAATGCGGAGTTGATTTTAAGCTCATAGGTCAGGTCTTTGCTACCTACATTATTGTTCAAAAAGAGAATGAAATGATAATCATAGATCAGCATGCCGCTCATGAAAGAATATATTTTGAGCAGCTTCTGGACGAATACCGTCAAAAAACAATAAGTTCCCAAAGACTTCTTCTTCCGGTAACGGTTAGTTTTGAAGCTTCGCAGTTCCCGACGGTTTATGAAAACATAGATTTTTTTGAAAGTCTCGGTTTTGAGTGCGAAGAATTTGGCGAAAATACGCTGGTTGTGCGTGCGTACCCCGCTTCCATCGGCGATGCGGACATTGCAGACACGCTTCTATCTGTGGCAGAGCTCATAGACGGCAACTGTGTTGACATCAAAAAAACCCTTATCGAAGAAGCTCTTCACACAATGGCTTGCAAACGTGCCATAAAAGGAAACAGAGTTTTGGAGAAAAATGAAATGGAAGCTCTTGCCGAAAAAGTGCTTTCATTTGAAGCAATAAACACCTGCCCTCATGGCAGACCTATTTGTGTTTCAATGACAAAATATGAAATGGAAAAACAGTTTAAACGAATAGTATAAATATGTTGCATTTTGAGCACTTGAAAGGAGAAAAATATGTGTCCGCCAAAAACAGTTATAGCCATTGTGGGACCAACGGGATCAGGCAAAACCGAGCTTTCGGTGCGACTTGCAAAATATCTGGACGCAGAAATAATCTCCTGTGATTCCATGCAGGTTTATAAGGGCATGGACATTGGTACTGCCAAAATAACAAAAGAGGAAATGTGCGGTGTAAAACATCATCTTATTGATGTTTTGGAGCCTTATGAGAACTATAGTGTGAGTGATTTTTGTCACGATGCAAAATGCGTAGCCGATGACATTTTCAGTCGTGGGAAATGCATTGTTATGGTTGGCGGGACAGGACTTTATGTTGATTCTTTCATAAAAGATATTGATTTTACCGAAACCGGAAGCAGTGATGAAATCAGGCGTGAGCTTGGAGAATATGCCAAAGACCACGGTGCGCCTGCGCTCCATGCGATGCTTGAGTCTTTTGACCCGGAAAGCGCCCGGGCAATTCATCCCAATAATCAAAAAAGAGTTATCAGAGCTATTGAATATTACAGACTTACCGGAGAGACAATTTCCGAGCATAACAAAAGAACCAAAGAAAAACCATCTCCATATAACTACATTTATTTTGGTATATCAAGACCGCGTCAAGAGCTCTATGAACGCATTGACAAAAGGGTTGACATCATGATGGAACAAGGACTTCTTGATGAAGTTTTTGCTCTTTGGAAAAAGGGGCTTAGCGAAAAGCACACTTCAATGCAGGCGCTTGGTTATAAAGAGTTTTTGTGGTATATAAAAGGAAAATCCACTCTTGATGAATCGGTAAGAATATTGAAGCGCGATTCCAGGCATTATGCCAAAAGACAGCTTACGTGGTTTGGGCGAAACAGCGAAATGCACTGGCTTGATTTATCGGGAAACAAACCCGGTGAGGATGCTTTGGAAGAGGCAAAAAACATACTTCGACAAAACGGGGTGATATCTTGAAAAAAATAATATCAAAGATTGCTGTTGCGGCAGTTATTGTTTTTGTTATATACAATCTTATAAGTTTTTATACGGAACCCGAAAAAACGATTGTTGCCGAAATTCAGACTGTTGAAATAACATATAACTTTGATGGCGTGGTAAGCCGGAGTGAGCGGGTGGTTTCAACCTCCATGTCAGGCAGCGGATGGTTTGAACCGGCAGTTTCCGAAAACGAAATGGTTAAAAACGGGAAAATGGTTGGTATATATTATGACGGTGAGATTGATGCCGAAACAAAAATGAAGCTTAATGAGATTAATGCAGCCATTGAAGATTTGTCCATGTCATCAGATGAGCTTAACATGCTTGAGGTCGGTGATGACCGGATTGATCAGGATATTGCAGAAAAAAAAGATGAAATTTTGGTTGCCGCATATTCGAGAGATATAAGCAGTGTAAGGATTTTGAAAAAAGAACTTGATGTTTTGCTCGGCAAAAAGGCACGACTTTTGTCTGAAGATGATACGGAGGCTAAAACTCCGGAAGAACTGATTGCAGAAAAATCTTCAATTGAAAAATCCAAAAATATTATAAAAGAGGAGATATTTGCACCGTGCCACGGACTTTTCACCACACATATTGATGGCTTTGAAACAACTCTCAATTCGGATTTTGCAATAACTATGACCGTTGACGATTTTGAAACTCTTCGTAAAAACCGGGAGGAAGATACTGAGAACAACGATACTGTTAATATTTGCAAAATTGTTGATAATTCTCGGTGGTGGATTTCAATGCTTGCTACAGAAAACGAAGTCAAAAATTTTAAGATAGGCGAAAAAGTAAAAGTAAGAATTTCCGGAGAATCAGATGACATAGACGCTTCGGTACAATATATATCACCGTCTAAAGGGAATGAATACATTATAACACTTTCATCGGATTTCGGAAGTGAATATGTTATGAAGAACCGTTTCATGAATGTGACGGTTGTTAAGGAAAGTTATACGGGTCTTGAAATTCCCATATCTGCCATAAGAGTCAAAAACGGAAAAACAGGTGTATATGTAAAAGCCGACAGTACTACTAAATTTCGTGAAACAGAAATTGTTTATAAAGATGATAAAATTGCCATTGTTAAGCTTGAAACAACAGCAATCGGATCAAATTCACTTTTGCTTTATGACGAAGTATATGTGAATTAGCGGGCTTATTTTGAGAGGAGTGATTTAGTTGTCAATAAAAGACAATCTTAGCGTTATTCGCAAAAACATAAAAACGGCATGCGAAAAGACAGGACGAAACCCCGACGAGGTTCTTGTTCTTGCAGTCACAAAAACACGCAGTGCCGATGAAATTAACGAGGCCATATCTCTCGGTATTACAGACATTGGTGAAAACAGAGTGCAGGAACTGATGAGCAAGTATGATGATGTTGACAAAAATGTAAGATGGCACATAATTGGGCATCTTCAGTCAAACAAGGTAAAGTATATTGCCGATAAAGTTTCTATGATTCATTCGGTTGAATCACTTAAACTTGCCACGGAAATTGACCGTCAATGTGAAAAAATCGGAAAGGTTATGGATATTCTCATAGAGGTTAACTCCGGAGAAGAAAACAAAGACGGAGTTAATCCGGATGAGGTTTTCTCTTTGATAGAGAATATTATCGCACTCAAGCATGTCCGCATAAGAGGTCTCATGACCATGGCACCTCTCGGAGCCCCGGAGAATGTTTTGAGGGAAGTTTTTTCGGCTTTGAAAAAATTGTCCGTTGACATTTCAAACAAAAAATATGACAATGTGAGCATGGAATACCTTTCTATGGGAATGTCTGATGATTATGCCATAGCTGTGGAGGAAGGCTCAACTGTCATAAGGCCCGGACGGTCATTGTTTAATGTATAATAAATTATATTAATATAAAGGAGGATTTATCATGGGTGGTATAATGAATTGGGTGAAAAACACCATAGGACTCAGCGATGAAAACGAAGCGGAGGTTGCAGTTGCGGAAGAACCCGTAAAAGAACCTGCAACAGTTCCTGTAAGAAAAAGAAGTGTGTCGGATGATATTCCTGTTCCGTCTGCATCTTCAAAAAGAAGCAAGGTCGTGAATATCAATGCGACTGCGCAACTTAAGGTTGTTGTTGTGCAGCCTCTTTCTTACAACGATGCTCCCGAAATTGTGGACCATCTCAAAGTGAAAAAACCTGTTGTTGTAAATCTCGAAAAGCTCGAATCGGGTGTGGCAGGAAAAATCTTTGATTTTTTAAGCGGAGCGGTATTTGCTCTTGACGGAAGCATGCAAAAGGTTTCCAGCGGAATTCTCTTGATTGTTCCCAATACCATGGGTATAATGGGTGATTTCAGTGATGAACTGAAAACTCAGGGGATTTTTGATGCTTTTTAATCATGATTAATAAAAACACAATAATTTCAACATCCGATTCGGATGAAATCAGGCTTTGTCTATCCAAAGCCTGCGATGCATACACAAAATCACTTTTTTCGGGAAGATGTCTTTTTACAAAATTTCTCACCCCCCTGGAGGCACGCGAAATTTCAATGCGTTTTCCCAAGGGGGAGGTTGATATATCTTTTTTTGGCGGTTATGATGGTGCGGAACGCACGGTGGCATCGTTTGGAAGACAAAATGAAGAATATCCCCTTTGCGCACTTGAGATTGTTCAAAAAGGAAAAACCGCTCTATCTCACAGAGATTATCTCGGCTCGGTTCTTTCTCTGGGAATAAAACGTGAACTTGTGGGAGATATTCTTGTAAAAGATGATGGTGCAGTGCTCTTTTGTTTAGAAGAGATTGCAGATTACATTTCGGACAATCTTACCAAAATTGCCAATTCGGGAGTGAGTGTTTCAAGATGTAACGGTGATGATGCCAAAAATATGGAGCGAAATTTTGAAAAAAGGTCATCAACTGTTTCGTCGCTTCGTCTGGATGCGGTTGTGGCTTCGGCGATTTCAAAATCACGTGGTGTAGCCGCTGAGCTTATCGGGCGCTCACTTGTCAGTCATAATTACAAAGAAGCGACCTCGGTCAGTCAAGGAGTCAAAGATAATGATGTTATTACTGTCAGAGGTTTTGGAAAGTATCTTATCAACACCGATGAAAAACTAACAAAAAAAGGCAGAATTCATATAGACATAAGCAAGTATGCCTGATTGAATATTTTTACTAACCGACGTTTTTAATGTTGGTTAAGACTAGGTTATAAACCGTTTTATGGATTTGATATATTATACAAAAGAGAGGTGTGTTATACATGTTAACCCCCCTGGATATTAAGACAACCAAATTTTCGACATCGGCTCTCGGATATAAAAAGGCAGAAGTCGATGCTTTTATGGACGAAATTTTGAAAAATTATGAAAAACTTTATAAAACAGTAAATGATTCAAACGATAAAATTAAAGCTTTAAATAAGCAGATTGAAACATACGCATCCATTGAAGAAACCATGAAAAACACTTTGGTTGTTGCTCAAAGTTCTGCCGAGCAGCTTACGGCAGCTGCCAGAAGTGAAGCGGATTCCATTGTTGCGGAAGCCAACATAAAATCCAGAGAAATTATTGAGAAAGCAACAAACCGTCTGGAGTCGCTTACTGCCAGATATGAGGCGTTAAAAACAGAAATTTCACGCTTTATGGAGCATTCAAAAGCCGAATTTACACTTCAGATAAATTCTTTGGAGAAAGCAAAAGAATCTATGGAAAAAACAACAATCTGAACGGAGTGCACTTTAATATGAAAAATCTTGCATCTATAAGTGTGATTAGGGATATTCTTGAAAAAAGCGGATTCAAATTTTCAAAATCCCTTGGGCAGAATTTTCTCACCGATGAAAATGTTTTGACAAAAATTGTTTCCGGAGCCGAAATTGATGCCGAAACCAATGTTATTGAAATCGGCCCCGGGTTCGGAACGCTTACTCAACGGCTGTGCATGGCGGCAAAGAAGGTTGTGTGTATTGAAATAGATCAAAGTGCAATTCCGATTTTGCAGGATAATCTTTCGGATTTTGACAATCTCAAAATCATTAATGCCGATGTGCTTAAAACAGACCTGAAAAAAATAATCAGCGAGGAATTTGATGACGGAATTGTAAAAATTGCAGCAAATCTGCCCTACTACATTACCACTCCCATAATAATGAATGTGCTTGAATCCCGGCTTAATGTGGATTCGCTCACCATAATGATTCAAAAAGAGGTTGCCGATCGCATTGCGGCAAAACCGTCAACAAAGGATTACGGTGCTCTCAGTGTGGCTGTGAACTATTACAGCGAACCTCAAATCATCACCACCGTTCCTCCTTCGTCATTTATTCCTCAGCCAAAGGTATCCTCAAGTGTTATTAAACTTAAACTCAGAGAAAAGCCTCCGGTTGATGTGGCTGACGAGGCAGGCTATTTTAAGGTGGTTAAGGCGTCGTTTGGTCAGCGGAGAAAAACTCTTTTGAATGCGCTTTCAAACTCACCGTCAATTCCGCTCGGGAAAGAGGACATTTTAAAAGTGCTTCAGAAATGCGGCATAGATGAAAAACGTCGAGGAGAAACCTTGTCACTCTCGGAATTTGCCGATATTTCGAATGGGATTTTTGCGGGAAGGTGATAATGTGAAAGACAGAATATATACCATTCCGGTTAATGAGGCTTTTGACAAGCATTCAGAATGTCCCCTTTGTACTTTGGCGAAAAAGCTTGAGGACGAAGCTGTAGAATATGCTATCGGAGCGGCAATGATGGAACCCGATTATAGGGTGCTGTCCAATGAAAAAGGTTATTGCAACAAGCACTTTGGATTGATGTATAAAAAGCCAAACAAGCTTAGTCTTGCTCTTGTTCTGGAGACTCATCTTGATGAGTTGAAATCTGAATTAAAAACAATAAAAGATGCGGCAGGAATTGCTATGACAGAAAAAACATCAATTTTTTGTCGCAAAAAAAATGACGGTGTTTTCGGTGCTCTTTCATTGATGAAATCAACGCTTTCGTCATGTGTTGTTTGTGAAAAGATTCATTCGACCATGGAAAGGTATGTAAGGGTGCTTTTTTGGATGTGGGAGAATGATGATGAATTTAAAATGAAGATGAAAATGTCAAAAGGCTTTTGCCTTGAACACTTTGTTGTACTTCTTGAAAATGCAAAAATTCATCTCGGAAGTAAAAAATATAAAGAGTTTTGCGTTATGTTGTGTGAAAAAGAAGAAAATGAACTCAATCGCGTAGCGCAAGATGTTCACAATTTTACATTGAAATTTGACTATCGCAATCATTCGAGCGAGTGGGGCAACGAAAAGGACGGTCCCTTGAGAGGTGTTGAAAAGATTGCGGGATACATAATAAAAGACAGTAAATAAAATTAATCGATGCAAATTATCAGCAACAGTCTCGATATTATTGTAAACATTTAATATATTTAGGAGATGATAAATATGTACATTGGTTCTTTAAATGACAAAAATTTACCGGTTTCGGTTTCATATTACTACACCGAGAGAGGTATGGATAAACCTATCTATCCTGCTCTAATGCCGGAAGATTATGAAAAATAATGCTATGGTGCAGATGGCAAGCTTTTTTGCGATTTTATTGGTTTTGCAGGCCCTGCAATCGGACACAGCGGTGTTGATGTACATTTTATTTTTGATAAAGAATGCTTTGTGGATAGTTTGGTTTTTGAATTAAAACCATTCTCTCAGATAAGAAAGATTACCGTACTAAGTGTAACAGGTGAAGGCGAAAGACCTGTTGGAAAACATTTTGGTGAGTGCGGAAGAAACATTTCGGCATCAAACAAAAGAGTAAACATGAATGCCGATGGTACAATAAAATATGACGAATCCGATGCAGAGGATTATCCTCCGATTACGGTTGGCGTTGGAGTGAATTCAAGTCACATCATTCTTCGTCTTGATGCAGACTACCTGCACATTGCAATCGGAAACATGAAAATTTTCGGTGCATTAGATACCGATGAGGCAATATATCCCATTCCTACCCAAATGGAAATTAAAGATGAGCTTTTGACAGACATAACAGGCATTTTTGTGGGTGATCCCGAGGCTCTTGCAGGAGCACAGTATTATCTTGACGGAGCTTTGTGCGACAAAGCAAAAGTTGCCGATGACGGAAATATCAGATTTGTTAAAAAAGACATGGCAGACGAAGCTTTTGAAATTGAAGTGACACCCTCGGGTGCAACGGTTTCGTCAAATTCAAAGAGAGGATTTGTATATGCGGCGGCAAAGCTTTTGCAGCTTTGTACACCAATGGGGATAAAGTGCGCTGTCATTAAAGATGCGCCTTTCATGGAAATAAGAGGCGCACACGTAGCACTGCCCGCAAAAAAAGGCCTTGAATTTTTTAAACGTCTTGTAAAATATGTGTATGTACCTCTCGGATACAACACCGTAATTTTGCAGATTTCTGCCATGATGGAATATAAGAGACATCCCAAAATTAACGAAGCATGGCTTGAGGCTGTTCAAAACTATGAAAAAGGTCTATGGCCCTGCCCTGCTCACTACGGATTCCTTGGTGATGTGCCTTATACTCAAGACGAAGTGAGAGAAATCTGTGAATACATCAGAAGTTTTGGACTGGAAATTGCCGCAGAGATTCAGACATTTGGTCATGTTCAGTATGTAACAATGGCATATCCACACCTTGCAGAACCGGAGTATTCCGACAATGCAGACGGCGATGAATATGGTGCTGATGAAAGACCAACTTCCTTTTATCACCATTGTATGTGTCCTTTGCATGAAGATTATTACAAGGTTTTCCACGATATTATTGATGAGGTTTGCGAGGTAATTCGCCCCGAAAAATACATACACATCGGTCATGATGAAATCTACACCTACGGTAAGTGCGAAAAATGCAGTAAAGTTCCCGTTGAAAAGCTTTTTGCCGACGAAGTTACCAACATGCACGACTACATTGCTTCAAAAGGTCTCAAAACAATGATGTGGTCGGACATGATTGTTAAAGAAACATATTCAATTCCCGGTGCAATCGATCTCATTCCAAAGGATGTTTTGTGCCTGCCTTTCACATGGTACTTCCATCTTGACGAGAACACGGAAGGAATTTTGGCAGATCACGGATTTGAATATATGATAGGCAATTTCTATTCAAGCCACTATCCCCGCTTCAATGAGAGAAAAACAACCCCCGGCTGGCGTGGCGCTGAGGTTTCGGCTTGGGTTAACTGCAGCGAAGATGTATATTGCTATGAGGGTAAAATTTTTGAATTTATATATTCGGCAAATATGATGTGGAACGAAACCTATCATGAGGAAATGAGAAATACCTACACCCTTTTGGCTAACAAATATTCAAGCATGACAATGAAAAAACTCCGTCAAAACTTTGCGGATTTTTCAAATGCGAAAAAGCTTGAATTTGAAAAATGTGCAGATTGTGTTCCTTATGATATCAGACACGAAATCGATGGAGCAGTTAAAGTGGTACACGGCGAAACAAAGTCGGTAAATCTGGATATAATGGCAAATAACCTCTGGTTTGTTCAGTCAACCGACAAAACCGCAGGCAGAATTCCGTGGAAAAAGCTTCACTCCATCGGACACTACAAAATAAATTATGCCGATTCCACATCTTGCGAGGCTTCAATTTGCTATGGCAGAGATATTGCAGAATATGACCGTGCATATGCAAAGCCGCTTTCATCGCCTCTTTTCAGGCACGAGGGCTATCTTGCAACCTGCTTTAGCGAGCCGATTATGTCAAAGACCGCAGACGGCATGGACTATGCTCTTTTTGCCCGTCCCTGGGAAAATCCGCACCCTGAAAAGAAAATTGTGTCGGTTGAGCTTTGTCACGAAGGTATAAATGACGCATCAATTTTGCTTTATGACATTTATGCTGACTAAAAGAATATTATACGAAAAATTATCCATAATATATGTGAAGTGAGGTTTCAAAAATGAAATTTGATTATCGTCCGAGTGGCGTATGCTCCAGAAACATCAGCTTTGATGTTGAAGACGGCATCGTGAAAAACGTGATCTTCACGGGAGGCTGTGCAGGCAACACTCAGGGGCTTGCAAAAATGTGTGAGGGCAGAAACGCCGAAGATGTCATTTCGCTTCTTTCGGGTATTAAATGCGGATTCAAATCCACATCATGTCCCGATCAGCTTGCCATGGCAGTGAAGAAAGCCATTTCGCAGGAATAAATCTGATTTCAGATAAACGATGGAGGCGTAACATGGAAAAAAGAGTAGCAGTAATCGGAATAATTGTTGAAAACATGGACTCGGTTGATGAGCTTAATGCCGTTTTGCATGAATATGGCAGACATATCATCGGCAGAATGGGTATTCCCTACAGAGAAAAGGATATTCACATTATAAGCATCGCAGTTGATGCTCCTCAGGATATCATCAGCGCTTTGTCGGGAAAAATCGGCAATATCAACGGAGTGAGTGCCAAAGCGGCATACTCAAAAATAATTACCGATAGTCTTGATAACTAACAATTTATAATTGAGGGTGTCAAGACTGCAGACGGAAACTAAGGCAAGGTGACAATGACATGAGTTTAAATTCAACCCCGTCGGCAAACAGAGTTCACATTGCATTTTTCGGACTTCGCAATGCCGGCAAATCAAGTCTTGTAAACAAAATAACAAATCAGGAAATGTCGGTTGTGTCCCATTATGCGGGCACAACCACCGACCCTGTTCAAAAATCAATGGAGCTTCTTCCGCTTGGACCGGTTGTCATAATTGACACAGCCGGGATTGACGATGTGGGGGAGCTTGGAGAAAAAAGAATAGAAAAAACAAAAAACATTCTTTCAAAAACGGATGTGGCTGTTTTGGTGAGCGATGCATCACAAATACTTTCCGATGATGAAAAAATGATGATATCAGACTTTGAAAAACGAAAAATACCATACATAATTGCAAAAAACAAAAGCGATCTTTGTGCTGATAAGAAAAATGCAGACGGAGAGATTTTTGTTTCGGCTAAAACCGGAGAAGGTATTGAAGAACTTAAAGAAAAAATAGCAGCTTTTGCACGTGATAGCGAAAAAGAAGTGTTGCTTGTGGGAGATCTAGTTAAAAAGGGAGACACTGTTGTTCTTGTTTGTCCCATCGATTCATCAGCACCAAAAGGCAGAATTATTTTGCCCCAGCAACAGGTCATAAGAGATATTCTTGACCACGGCGCTGTGGCGATGGTTTGTCAGAGCGATGAATATGCACCTCTTCTTAAAAAGCTTGGCGAAAAGCCGGCGCTGGTCGTTTGCGATTCTCAGGTTTTTGCAAAGGTCAGCAAAGAAACACCTTGTGATATCAGACTGACATCTTTCTCCATTCTGATGGCACGAATGAAAGGGTTTTTGGATATTGCGGTAAAAAGTGCAAAAAAGCTTTTGGAGATTAAGTCCGAAGATAAAATTTTGGTTTGTGAAGGTTGTACTCATCACCGTCAGTGTGAAGACATCGGTACGGTTAAGCTTCCTGCTAAAATAAGACAGTTCACAAATTCAAATCCACAATTTGAATTTGTTTCGGGCAGCTCCTTCCCCGATGATCTTTCGCCCTACAGTCTGATTATTCATTGCGGCGGTTGCATGATAACCGAAAGAGAAGTGATTAGTCGTATGAATATGGCAAATGATGCCGGAATACCTTTTACAAACTACGGAACTGCTCTTGCATATTTAAACGGTATTTTGGAGCGAAGTGTTGAAATGTTTGGTTTATAAAATATACAAAAAGCAGGCAGTGCCCGCGGCCAATTCGCGAGCACAGTTTCGTTAACATCACATCTCGCGAACGAAATCATGTGTAAAATCCCATACAGTAAAAAGCATGGCTGAATGTTTAGCCATGCTTTTGTTTGAAATAAAGTTGTTTAGCCTTTTGCTAAGTCTTAGGCACCGATACTAAAGCCGGTCATGCCAAGCACAAGCAGTGTCTTTATTTGTTTCTGAAAAGTTTATCCATAAGATTGTTTACTTTTTCTTTTCTCTTTTTTGTTTCGTCGGTGTTTATGCAAACATCTATGCAGTCTCCTTCTTTGGCATTTTCAGGGAGAGCAACTTTTGGTATGTTAAAAGTAGTGTTGCCTGTTTCAATGACTGCATATTCACCTTCAAATCGATCGATGATCCACATTTTCTTCGACCTCTCAATATCCAAGCGTACCGCTTAAGGATTCGTCGTTTTCAATCCATTCATTAACATCGGTAACAGTGTATTTGTCATGAGTATTTCTTACAACAACCTTTGAAATTCCGGCATTAATCACCATTCTTTTGCACATTGAACAGCATGTTGCATCAGGCACAAGTTCGCCTGTGTCAAAAAATTTTCCCGCAAGATAAAGCGTAGCTCCAATCATTTCTTCTCGTTTTGCGCTAATGATTGCATTTGCTTCGGCATGAACGCTTCGGCAAAGCTCATAGCGTTCACCTCTTGGAATCTTGAGCTTTTCTCTCATGCAAAAACCAAGGTCAATGCAATTTTTCCTGCCGCGGGGAGCACCCACATAACCGGTGGACACTATTTCATCGTTTTTAACAATAATTGCACCGTAGTTTCTCCTGAGACATGTGCCTCTTTCGAGTACGGTCTCCGCAATATCAAGATAGTAGTTGTGTTTGTCTCTTCTTTCTGCCATTGGTTTATCATTCCTTTTTATAATTGGGATTTTATCATATCTTTAATAACCGTTGCTTCATCCAAAAGCTGACGTGCATTTTCTTTTGCAATAGTACTGACATTTGCGCCGCCAAGTGTTCTTGCAATTTCTTCGCATCTGCCGTCTTTGTCAAGGGGTAATACAACTGTGTGAGTTCTCTCGTTGGTAATTTCTTTTTTTATGAGATAGTGATTGTCGGCAAGGGCTGCAATTTGAGGCAGGTGAGTTATGCAGAGAACCTGCGAACCGAGCGACATTGTAAACAGCTTTTCGCCTATTTTCTGTGCGGCATTTCCGCTGACTCCCGAGTCTATCTCGTCAAAAATAACGGTTTTGTCACCGTCTGCTGATGCAAGTACATTTTTGATGGCAAGCATAATTCGTGAAAGTTCACCGCCCGATGCAATTTTGGAAAGCGGTTTCATTTCTTCGCCCACATTTGTTCTTATCAAAAATTCTATTTCATCAAAACCGTCTTCGCGGTATTCGCACCGTTGAAAACTTGTGTCAAAATCAACCCTTGCCATGTTTAGGTCGGCAAGTTGCTTTTTTATTTTGTTTGCAAGAAGAATAGACGCCTGTTTTCTGATATCAGAGAGCGCTTTTGCACATTTTTCTCTTTCTGCAGCCGTCACTTCAAGCTTTGCTTCAAGCTCTTTTTGGCGTATGTCGGAAGTATCAATTGCTTCGAGTTCGTCACATGCCTTTTCGTAAAATGCAAGAATTTCTTCAATTGTTGAACCGTATTTTCTTTTGAGATTGTAAATGAGATCAAGTCTTTCTTCAATTTCGTTTGCTTCCTCGGGGTCAAAGGAGGTATGATCGCAAAAGCTCTTGAGTTCCCGAATCTGTTCGTCAAGCATGTAACCTGCATCTGAGAGAGCATTTGTAATGTCCGAAATTTCAGCGCTGAAATCAGAAATTTGTTCCAGCTTTTTTATGGCACTCCACAAAATATCGTGAACCGTAACCGAGTCGGAACCGTAGAGCATTTCATATGCGGCCTCGGAATTCTCAGTGATTTTTGATGCATTGTCGAGAGCGAGCTTCCTTTGTTCGAGTTCTTCGTCCTCTCCCACAATCAGGTTGGCATTTTCAAGTTCTTCAATTTGAAATGTGAGAATATCTTTTCTGCGAAGCTTTTCCTGCTCGTCTGTGTCGATTTCATCGAGATGTGATTTTATTGCTTTGTACTCAAGGTGTTTTTCTTTATATTTCAAAAGAACATCGTTTATTTTGTCTGATGCAAATCTGTCAAGAAATCCTATGTGTGTTTTGACCGAAAGAAGTGATGTATTGTCGTGTTGACCGTGAATGTTTACAAGAAACTCACCGATGGATTTGAGCATGGTGAGGTTTACAGGCATACCGTTTACCCTGATGGTGTTTTTTCCTTCCTGATTCATTTCGCGAGAGATAATTATTTCGGTTTCGGCATCATCAATGCCCAAAATGTCTGCAATTTTTGCCGCTGTTTCTTCGTCTGTTTCAAATTCGCCGTCAACTCTTGCTTTGGTTTCACCTGCTCGAATCATGGCTTTTGATGCTCTTTCGCCTTTAAGCATGTTAATTGAATCAATAATGATTGATTTTCCGGCGCCTGTTTCGCCGGTAAGGACACTAAAACCTCTCTCAAAATCTATTTCGGCAAGCTCAATTACGGCTACATTTTTTATTGATAAGTGTTTTAACATGGCAAACACTCCTATTTTATATATTTAATGAGTTTTGAGCAAAGTTGTTTTGCCGCTTTTTCGTTGCGAACGACAATCATGATGGTGTCATCACCGCAAATTGTTCCCACAATTTCATCCCACACAAAAGAGTCGAGGGCATATCCCACTGCCTGCGCCGCACCGGACATGGTTTTTAAGACTACAATGTTATTGGCATAATCGACATTTGTCAAGCAGTGATTTAAAATGCTTTCAAGCTTGTCGCCTATGCTTATGTCGTTGTCTTTTGACGGAGCATATTTGTAGGAACCGTCAGAAAGCATCACTTTTATTACTCTCATTTCCTGCAGGTCTCTTGAAGCGGTTGCTTGGGTTACATTGTATCCGCATTGGTTAAGACGTTCAGTAAGTTCTGACTGAGTGGAAATGTTTTCTTTTGTTATGAGTTCAAGAATTTTTTCGTGTCTTTCAGATTTTATCATGTTAAGCCTTCCTTTTATCCCTGAAGTTTTTTGTGAAGAATCTCACAAAAGGTTTTGTTTGTAACTTTTATGAGTTTTGTTTTAAGCTTCGATGCGCTAACGGTGATTTCGTCACCGTCAACAATTTTTATTGCTCTTTGACCGTCAGCTGTCAGCATTGATTTGTCATCAAAGGTTTTGTGAAACCGAATTGAAATATCCGATTTTCCCGGCACAATGACCGGTTTTGAGCCGAGAGTGTGTGAGCAAACGGGAGTTATAATTGAAACATCAAGTCCCGGGTGAGCCACAGGTCCGCCGGCACTGAGTGAATATGCTGTGCTTCCGGTGGGGGTGGAAATTACAATGCCGTCACCTATGTATGATGAAAGAAATTGCGAGTCAACCAAAACATCAAGGGCAATCATTCTTGTGTAGGATGCACGGGAAATCACAATGTCGTTGAGGGCGGGAAGGACGGTTTTTTTGCCGTCTGCACTGTGACAAACAGCTTCGAGCATAAATCTTTCTTCAACAGAAAAATTACCGTTTGCAAAAGATTCGAGCCCATCTTCCAAGTGAGAAAGCTCAATGTCTGCAAGATAACCCAGATTGCCAAGGTTAACGCCAAGCAGGGGGACAGAGCACTGCGCCGCCGCAACGGATGATGCAAGTATTGTGCCGTCGCCGCCAATGACGATTGCGGCGTATGCTCCCGAAAGCTTTTCTTTTGTTTTTTCGCAAGCGGTACCGTCATCATATAAAATATCAAATTTTGACTCCAGCACTTTGGCACATTTTTTTGTTACCGAGCCGTCTGTGTCTTTGTTGAGGTTTGTAATAATAACAATTTTATGCATAAGATTGTGTATGCCGCCGGGTTTGAGCAGACGACATCTCTCTTTCTTTGTTTTATATACTTATTTTTGTATAATTATAATAATTATACATCATATACTGCATATTTGTCAATATGAATCATTTGAGCTTTAAAAGTTTCTTGTATTGAGACGGAGAATTACCCGTATAGCCTAAAAAAACCCTGTCAAAGGCTGTTGTGGTGTCAAAACCGCAAAGCATGGCGGTTTCTGTAACCGATTTGTTTTCTTTGAGATATTTTTTTGCTTTTATAATTCTGATTGTGTTCACATAACACGGAAGGCTTGATCCCGTGAATTTTGAGAAATATCTTGAAACAGTGAATTTGCTCATGAAAAATTTTGATGCAAGAAGGTCAAGGGTGATTTTTTGGTCAAAGTTTTCTTCCACATAACGTATGATTTCCGAAAAACTGCCGGGAAGCGGTTGCTTTTGGGAATTTTGTGAAAGCAAAGCAAGAAGTGAACACAGTGCAAGCTGAGATGAGCACTCGTCAAGCTTTGAGGGGTGTTCTTTTTGTGAAGAGAGAAGCTTTTTGAGGAGAAAATTAAATTCATCCTCAAAAGCTCCGATTTGAATGATGTTGCATGGACTTGCAAAACAACAAAGCAAATCTGTGCCAAGCTGTTTTTTTATGTCATGAACAGAATATTCATGAAAAGCTACAAGAATTCTTTTTTCGGGAAGTTTTTCTCCCGAGGACGTCATGTGAGGAATAAAGGGCGGAATGAGAGCAACATTTGATTTGTCCAGAAGGTAGGAATTGTTGCCCGCTGTGAGAATTCGGCTGTTTTCGGTAACGTGCAATATTTCATAACTTGAGTGATAGTGCATTTCGCTCATGTGAGTTGTTCGATCATATGTGGCTGCTTTTGCTTCAATGCCGATTTCGTTGGTTTCTCTGATTTCATTTGAAAGCATAAAAATTCACCTCTTCGATTTATTATACACAAAGGAAAATAATCGGTCAAGCAAGAATTGTAAACTTTTTAGGGAAACATTGCAATAATTGTGTTGAAAAGGCCGGCAGAATATAATATGATTTGATTATAATGAAAATAATTATCAACACTAAATTCGTTTGATTGATGTGAAAGGATGATAAAAATGCGGGAATTAATAAAAAAGACAGCACAGAGCATGCTTTCAATTGAAAAAAGTAAATTTCAGGAAAAATGTCCCATAAGCATTGTGGATATAAACAAATGGGAATGGGCACAAGGGGTTGGTCTGTATGGACTATATCGCTATTATGAAGTTTCGGGTGATGAAAAATATCTTGACATTTTAAAGAATTGGTTTAAAGACCGCATCAACGAGGGCTTGCCCGAAAAATGCGTAAATACCTGTGCACCGCTTCTCACGCTTAGCTTTGTATATGACGGGGACGAAGAATACAAAGCACTCATGAAGGAATGGGCACTTTGGCTCATGAACGATCTTGAACGCGCACCGGAAAACGGTTTTGTTCATTCGGGCTCGGGAGTGGTTTGTCACAATCAGCTTTGGGACGACACTCTTTTCATGTGTGTTTTGTTCCTCGCAAGAGCGGGTATAATTTTTGGCGAGGACGATTGGCTTGAGGAAACAAAACGTCAGTTCCTTGTACATTTGAGATATCTGACCGATCTTAAAACAGGACTGATGTTTCATGGTTGGAGCTTTGAAGACCGCTCTAACTTTGCCGAAGCAAAATGGGGCAGAGGAAACGCATGGGTTACGGTTTGTATTCCCGACTATATCGACATTATGGGTGATAAGCTTGAAAAAGGCATGAAGGATTATCTCATCGGTTGTCTGGATTCGCAGATTAGGGCTCTTGAAAAATATCAGACTTCAAGCGGAATGTGGCGCACTCTCATAGATGACGAAACCACATATGAAGAAGCTTCGGCAACGGCAGGCTTTGGCTACGGTATTCACAAAGCCGTGAGACTTGGTTACGTTGATAAAAGATTTGAGGCTTGCGCAATTAAAGCTCTTGAAGGCATAAAAGGATGCATCGATGAAAACGGCGTTGTGGACAAGGTTTCCTATGGAACCGGACTTTCGTATGATGTTAATTATTATAAAAACATTCAGATTTTGCCAATGACCTACGGTCAGGCACTTGCGATTTTGTTTTTGAGTGAATCCATGAATTGAGGAGGTATATTATGCTTGATTTAATAAAAGAAATCTACTCTGATGATGGTATAGAAATAAGGGACAACATGGTCATCAGCCAAATGCGTCCCCACACAAGACCGGTTGAAAACCTTCCTGAATGTGCAAGCGGAAGAGTAACTGCAGAATATTATTTTTGGGCAAGATATTTTGATAAGATAGACGACGAGTCTGCAAAAGCTATGGTTGCAGAACTTAAAAAGCTTCAGATAACCGACAGAAGCAGTGCTCACTTTGGTTGTATGCGGTGGTACAGAGAGGAAACTTTTATCACCGATTCCAACGGTGCATTTTTCGTACTTTTGCCAATGGCTATTGCCTACAGATTATGTTCTCACAAAATGACCGCTGAGGAAAAATGCGACATTGAAGAGCTTTTGAAAAATGCTTTGGAATGGTTTAAAAAAGAAATCTCGGGTCCTATTTTCTACAGCAACAAAATTACAAGTGACGGTGCCATGGTTGCCCTCATTGCATCCATAACCGGCGAGGGAAGGAATGAGAGCGAAACGTTTTGGAAAAGATGGATTCGCTTTGCTGACACAAGGGGATTTGGCTGGGGTGAAAACACCAGCGACGGTTATATAATGATAATGACTACAGCACTAAACATTGCTATTCTCACCGTAACCGACGAAAATATATGCGCTCGTATTCGAGACAAAAGGCAAATCCTTTTAAATTACATGGCATTTCATGGCGGGAAACCAATGGTGCCGTCAATAAGAACATACAATTTTGATGCTATTCCCGATTACGGCGGTGCTATGTATAAGTTTTTTGTCGAAAAACAGCTTCGCACAAGAGGTGGTGAGCAGATTTCACCCATGATGGCAATCATTGCTATTGAGTCGGGAATGGATTTTGACAAGATGTTGGCAAAAGAGAGGGTAAGATGTGAAAGGGTTTTCGATTCTTCTGTTGCCTACACATGGAAAGGAGACGGCATACGACTTGGAACGGTGTCAAAGTTCCCTGCCATGAAAAACTGTTATCAGCGTGACGGTTGGGGGCTTGGCTGGCAAACCATGCCTGCCTGTGCCCTTGTGGAAGATATTCACGTTGCATTCTTGCGTATGAGAACCAAAATCGGAGAAAACATGCACTCTCATCCTGCAGTTGACAAGCACAGTGCTTTTTTATCTAACCGAATTTTTGAAGATGGTAATCTTGTTACGGTCAACACTCTTTCAAATCAGCAAAACAACCTTGCCATAGTTTCAAGAAGCATAACGAAGCTTGCCAATACCGCAGGGGGAATCTATGATGAGTGGTGCATACCTGCAGGCTATGAAAAAATTGAAAAAACGGAATCAAACGAAAGAATCTGGTATGTTGTAACCTACAATAAATGCGCCCTTGCCATAACCAACCTCGGCGGATTTGCTCACGGCTGTAAAAACAGAGGAAAGCTCGATGTCAGCCTTGGCAAAAGCGGAAAGTTTGATGTGATTTCGGCAAAGCTCTATGAAGGAGAGAAAAAGCTTGTTTTTGCCGAAAGACTCGAGAGTGTGTGGGTGGTGGCGGCAATTGAAAACAAAACCGAAGCCATAGAATATATTTCAAAACTTGAAATTTCGGAAAACGAATGGCGCAGCGATTTTGTCCCCGCAAGTGAGTTCACCTATTTGAGGAAGATCGTGTGTACAGACGGAACAAGCAAAGCAGAGCTTGAAGTTAATCCTGATGAGTCATAAAGGGTTTAACGTGCAAAACGCATGCACATAATGCCTTGGTATTCGTTTTAGCAAACTTATAATCATCCTTTTAGGGAACGTCCTGTGTGTCGTTCTCTAATTTGGGGTTCAAATTGGAGTTTATCGGGCTGTTTGAAAAATAATAATGAAAATCAACCACGGGGCATTTCCCGAAAACACATACGAACTTTCGTAAGCGAATTTCGAAAATTTGATGTCCCACACGAACCGCTCCGCACCGCATCAAC
>JAFQHQ010000132.1 GCA_017397885.1 Clostridia bacterium | reverse complement strand
TTGTTAAATGATAAACTCTCAATCAAGCACAAATACTGCAATTGAGGCAGTTTGTTACAATCCCTCCACCGCTTACGCGGTCCCCCTCCCTTTACACAAAGGAGGCAACGCACTGGTGTTCATTTCATCTTCAAACAGCTCGACAAACCCCAATTTGTTACCTATTTGAAAATAAGGGATTGTAGGGCAGGGGCTTGCTCCTGCCGGAAGAACTACCTCCTTCGCTTAGCTCATCGTCATACGCATGACTGTTAATCATGATGCTTTCTTGTTCAGGCTCTGCCTGAAGAGTAAAAAAATATAGACCACCCAAAAGGTGGTCTATATTTTTTTACTCCCCGTGCCGGGCTTGAACCAGCGACATCATGATTAACAGTCATGCGCTCTACCGACTGAGCTAACGAGGAATGTTTACATTAATATTATATCACTATTTTTTGATAATACAACCCCTATTTTTAATTTTTTTAAAATTTAAGCATAATATACAAAAAACACTTGAATTTTTATATATACGTATATCCTCTTGTCAAGCATAGGGGAGTGGCAACAAAGCTCCGGTAACTGTGGGGAGCTGACGAGATAAAATTGTAATTATACTTATAAAAAATAGTTTTTCAGAGAGAATATATGGAGTATTAATTAAAAATAACCAAAAATCCGTCGATAAAACCTTGTTTATTATATTTTTTCATAAAAAGGTAAATTTTTCGCAAAAAATAAAGGAAAAAAAGGAAACATATAGAATAACTGAAATAAGGCATAAATTGGATATTGTGACACTGCCGAAATTGGCTGTGAAGTTCAAACGGAGTGTACAATGTCATCAAATAGCATATTTCAATTGAAAGGAGGATTCCATATGTCACCTGCATTCGTGTGTATTGTTGGAATTGCGACGGTATTTTCCGGACTTATTGCAATCATCATTCTTTGCAAACTGATGAGCGCAATCTGCAGTCTTTTCCCCGAAAAGAAAGCAGAACCTGCAATTTCACCTGCTCAGCAACCGAGAAAATCTACTCCCGGTGCAAATGGTGAGGCCATTGCAAACAAAGAAGAAATTGTTGCCGGAGTTTGCGCGGTAATTGCCGAAGAACTCGGAACAGATGTAAGTAATATCAGAGTAGTATCATTTAAAAAGGCATAAGCAGACAAGATTAGTCTTATATATGTCTGAACAAAACAAAAAGAGAGGTAAATATCATGAAAAACTATAAAGTAAATGTAAACGGTACAGAATATGTAATTTCAATTGAACTCATCAGTGATGAAGAAGCTGCAAAAGCAAAAACAGCCGCTCCGAAAGCTGCTGCACCTGCTCCTGCTGCAGCCGGCGAAGGCGCAGAGGTTACTGCTCCCATGCAGGGCACAATTCTTGCAGTTAATGTTAATGAAGGTGATGCAGTTAAAAAAGGTCAGGTTCTCTTTATTCTCGAAGCAATGAAAATGGAAAATGAAATCATGGCTGCAAATGACGGTGTTGTTACCTCCGTATGTGTACAAAACGGTGCTTCCGTACAAAACGGCACAGTTCTTTGCACAATAAAATAATTAAACAAAAAATTTAACGGAGGAAATTATTATGACAAAGAAAATTATTTCCGTCCTTGCTTTGGTTTTAATGCTTGTTATGACTTCGGTAACATCGTTTGCCACCGAAGGCGAAGTTTTGCCGCAGGCAGAGGGCGAGGAAACAGCCCCCCAAAATATTGAAGGGGATATTATTGTTAAATCGGTTGATTATGACATCAAAACCGGTGATATAAAAATTATTGTTAACAACAAATCATCAAACGATTTGTCGGGCGACATCACATTGACATTAAACAACGGCTCATTCACAGGTACATCGAACATCGAAGGTCAGGAAGCATTTAATGAGCTTTGTGAAAACAAATATAAAGATCAAATTGATTCAATGAAACAGACTGTAACTCCCGAAGCTATTGCTGAGGCAAAGGCTTTAATCATTGAAGAGTCAAGAGCATATTATTCGGACATGACCGATGAAGAATATGCCGAATTGGTAGCCGGTGCCGATGCTCAGATTACAGCTCAGGCTCAGGAATTGGCTCTTAGTCAGAACATGGATTATGTGACGTTGATGACTCAAATAGAAGAAGAAGCAAATGCCGGAATCACTGTTGATGTAAATGAAATCAGCTTTTCCAAAATTTATGAAGTTAAAGCCGGTGAAGAATTTGCAATTTCCGGAAAAATTGTGCTGAACGATGGCGAAAAAATGCCAAGCATCGATGCTGAAGGAAGCTATGAGGTTATCACTTTGGATGCGGACATTTTGAAAGAAAGTGAAGCCACAACCTTTGAGTATTATGATATCTTAAACTTAGATTACAAAGCCCTTTCGGAAACTACATCAAATTCTGCAGGAGAAGTCAGCAAATCCGAAGCAATTATGAGCTTCCTCAAAGATACCGGCTTTGCAATGACAAACTGGAAATCTCTTGTGATGATTCTCATTGCTTGCGTTCTTTTCTATCTTGCAATTGTGAAGAAGTTCGAACCACTTCTTCTTCTCCCCATTGCATTTGGTATGCTTCTCACAAACCTCATGGGTGCAGAAGTTTTCCACGAAGAGCTTTTTGCAGGCGGACATGTTCATTGGGATATGTTTGGCGGCTCCGGTGACATCACGCCGGGACTCATTGACATTCTCTACCTCGGTGTTAAACTCGGTATCTATCCTTGCTTAATATTCATCGGTGTTGGTGCAATGACAGACTTCGGTCCCCTCATTGCTAACCCCAAGAGCCTTCTTCTCGGTGCTGCAGCTCAGGTTGGTATTTTTGCAACCTATCTCGGCGCTCTTGCTCTCGGTTTCACCGGTCAGGAAGCAGGTTCAATCGGTATTATCGGTGGTGCCGACGGCCCCACAGCTATCTTTGTAACATCAAAGCTTGCTCCTCATCTTCTCGGACCCATCGCCGTTGCGGCATATTCTTACATGGCGTTGGTTCCTGTAATTCAGCCTCCTATCATGAAGCTCCTCACCACCAAGAAAGAGCGTCAGATAGAAATGAAAGCTTTAAGAAGTGTTTCTCAGAAAGAGAAAATCTTGTTCCCGATCGTGGTTACAATCTTTGTTGCACTTCTTGTTCCCTCGGCTGCTCCCCTCGTTGGATGCTTAATGCTTGGTAACCTTCTCAAAGAGAGCGGTGTTTGTGAAAGACTTTCAAAAACAGTTCAGAACGAACTCATGAACATTGTAACAGTATTTCTCGGAATTTCTGTTGGTGCAACAGCTACTGCTTCCACCTTCCTCAGCCTTGAGACAATCAAGATCATTGTTATGGGTGTTGTAGCATTTGCTGTGGCAACAGCTTGCGGTGTACTTCTTGCAAAATTCATGAACCTTTTCCTCAAAAACAAAATCAACCCCCTCATCGGTTCGGCAGGTGTTTCTGCTGTTCCCATGGCTGCCAGAGTTTCTCAGAAAGTTGGACAGGAAGAGAATCCTTCAAACTTCCTTTTGATGCATGCTATGGGCCCCAACGTTGCAGGTGTTATCGGTTCGGCTATAGCTGCCGGCGCACTCATTGCAATGCTTGGTTAATGATATAAGGAGAAATAAACTATGTCTAAATTATATATTACCGATACAATTTTAAGAGATGCTCATCAGTCTCAGGCGGCAACTCGTATGAAGATTGAAGACATGATTCCCGCACTTGAAACTCTCGACAAAGTTGGCTACTGGTCAGTGGAATGCTGGGGCGGTGCAACATTTGACTCCTGCATGAGATTTTTGAACGAAGATCCATGGGAAAGACTTCGTACCATCAAAAAGCATATGCCCAACACCAAGCTTCAGATGCTTTTCCGCGGACAGAATATCCTCGGCTACAAGCACTATGCAGATGATGTTGTTGAAGCTTTCTGTAAAAAGTCAATTGAAAACGGTATTGATGTTGTAAGAGTATTCGATGCTCTCAATGACCCCAGAAACTTGGAAGCCGCAATTAAATATGTTAAACACTACGGCGGTATGTGTGAAGCTGCAATCAGCTACACCACAAGCCCTGTTCACAACGAAGATTATTTCGTAAAACTTGCTTGTGAGCTTGAAAAAATGGGCGCAGACACAATTTGTATCAAAGATATGGCAAACCTTCTTTTGCCTTATGATGCATACAGTCTTGTAAAAAAGCTCAAAGAAAATGTGAAGGTTCCCATTCATCTCCACACTCACAACACAGCCGGCACAGGCGATATGACAAACCTCATGGCTTGTCAGGCAGGTGTTGACATTGTGGACTGTGCTCTTTCGCCAATGGCGAACGGCACAAGTAACCCTTCAACAGAATCCATGGTTGCAACTCTCAAAGGTACAGAACGTGACACAGGCCTTGACCTTGAAATCCTCTCCGATGCCGCAAAGCATTTCAGAGGAATTGCAAATGAACTCAAAGCCCGTGGCGACCTTGATCCCAAGGTACTCAACGTTGATGCAAACACACTTCTCTATCAGGTTCCGGGCGGTATGCTTTCAAACCTTATTTCTCAGCTTAAGCAGAACAATGCTGAAGATAAGTACTATGAAGTTCTTGCCGAAGTTCCAAAGGTAAGAAAAGACTTTGGTTATCCTCCGCTTGTAACTCCCACCAGCCAGATTGTCGGCACTCAGGCAGTGCTCAACGTGCTTGCAGGCGAGAGATACAAGATGATTACCAAAGAATCCAAGGGACTTTTAAAGGGTGAATACGGTCAGCTTCCTGCCCAGGTTAACGAAGAAGTTCGTAAGAAAGCTATCGGTGACGAAGAAGTTATCACTTGCCGTCCTGCCGATCTTTTGGAGCCCGAGCTTGAAAAATATACAAAAGAAGCCGAAGGTCTTGCAAAATGCGAAGAAGATGTTCTCAGTCTTGCTCTCTTCCCCCAGGTTGCAAAAACCTTCCTCGAAAACCGCAACAACCCCAAAAAGGCTGAACCTGCGGCAAAGAGTGCTTCTTCCGATGAAGTTAGAACAATTTATGTTCAGGATTTGTCCTGATTGAATTTTTAACATCAAATCTTTAGGCGGAGGAATTTTCCTCCGCTTAAAGTTTACTATTATTAAAAACGGTAAATTTGAGTTTAGCGCTCCGGCATGAAAACGCCGGTTGTTTTTGAGAAAGGGTTCTCAAGCACTTCTTTTGAGAAAAAGTTCTCAAACTTTTCTTTCGTGGGGCTTCTATAGTCAGCCCCACACCCCGACCACCGCTGATGTTTTATTCGGCATCAAAATTACCTGATTTCAAGCAAAAACAATGAAGAGG
>JAFQHQ010000131.1 GCA_017397885.1 Clostridia bacterium | reverse complement strand
GGCATATAATTGAAGAAAAACATCTTGAAACAGATGTTTTTCAACATTTGTAGTAATTTCAAATGATTTATAGGCTAATTAATACTCTGTATTGCTTATTATTTCTGCCTTTTTGCGGTCTGGAGTTTTTTTACATTCCCGATTACTTTGTTATCTTTTTACATTTCCTACATCGGTCACAACACGATAGCCTGCCTTTTTAACAAGTTCTTTTAATAGAGCAAGGCTTTCTGCCGCTTCCGAACCCGAGTGGGCTTTGTTGTCATAGAGGCTGTAGCTGTCTCTCACGCTCTCGGGCGAAAGATTTGGCATAACGACATTTGCTCCTGCTTTGAGACCCATTTCTCTGCCCTTGGAATCAAGGGATGCAAGAGCTGTTGTTGCCGGTATGAGAGCATGGGGGAACATGAGCCTGAGGATTGAAATTAGCTTTACGGTGAGTGAAAGTGAACCGTTTTTTTCATTTTTAAACGGTGTATCTTTGTGAGAAATAAATGGACCGATTCCAATCATGTCGGGCGAAAGATACTGCAAAAAACGAAAATCCTTTACGAGGGTTTCGTTTGTCTGAAACGGAGACCCCACCATAAAACCGCTTCCCACCTGATATCCTGTTTCTTTGAGGTCAAACAAACATTTTTTTCGCGATTCAAGAGTGAGGTTTTCGGGATGAAGCTTTGAATAGTGAACATCATCTGCGGTTTCGTGACGGAGCAGATATCTGTCTGCTCCCGCTTTTTTTAAGGCAGAGTAGCTCTCGCGGCTTCGCTCACCCAGCGAAAGGGTAACGGCACAGTCGGGGTAGAGGGCTTTAATGCATGCAACAATGTCGCACATAACCTCGTCCGAATAATATCCGTCCTCACCGCCCTGCATAACAAAGGTTCGAAAGCCAAGCTCATAGCCCGATTTACAGCAGGCAAGAATGTCTTCCTTTGTAAGGCGGTAGCGTGTGACATTGGGGTTCGAAGCACGAATTCCGCAGTAGAGACAGTTGTTTTTGCAGTGATTTGAAATTTCAATCAGACCTCGGATGTAGACTTCATCGCCATACACTTTTTTGCGAACCTCGTCAGCTGAACTGCGAAGATATTCGGTGTCGCCGTCAAAGTCAAGAAGCCAAAGAAGTTCTTCATCGCTTGCGTTTTGCTCGTTTTTGAGCTTATCGGTAATCTTCTTTATATCCGTCACAAAATATCACCTCCCGATTGGGGAAGTTTTTCCAAAAATGAGTGAGTTTCACCGTTTATTTTGTATTCCACAAGGGTGTCCACCGACACATTGTGAATGCTTTCAAAAAGATTGTGGTCAATGTCGGGATTCACTTTTCGCAGGTCTTTTATAAGCTTTTTAATTTCCTGCCTTTTCGATTCGCCGATTCCGTCACCGCTTTGGTCAATATTTTCGGTGAAACGGCAGGCGCACTGCAGGAATTTGAGCTCGTTATAATCTCTCCACGAAATAATGTCATCCTCCAAAATGCAATACATGGGGCGGATGAGCTCCATTCCTTCAAAATTTGTGCTTGAAAGTCTTGGAAGCATGCCCTGAATCTGACAGCCGTACATCATTCCCATTAGTGTTGTTTCAATAACATCGCTCATGTGATGCCCCAGGGCAATTTTGTTGCAGCCTCTTTCCTTTGCATTGGCATAAAGATGACCTCGTCTCATTCTTGCGCAAAGGTAGCAGGGTGATTTTTCCGCGGAGTTTGCAATGTCAAAAATTTCCGAGTTAAAAAATTCAACGGGGATTTCCATAAGGGCAGAATTTTCTTCAATTCTTTTGCGGTTAGCTTCGCTGTAGCCCGGATCCATGGCGAGAAAAACAAGCTCAAAAGGCACCTCACTCACCCTTTGAAGCTGTTGCATGAGCTTTGCAAGAAGCATGGAGTCCTTTCCTCCCGAAATGCAAACGGCAATTTTGTCATCTTTCTGAATGAGATGATAGCGTTTGACGGCGGCAATAAAAGGATTCCACAGTTGTTTTCTGAATTTTTTTATTATGCTTCGTTCAATGAGAACATTTTTTGAAAGTTCACGCATAAATTCGCCTCCTTTATGGGGTATGTGTTCAAATTGGAGTTTGTCGCTCCGGCACGAAAACGCCGGTTGTTTTTGAGAAAGGTTCTCAAGCACTTCTTTTGAGAAAAAGTTCTCAAACTTTTCTTTCGTGGGGCTTCTATAGTCAGCCCCACACCCCGACCACCGCTGATGTTTTATTCGGCATCAAAATTACCTGATTTCAAGCAAAAACAATGAAGAGG
>JAFQHQ010000130.1 GCA_017397885.1 Clostridia bacterium | reverse complement strand
TCCGTGAAGGCCCACCACACAGGGGTATAGCTCAGTTGGTAGAGCAGCGGTCTCCAAAACCGCGTGCCGAGGGTTCAAGTCCTTCTGCCCCTGCCAAAAGAAAAAGCCTTGAAATCCTTGATAAATATAGGGTTTCGAGGTTTTTTCTTTTCTCTTTTTTATTTTAAAAAATGCGTGAAATCACACATAAAAATCGAAAAAATATAATAAATTCAAGTCAAATTCAAGTCAGATGCAAGTCAAAAAAACGATATAAAACCGCCGAGCGAGAGGAAGAATCTCACCCGGCGGTAATTTTATTTATCAAAACATCGAAAGGTAGATTTCAATAAGTTTGAGAAGGTTGAAGGCGAATGCACCGGGGATTTCCGCCCAATGTTCAAAGGGAATGGTGGGTATGCCCTCGATGATGAAATATTCCGCTGATTTAAGAAGATGCGTGAAAAACATAATTATATATTCCATATCAGTCACACTCCATTATGTAAGCTCCTTTACAAGCGAATTGTGTACCCACATCTGAGGTGCAATGCAAACCCAGTTACCGTGTTTATTTTCGCTTTCAAAAATCATTCCTGCAGGGAAATCATTATCGGAAGCCTTGCCGCCATTCGCAATAACCTGTTCTTTCTGATATTCGGTGAATTCTTCATATTTCACACGTTCATATCCCGTGCCGGGACATTTCCGAACATTAACCGCTTTTGTAACTTTATAAATAGTTTTGCCGTCAATGCCTTTACGGTGGATAGGCCTGAGAACACCAAGAAAATAATCATAATCATGTGTAACGTATTTTGCTTCCTTGCCGCCCCAGTTCATATCAAGGCTTTCAAAAGTGTTTGTATCGCCTTTGCCCGTAGCTATGGCAACATGACCGTATTTATTCATCTTCTTTGACCATACGCATATATCGCCTTTCATAGGTACGAATTTTCTTGAATTTTTGATTCTGATAAAATTCGCTTTAAGTGCAGGGCGTGCAGAATAGTAGTCATAGTATGCATGAGCATTTCCCCATGCTCCGGCATTGATATTGAAACAGTCTTTCAGATAGAGTTTGATAAGGTCAACACACTGCTTTCCTGCGGCTTTGTCGAAATCAACAGCTTTACCTAAATATGTTTTAACAAATGCATCAAATGTCATCGTACCTGCACCTTTTCCCGAAAAATGCACATTAAGAGCATTGATTGCCATATTCCACACGGCGGAAATGCCTGCGGCAAGTGCTGCGATGAGCATTGATATACCGACTTTCTTTAATGCAGCAAAATCTGTTACACCGAGTAGAACATCAACCGATATTGCTGACAGGAACGCCTGCAAGAAGGTTTTACCGGCTCTTTCAAGAATATTAATAACCTTTTCTTTTGTCATTTTAATCATCCTTTCACTTTACGAAATAAGAAATGATTCCGCTTGCAGCTGCACCGATGAGAGCAAAAATGAGTTTGTCCCACCATGCGGAAGGTCTTGCTTTGAGTGTTTCGATTGCCG
>JAFQHQ010000129.1 GCA_017397885.1 Clostridia bacterium | reverse complement strand
CAGATTCGCAAAACGCTGTGGGCTTTCACTCTCAGAATACCTCAGAAAGGTCGGACTTAATAAAAAACTAAGTGAGAAACCAAACGAAAAACTCTATGAAGTTTATGCTTTGGTCAACGACTTACAAAGAGATTTTTACACGGTGAGCAACGCAACTTTAGAGGTGAAGCTCAATGCAATTGAGCAAAAACTTCTTGCAGTTTATCACTCTGACGAGGACGGTGACAGCGGTGGCGACAACGAAAATATGGGCTATTAAGGACAGCGTATCGAGAGTTTTAAGATATGCTGCTAACCCTGAAAAGACAATTTATACTGACCTCAAAAAGGTCTTACACTACGCTGATGACTCAAGCAAAACCGAACAAGGGTGCTATGTGACAGGAGCGAATTGTAATGTTGAAACAGCCTTTGATGAAATGAATTCTGTTCAAGAACGATTTGGAAAAACATCAGGGAATGTTGCTTACCACGCTTATCAAAGTTTTAAAACTGGAGAGGTTACGCCTGAGATTTGTCACAAAATTGGTGTGGAGCTTGCAAGAAAAATGTGGGGCGGCGAGCATCAGGTTTTGGTCGCAACTCACTTCAATACAGGCACTTATCACAATCATTTTGTAGTCAACTCTGTGAATATGTGGACGGGCAAAAAGTTCAACTGCAACAAAGGAACTTATTACAAATTTCGTGAATTATCTGACAGTTTGTGTTTTGAATACGGCTTGAGCTTGATTAGAAATCCGTCAGGCAAAACACCGAGAAGTATATATTTTGCAGAGAAAAACGGTGAGCCAACCACCTTTAATGTTATGAGAGAGGCGATAGATTTCGCCATAGAACATTGCCGTGGCTTTCCTGATTTTAAGTATCTGATGAGAGAACAAGGCTATGCTGTAAACGTGAACTCTACACGAAAATACTGGACGATTCAATCTGTGAACAGCCAAAAATCTGTGAGAATGTACCGCTTGGGTGATGATTACACCAACGAGTCCATAGTCAGTAGAATAAAAGAAATGGGCAATCAGGGTTGGCGAAACTTTGCTGTGTATGAACGGCAAAAGCGAGAACTGAAAACTTTTAAACCTAGAACGATTGTGTTTCGTGGGAGCTTTAGACACACAAGAAGAATAACGGGGATTTACGCAAAGTATCTGCATTATCTTTACTTGTTAGGTAAGTTACCAAGATACACTCAGCGTAAGCCTTTGTCACCTGAAATGAAAGAAGCTTGGAGGCATATTGATAGGATAACAAAACAAGTT
Organism: Clostridia bacterium; assembly: GCA_017397885.1. Classification (GTDB taxonomy): domain Bacteria; phylum Bacillota; class Clostridia; order UMGS1810; family UMGS1810; genus RGIG1828. The sequence continues at coordinate 607 of JAFQHQ010000129.1, read as the reverse complement.
ACCCTCGTTTCGCATAAACAAATCAAGTCTATTTATGATGTGCAAAGCTTCATTGAACATACCGAAAAACTGATAAATGATTTCACAAATCACCGCACAAAAATTTATAACAAACTGCGTAGGTGTACCGACGAAACTGAAAGAGCACAACTCTTTGAGAGCAGAAACAACTGCACAGCCTTACTTAAACAACTTCGTAAAGAGAAAAAGATAGCCCTCACAATATTAGAGGACTATCCGAAAATGAACAAAAACATATGTATCGAAATGCAAGCACAAAACCTTGCATTAGGTCGTAAATCTAAAATAAGAAAGAAGGAATATGTACGATGAAAAATAACATAACCGAGAATGTTCAGAACATTCCGATAACAGAAATCAAACCTTTTCATGATCATCCGTTTGTTGTTAAGGACAACGAAGATATGAAGAAAATTGTTGAGAGTATCGACAAACTCGGCACTATAACACCTCTTATCGCAAGACCATTGCCGGATGGTGGTTATGAGCTTATCTCAGGTCATCGTCGCTTGGAAGCGTGCAGAAAACTTGGGCTCGAAGACATTCCCGTAATAGTCAGAGATATGACGGATGATGAAGCAATTGT
>JAFQHQ010000128.1 GCA_017397885.1 Clostridia bacterium | reverse complement strand
GCAAACTCTTTTATCTGCATTTTCACAATAATCACCTCTCATTTGACAGTATAAGGTATTACGTTACGTCAGAGTCAAGCGTTTTATTTCACAATATCATACGGCCAGTCGATGATGCCACCGAATTCTTTTACGTTGGTGTAGCCGAGTTTAACAAGTTCTTCGGATGCAATTTTACTTCTTCTACCGCTACGGCAGTAAACAAGGATAAGTTGCTCTTTGTCGGGCAGTTCTTTTTCAGCTCTGTTTGCTATTTCGTATTCGGGGATTAAAATTGCATTTTTGATATGTCCCTCGGCAAATTCTTCCTCGGTTCTCGCATCGATAATTATATAATCCTTTTCGGTGTCCATAATAGTTTTTGCTTGTTCGGCGGTAATCTGTTCATAGGTCGATGATTTTCCATTTTCGCTGCTACAAGCGGTCATTCCAAATAGTGATAGAGATATTAAAAGCATTATAATCAATCCTTTAACTTTTTTCATAGTATTTGCACCTCACACCGATGCATTGATTGTTCTGTGCAAATTAAACATTTGTCTTTCATAGTCTGCCTCAACAATTAAAAATATTTCGAACTGATTACATTAAAAATAATTAACAGCCAAGATCACGATGCTAGTGACAATCATAACAATACCGACCACGCGGTTTAAGGTTTTTGCGTTAGACTTGTTGGCGATTTTTGCAGCGATTCTTGCCCAAAGCAGAGTAAATACAACGCACAACACGAGGCAAAGAATATCCGGAACTCCACCGATCACAAAGTGGCTGATACCGCCTGTAAGAGCAGTAAACGCCATAATGAACACGCTTGTACCTACTGCCAAATGCATGGGATAACCGAGGAATGAGGTCAAAACAAGCAGTAGCATCATTCCACCGCCTGCACCAGCAAAGCCACAGATAAATCCAACAAATACACCGCCGATGATTGCCTTAATTAGTCTGCTTTTAGGAGAAACTGCTTCCAGCTGTTCTCTTGTCTTGTTTACAGGTTTTAATATGAAACGCAAGCCGATAATGATTAGTGCTATCTGCATAGTACCGCTCATGGCTTGTTCGGGCAGAAAACTGGCTACAAAGCTGCCGATCATCGTTACGATCAGAACGCTCACGAGTAGCGGTAAACTGTTTTTAACATCCAAATTTCCGCTTTTCTTATAGGTATATGCGCTGACAAGGCTTGCCAAAACATCACTGATAAGCCCTATTCCGACCGCATCGTAAGCAGGTACACCCAAAAATGTTATCAGCATAGGGCCGATAACGGCGGCAGCACTCATTCCCGCAAATCCCGTTCCAATGCCTGCCCCTGCTCCTGCGAGAAAACAGACAAGTATTTTAATTAAAATATCTCCCATATCGTATCACCGTTAAATAACAATTTATTTAGTTGATTATAACACACAATTATGAATTTTTCTACTCAATAGTAAAAGGATGCTAACAACTGAACAAGTCCGTTAAAAACGAACAATGACAAAAAGGAATACCTGATACAACACAAAAAACAATTGATAAAATTGTTAGAAAGCATCACGAAGGCAAATCAATAAAATCATTAGCAGCAAGGTAGTTATCCTTTGCATATCACCATAAAAAATGGAAAGAATATCTAATACAATATTAACGGAGGTAAGTTTATGTTTAAACACGAAAAGATGCTATTTCATCCTGTAGCAGTAGAGAAACCTAATCCGCAGTATGCGGCGCTTTTGCAGGAACAGCTTGGCGGCGGTAACGGCGAGCTTAAGGCGGCTATGCAGTATATGTCCCAGAGTTTTAGAATTAAAGACCCTGAGATTAAGGATTTATTTCTTGATATTGCCGCCGAAGAACTTGGTCATATGGAGATGGTTGCGCAAACAATCAATCTGCTTAACGGACACGATGTTGATGCCGAGAAGGTGCCATCAGGTGAAATTCAGTCCCACGTGCTTTTAGGTCTTAATCCTGGTCTTATAAACGCTTCGGGCTACTCCTGGACGGGCGACTATGTGACAGTTACAGGAGACCTCTGTGCAGATCTACTCAGCAATATCGCATCCGAACAACGTGCAAAGGTGGTTTACGAATACCTTTATCGCCAGATTGACGATAAAAAGGTGCGTGAGACCATCGATTTCCTTTTAAACCGTGAGGAAGCGCACAATCAGATGTTCCGAGATGCCTTTAACAAGGTACAGAACTCCGGCTCTAACCGAGATTTCGGTACAACAAAGGCTGCTAAAATGTATTTTTCAATGTCGGATCCCGGTCCTAACGCATTTGCGACTAACGATACAAAACCTGTTTCTTTTGATAAATAGTAAAAACCTCTCTGCTATGTGGCAGAGAGTACATAGTTGACTTTCAAATTTTATATGCTATAATAAATTAAAAAAATATTGGTCACCGGAGGCGGAGTGCCGTAGCATTCAAAAGTGCCGGATTAGGTGTCCGAGTGAGCTCGGGTTATTGTGTGTGCAATGACCGGAGTTTTTTATTTTTAGGAGGTTGCTATGAAAAACACAAAAGTTACGCTTGTGCCATTAACTGAGGATGACAGAGAGCAGTTTATTTTAGATAATCAATGGTCGTTTAAGTATGGTGCATTGCAAGAGTTTGGCGAGCGAGATAACCACATTGATGATGACGGTGAAATCATTTCCCGAAAAACTATTGAACGCTGTATCGATGCACCTGATAGTGAAACATACCGCATTGTTTTAGACGGTAGAAATGTAGGCGGTGTTATTCTTAAAATCGACAAAGAAACTAATGTAAACGAACTAGAAATTCTTTTTGTTTCTCCCGAAGAGCATACAAAAGGTATTGGATACGGCGCTTGGCTTGCAGTTGAGGAATTACATCCCGAAACAAAGGTTTGGGAGACCTGCACTCCATATTTTGAAAAGCGTAATATTCACTTTTACGTTAATAAATGCGGTTTTAAGATTGATGAGTTTTGGTGTGAATACTTTCAGCCCGATCAACCTATGCCCGACGATGAAGAACACGACAAGGGCGAAGGACCTGATGTGATGTTCCATTTTGTAAAGGTAATGAAATAGAAAAAACACCGCTGAGGAGTTTCGATTCCTCAGCGGTCATTTTTATAATGATTGTTGTTTGTCGAAACGCTTGAAAGCGCTTCGACAAGCCACTTTTTAAGCGGATATAGCAAAATTAAATTCTATGATTTAATTTTGCACAACATTCATTGCAATGGGTATGGACAAATTTTCAAAGAAAATTTGCCGCAAAATCAAAGATTTTGTGTCGAAACAAGTTTGTTTCGACTAACCATAACCATTATAACCATATTTATTTGCAATCTTTACAAGAGTATTCAGGGACGGTGCGCTCGTTTATTACCGATTCATAGAGCCGCCATCCGCCTGCAAGGTTATAGCAGTCGTAACCGTTGCCTGTGAGAATACGGCAAGCAAGATAGGAACGAAGCCCCGAATGACAATGAACATAAATAGGTTTATCTTTTGGAATTTCATCAAGTCGTTCACGCAATTCATCAAGCGGAATATTGACAAAGCCATCAATTTTACCATACATTACTTCATACGGTGTACGGGTGTCGAGCAAGAAAACACTGCCGTCACGGGGGAGATTTTCAACATCGTGCCAGAAGAACTGTTTTAGTTTTCCGCTGACGATATTTTCGGCAACGAAGCCGAGCATATTGACGGGGTCTTTCGCACTGCCGAAAGGCGGTGCATAGCAAAGTTCAAGGGTTGTAAGATCGGTGATTTTAGCACCTAAACGAATGGCGGTGGCAAGTACGTCCATACGCTTGTCCACGCCGTCAAAGCCGACAATCTGCGCGCCGATGATCTTCAGCGTTTTCTTATCCCACAGCGCTTTGATGGACATCTGTGCCGCACCGGGATAATAGGTGGCGTGGGATGCTGAATAGGTGTAGGTCTTATCGTAATCAATCCCTGCCGCAGTAGCCGACTTTTCATTAAGACCGGTGGTTGCAACTGTCATATCAAAAAGTTTTAACACCGCTGAGCCCTGCGTGCCGGTATAAACGCTCTCGTATCCCGCAATATTATCCGCCGCAATTCTGCCTTGCTTGTTTGCAGGCCCTGCAAG
>JAFQHQ010000127.1 GCA_017397885.1 Clostridia bacterium | reverse complement strand
CCCTCCCGGTGAGAAAACATCGATATATACGGGAGGGCACAGAGACCCTCCCCTACAACTTCCTTGCGTTAAACACCCCGACAAACTCCAATTTGAACATATCCGACTCATTATCATCCGACAAATATGTTTTAAAAATTTTTGCCATGCATTATTTGTCATTCTAAGCATAGCATTACATTTTATAACATGTTTTAATCCCGGAAAATACAAGTCCAAATTCACTATCAGCTACGCCATCAATCCCTTGACTTGAAGTGATTTTTGTTATATAATTATTATATTGATTTTTACGTTCCGGAGGTGGTATTTTGGTTAAAGCAATTGAAATTACCGACAAAAAAACAGATTTTGTCAAATTTGACTATTTCAGAATAATTCCCGGTTCAGGAGAGTGGCATTATGCTACATATTCATACGCCAAAGATGCTCATTATCCCGTTGTTGTGTACGGTCACAACAAATACTATGTATATCGCAATCCCGGAACCTACGGCAGACGTTTAAACTATTGCACTATGTTCATTTGTATTAAAGTCGGCTTCGCCTTTATTTTTGATGACATAGTTTACTACCCCTCAAAGGGTGATGTCATTGTCATTAAAGACTATGATGAATTTGCTACCTATATGAAAACAAACGCTTTTGAACATTTTTACGAAATAGATTTTCCGTTGATGTTTTTTGAACACATGAAAGAAAATAATATGTTTTCAAAACTTTTTTATGATACCTCAAACACACCAAACATTGTTTCCCTGGGCTCGGAATCATGCGACAGAGTGGTTCAAAAAATGAACAGAATCGAAAAGGTTATTTCATCTGACAGCGAAAACAAGGATTTGCTCGTCTGGTCCTACATAATTCAGATTATTGATATTATTTTTTCACACAGAGCAAATAACAATTCCTACCTTAACGCTCACAACCTTCCTCCCAAACTCAGGGATGCGATTGAATACATTAATACTAATTTTGTCAACCTGAAAAGCATTGATGAGGTTGCAGAATTTTGTAAAATTACAAGCACATATCTTGCAAGGATGTTTAAAAAAATATTCGAATGCACCCCAAGTGAGTATATCAACATCCAAAAAATAGCCTATGCCAAGCATTTGCTTTATAAGGGAAAAAGCATTACGGATGCATGCTTTGAATCGGGATTTAACAATTACACGTATTTTATTTCCAAATTCAAAGTGATTGAAGGAGTTACACCTTCGAAATTTCAAAAAAGCTATCACGAAGATATAATTGATGATATATAATAAACGAACAAATCCCGCTCCGGTCGGAGCGGGATTTGTTCGTTTATGGAAGTTCAATGAAGAAACTTGTATTTCCGATTATTTCCCAAACACTTTCAGTTCGCAAATGGAGTTCCATGCACCAATATTTGTTCCCTGATAAGTTATTCTGATATATTTTGTTTTAACGTTACCGAGATCATAATATTCCATGTCTGCGGTTACGCCGGAGCTTTCAAACATTCCTATCTTTGTCCATGTTATTCCGTCATCGGACACTTCAACATCGAAATACTGAATTCTGTTCTGGTCACCCTCATAGTGATTGTAACCAATGCATCCGATTTCATGCACCTTATCAAGGGTGATTCTCATCTGATTGCCGATGCCGTTTCCTGACCATCTTGTGGAAATGTCACCATCGAACATATTTTCAATGCCGTTTTCCGCCTGAGGTACGGGAGCCTGAATGTCGGTTACTGTGAGAACTGCCATATCGGAAGTGTCAACAAAGCTCGGTACCGGAACAATGGGAACACCGATTGAATAGCTGTTGATGTTTTTAGAGTCGTTCTTATCGATAACAAGAATGCTCAATGAATCGGTGGATTCATCCTTGCGAACCTTAACATCATATTTTGAACTGTCATACACGGGAGTAACGTCGGAAGCTTCAAGCTCTGTTTCAAATTTATAGCATCTGTCGGCAGGATTGAAGCCTTCAACAGATGTACCCTTAATTTTAAGGTCATTGAGTACAGGACGTTCTTTTCTTGTTTCAGATGCTTTCCACTCGGACATAGGAACAAATTCGCCGATGTCAATCACAGAAAGCTCTTCTTCGCAAAGGTAAGGTGTGAAGCATACTCTGACATTGGCAGAGTCTACCTTGTCAAAATGAACGGCAAGTCTTCTGAGGTCACGGTTCAATGAGTTTGGCTCGGGAGGTGTGGGCGAAGTGGGAAGTGGCTCTGCATACATGGAGCTTAAGGTAAATTCTTTGTCGCTTTCCACTGTCACATACATCTTTTTGTTGGGAGCATCATTTTTGGTAACAATTGCACTCTTGCCGTCTTCGAGGACTTCGATTTCGCTGAGGTAGCAGTTGAAGAAGGAATAAACCTCGGAGGGTTCTGTGAGCACAAATTCATCCTGAACCACAAAGCTGTTGCGACTGTCGAAAAGCCCGATTCCTCGTCTGTAGGACTCAACCTGACCCTTATAGGTTTCGGTGAGGTCAACAATTGCAAAGGCTTCGCCTTCTTCGGATTCAAACACACCGATGGTGTCGGCGGCGTCGATGTTCTGACCACCGAATTCAGAGGGATTGATTACAAGACAGCTGTTGGCTTCGGCTCTTGTACGGTACCAGGTGTAACGGGTTGTATCCTGATTCCAATAACCCGAGTAATAGTTTTCTCTGCCGGGGTTCATTATCCAGCGTTCACCGATGGCATCAAAACCAATGGAACCGCAGTTCATCATACCGTTGTTGGGTCTGATTTCCTGTACACCCATGGCACACCAAGTTTCCTGACTACCCTCCCAGGTGTTACGCATGAAAACATTGTCACAGTTTCTGAAAAGCTTGTCAAGAGTGAACTCTGCTTCTTCGTTATAATCTACTGTGGGGTCATAGTCGAGGGCAAAAATCGGATCGGCACCATTCTTTATTACGTCAGCATTATCAATAGCATATTTCTGAAGACCGATATCTCCTTTGAGCTTGCCCATGCTATACATTATGGGAATAGCTTCATTGCGATTGGTCTTGAAGGTGTCACCCCATATAAATGAAGCTATTGCAGTGTTTGCATGAATCGGGTGATCGGCAACATTCAAAAGACAATCTATTTTGTCATAACCAAAGCTGTGACCGAAGGCATTTCTCAAACACATGATAAACCTTGTTGTAAAAGGACCTGCATAGTTCCAGTAGCCGGCACCCTCATACCACACAGAGTCGGGATACCAGTGGTTAAAAGGTACTTCAAGCTGTTTCATTGTCAGCTGCATAACATCGGTCATAAAGTCCATGTCGGTTTCGCAGATTGCCATTGCCGCCATAAAGGAAAGAGAGCAATCCATCAGTCCATGATTGCTATCTGAGAAGTACATCTGATGAATACTCCATCTGTATTCTTCTTTTTTTGGATTTCTGAAAACATCGGGAATTTCATCGAGATGAAGAGTTCGAAGTCCTTTTACGAGGATTTCTCTCTGATCGGGCGAAAGTGCATCATAGCACCAGTCATAACAGATTGCAACCGTCATTGCGGCTCTGATGTTATCTATTCGCTGATAGGTTCCCCAGGTTTTGAGCTTGGCAAGGTATTCCGCCTGCTCATATGCTTTTCGGGCGTATTTTGTGTCACCTTCAACAAGATAAACCAAAGCAAGAATCTGATTATTCTCCCACATTCGTGTTCCGTCGCCTATGTAGGATTGAGTGTTCAGGTTAAGATGGTCTATTTTGATTATATCTTCTGTCAAAAGTTCATCTGCCTTAGCCTTCATATTTTTCCAGTGTTCAGTAAGAACTTCATCCTTACCATAGGCATATTCTCTGATTTTTTCTATGTCCTTATCGTTTGCAAGAAGCCAGGGGTGACCCTTTGCCACAACCTTTTCCATTTCAGCTTTCAGCATTTCACGGCTGACCTGAGGGAACTGGAAGTCAAGCTGACCTTTAATGAATGCATTGTCCTCGGTAAGAGTGATTTTGGGCCTCTGAGCTACGTTGGAGTTTTCGGACGAGGAAACATTTATGCACTCTGCATCAGATTTGAGAGCAAGGGTGATGATGCCGCTTCCGTTTTCTTTTGCCTGCTCAAGAGCACGGTTAAGAGTGAATGCGATTTTGTGGTCTCCTTCAGATTTAATTGCATAGCTTACAACAAATTCATAGTCCTGATTTGCTTTTTTCCATGTCAGGCTTTTTTCGTTCCAGTCGGAGGGGGCTGTGTAGATGTTGATTGACCCGCCCGATGACGCTGTTCTGACATTAAGCTCAAGAAGTGCTCCTTTAAAAGAAGAAAGATCTGCATTTGAAAGGTCAAACTTTAATAGTGCAGTTCTGTTGTAGGCACTTCCGAAAAGCATGCTCGAAGCGTCGCCGTAGTTTTTGTTTTCCCAGCGGCTTCCGCTTACAATGTAGGTGTCTTCTGTTGCATAGAAGACATTTTCCTCCTCGGTGACTGCAAATGCTTCAAAGGATGACAGAAGCATGAGAGCACAAAGAAGAAGTGATAATAATTTTTTTGATTTCATATGACCAATCCCTTCTGTTGATATGTTGATTGGAGGATAACCCGACAGAAAACATCGATTAAGATTTTTTATGTCAGGATATTTATTGTTCGTAGATATATTCTATAACCGGTCTGAGGTTGGCATCACTGTTTCGGTGAGATGCTACATTCAAAAAATCGGCATTGGAATAATAGGGAATCATGGCAAGTGTGTAATCACCGCCGTTTTCAGGTATAAACTCTGTGATGTCATACACAGTCTCCGTCATTTTTTCACTATATACCGAGCTTGGCGTTCCGCTTATTGAAGTGATGAAATCTTCATCAACACAAATGCCGGATTTTAACATTGACAAATATTTCAAATCCTTGTCCCATTTGATGTTACAAGCTTTAAGCCTGGTGGGAAGACTTTCGCCGACCACTGAGGTGTAAAGGATTAACACTGCAGATTTCACATTTGCGGGAGCTGTGTCTTTTACATAGAAAATGCCTTTATCTTTAGAATTCTGCATACGGTAGAACTCCTGAGGCATCATAACTCCTTTGAATGTAGAGTGAGTGTAGGTTGATTTCGGATAGGTAAGCTTTGATTTGCCCGACAAATCCACAACATAGGTGTTAAAAACCGATGGGTCGGATTTATCCGAAACAAATATTTCGGCTCGTTTTCCGCCATTTTTGCTTGTCACGGTGACATTGTACAAATCCTCATCAGCCTTTGCCGTGACAGAGCAAGAATTGGAGTTGTTTATTATTTCATAGTATCTTTGGTCGGGATTAAAACTGCTTATTTTTTTGCCGTTCACATAGATTGCCGAAAGCTTCGCTTCCTTCAGTTCATCTTCTTTTTCCCATTGATTCATTGGGATAAAAGGAAGGAATGAAATATGTTCAATCTCACTGTCGCAAAGATATGGAGTAAAAGTCACTCTTATGTTTGCAGATGAAGCATTTTTAATGTGAATTGCAAGCTTTTGAAAATCCGAGTTATCACTGTTGGGGTTTTCGGGGACGGGAGATGTGGGCAATGGCTCACATTCCATAACCGAAAATGTGAAATCGTTGTCACAGTTGACATCTACATAGAGCTTTTTTGTGTCCTTTGAGATTATTGCACTCTTTCCGTCTTCAAGAATCTCTATGTCCGATTTATAGATATTGAAAAAGGAATACAGCTCCGAGGCTTCAGTCAGAACAATTTCATCCTGAACCACAAAGGTTTTGCGGTTATTAAAAAGATTTATTCCTCTTTTGTAGGAAGTGACCTGACCTTCATAAGTTTCGGTAAGGTCGGAAATGGCAAAGGCACTTCCCGGTGATGAAACAAAGGTATCAATAACATCTTTTGAATCAATATTCTGACCGCCGTATTCCGAGGGATTTATGACAATACAGCTGTTGGCTTCCGCTCTTGTACGGTAATACTGCCAACGTCTGCCGTCTTGTTCCCAATAGCCCTTGTAATAATTTTCTCTGCCGTGATTCATTATCCAACGTTCACCGAGAGCATCAAGGGCAACAGTGCCGGAATTCATCATGCCATTTGTCGAACGGCTTTCCTGAACCGCCATACCGCACCATATTTCCTGTTCGGAATTAAAAGTGTTTCTCATTGTCACCATGTCGATGTCACGAAAATGCTTGTCGAGATCAAGCTCAAGATCTGAGTCATAACCCGTGTGAGGATTGTATTCCAGACAAAACACCGGGTCGGGAGAGGTGTGAACAGGGGTGTTTTCCAGTGCATATTTCTGAAGTCCTATGTCTTCTTTCAACACACCGTAGGAATATATTATGGGTGATTTCTGATTGACAGAAATAGTCATATCATCCCACACAAAGGCTCCCTGACTGCTTTGGGCATATATGACAAAATCGGATGCATTCATAAGGCAGTCGATGTCCTCATAGCCGAAGCAGTGACCGAAGGCATTTTTCATTGTAAGGAAATACCTTGCCATATACGGACCTGCATATCCCCAATATCCCACACCTTCGAACCACGCAGAATCGGGATACCAATGAGCAAAGCACCGTTCAAGATTTTGGGTTGCATGCTCCATAACATCGGTGCAAAACTCCATATCCGTTTCGGCAATTGCCATTGCAGCAAGAAAGGTAAGCGTGTTATTCATCAGTCCGTGATTGTTTGAAGCGAATACATTCTGATGAAAGCTCCACTTATATTCAGGTTTCGAACGGTTATCGTAGAGGTCGGATATTTCATCAAGATGAAGATTACGAAGGGCATAAACAAGAGTGTCCTTCTGCTCATCGGAAAGCCAGTCATATAGCCAATCATAACAAAGAGCCACACCAAAAGCCGTCTGGACATTGTCTATCATCTGATAGGTTCCCCAGGAGGGCATATTGCAAAAATACAAGGTTTGCTCATATGCCCTTTGGGCATAGCGTTCGTCGCCTTCAATCTGCCACACAAGGGCAAGATTCATAATGTTGTTCCAAAAGGAAATTGCCGTGCCTATGTAGGAAGAATTGGTGACATCGGCACTGACCTTTAAAAGAGGCTCATCAAGAAGTGAAGAAGCTTTTGCCTTAATCAGCTCATACTGGCGGGTGATGGTTTCGTCTTTTCCGAAGGCATACTCCCGTACCCTGTCGAAATTATCACTGTCTGCCACAATGAAAGGATGACCTTTTTTAATTACCGGTTCAAGCTCCCCGGCAAGCATTGATGCGCTTATCTGAGGAAAGGTTATTGGCGATTCCGCTCCGAAGGTGTTAACCGGACAAACAAAGGCTCCTGTTGCAACCGTGATAATAACCAACAGCGATATAATTGCTTTACAATATTTCATAATGTTCACCTTAATCATCAATCAGAAATACAGATGCATGACCGTAAGTGGAACGGTAATAAATCAAGGTGCTGGCACTTTTGCCGAAGGTTTCATAATCTTTAATATCATTCAAAGTTGCATCCACAACACATTTAAGCCTGTCATCGTATCTCTGAATTTTCTGAGATGCAAAATAAATTGGTGTATAGTCACTTTCGGTAGCAGACTCATGAGAAACGTTCAATGGTATAACGTCGAGGACTTGTGAACGAAGTCTGTGTGCCGATGCAAGTTTGATTAAAGTTGAAGGTACACGGACATTACTGTTGGAAACACTTGTTGTTCCGTTTGAGAAAAGCTTGTCGCCTTTCTTGTAAATAATCTCAAAACCTCTGACAATACTGTTTTCTGTGGTGTTGATTCTGACAATATCTCCGCCTTTAACCCCTGCATCGGTGAAATCATTTTCTCCCTTTGAATATACCACAAGGGGGGCTGATGCAGAATATGAAGTGTTACAAAGCTCCATGGCTTCGCAGTATTCTTCATTGTGAATAACTTTTTTAACAGCGTTTACCATGTAGGGATTGCCGCTGATTGTAACTTCACCTGCAGCAAAATCATCTTCGATTTTCTGCATAAGAAGATATTGGCTGAGTCCGTCATCGGGCTTGGTTGTGTAGCCCACAAGCTTATGCCCTTCAGCCACCCAGTTTGCCGAAATATATGAAGGTGCTTCAACGGTGTATTGTTCAAGGTCTATGTTATCAACCGAATATAAGGGATTTGGAACTTTGAATATTTTAAGACTTGTGTCACAGATAATATCGTTACCAACACTGTTGAACCACTGCTGATAGGTATGGTATTCATCTGCTTTTTCAACGGTCTGGGTAACATAGAGACCGCCGTTTCCGCCTTCTTTGTCGGAATATGTAAGGCTTGTAAGCTCATTGTCTGAGTTGAGCTTATATTTCACCATACCGCAAAGAAGGGAATTGTAATCGGGACTCTTGTGAGCGTTCCATGCCTTGGCAATGTCTTTATAACCGGTGCCGTTAATGGTGAAAGTGTCGGCAAATGTATATGTACCAATTGTGCCGTCAAGCTTCAAAATACATACATTAAGGCTCTTGGACATACCTTTTTCGCTGTATTTTCCGACAATCAGATAGCCAACCTCTTCGCCTGCAGCTGACACGGGAATTATGTCTGCCACACGATGATCGGCATCGAGCTTGAAGGTTGCATCCTTGCCAAGGGTAATTATATCTGAAACCTTTTCTGAGATTGAAGAGGACAATTTGTAGTTTGTGCCGTCAATCTGAATATAACCGTTGCCATAGCCCGAATAGGTGCCTCTGAAACTGTCTCTGACCAAGATAATTTCGGCAATTTTTCCGTCATCCGAAATAGCTGCACAAAGAACATCACCTATTGTAATTGAGTCAACGGTAAGCTTTTCGCCGTTCTGATTGGTTATTATGATTTCTGTTTCATCGGGATCGAGATACAGATTATTGTCGGGACTATATTTGTCTATATAGATGTTGTCTGACTTAGAAATACGATCCACAACAGTTGTTTTGTAGGATTTTATGAGAAGTGTTGTCCAGTCTGAGCCGTTTGGAGCAATAAAGGTAAGACTGCCGGACTCGGGAATTGCCTTTGCGCTGTCAAAAGCAAACATTTTACCATTTAAGAAAATGTCGGTGTCCATTCCGATTGAAACGGTTTTGTCTTTTCCGTTTGCATCGGTATAGACAAATTTGCGGTTATTGTAGGAAACAATATCCTCTGCATATATACTTAAAACCTTATTTGATTCCGTTATTGAACATGAAACAACGGTGTTTGTGTCAATGTCAACATAGGCTTCAACATCATAACCAAAAAGTGAATTGGTATTTATTTTGCCGCTGTTATACACTTCACCGTTAATGGAAACCCTGCCTTCTCCGAGACCGTCGCTGTTTGCAACAGAATAGTAAGCATTACCGTCAACAATTCCATTAACTGTTTTTATGCCTCTCCATGATCTGAGAATGGTTTCGCTGCCTTTACGATACTGAGTGGCACCATTTTCGGTGTAGGTGATTTCGGGAAGGGGTATGTTTAATGCATTGCAGAGAATCAATGAACATTCCGGCTGATTAATTTCACCGTTTGTGTCCCCCACTCCGTCAAGAAGCTCAATATCGCGGGCGGTCTGCAAATACCCTTGCGGATATCCGCCCTTGACTTCTGCCATGTAATCATAACCAAGAAGGGTTACGATAATTTTTATTGCTTCACTGAGGGTTACCGTGTCGTTGGGACGATAGCTTTCTGCTTTTGAAATCATACCGAAATCCACTGCCGACATGATGTAGTTATAGTCGGGATTTGAATCTGTAACATCGGAAAATACAGTTCCCACATGGGGCGTTACGGGAATATCGGCAAGTTTCATTGCATAACGAGTAAACTCGGCTCTTGTCACTGCAATATCGGAGGGTTTGTCAAAACCCACAACTCCAAGGTCATAAAGGAGCGTAGTTTCAGCCAAGGCATCAGAATTTGAGGCATCTGATGCAAAAATGTTTGTTGAAAGTGCGCTTGACAAAATCATCAATGCTGTAACTATCGATAATATTTTTCTCATCACATACCCTCCTTTATGGACTTATCAAGTCTGTATATCATAACTGCGGTTTCGGCTCTTGTGGAATAGCTATTTGGCATAAAAGCACCATTTGAACCGTTGATTACACCCTTTGATGCAAGTGCTTTCACGGCATCTTTGGCATATGATGCAATTTCTCCATCATCGGTGAAGGTGATTGCAGCTGCATCAGAGGGAAGCTTTGCAATTCGACTGAGAATTACCGCAACATCCTGACGGGTGATATAGTCACCTGTACCAAAGGAAGAATCGGAATATCCGCTTATAAAACCGGATTTAACCGACGCTGCAACGTAAGGTGCATACCATGCATTTTTGTCAACATCATCAAACGAAGTTTCTGTGTCCGAAATCTCAAGTCCGAGATATACTGCAATCATTTTTACAAATTCTTCTCTCAAAATATAGTCACCGGGTGCAAAAGCAGTTTCGCTTTTTCCGTTTATAATTCCTTTTGAGTAAAGTGATGCTACGGCTTCATTTGCCCAGGGTACACTTGTTAAATCGTTAAACGGAAGCACAACTTCGGGATTAGTGTATACGGGAGCTACATTAACCGAGGTTCCGAGACTT
The DNA here is from genome assembly GCA_017397885.1 of Clostridia bacterium. Taxonomy (GTDB): domain Bacteria; phylum Bacillota; class Clostridia; order UMGS1810; family UMGS1810; genus RGIG1828. The sequence continues at coordinate 3,467 of JAFQHQ010000127.1, read as the reverse complement.
CCCGAACCACCTTTTGATGAAGAGGAGGATGAACCGCCTTTTTCGTTTTCTTCTTCATCATCTTCGGCTTTTTTGAGAGCTTCAACAAAGATGTCGGAAAAGTCTTTGGCATCTTCAAATTCCTTTCCTGCCAAAGCTTTGTCGACAATTCGGGTGGTTTTGAGAGAAAAATATCTCTCAACATAATCTGAAATACCGAGAACTTCCGCATATGATTCATTTTTGATGATTGTGCTTACCTGTGACACATTCTCACAAAGCCTGATTTCAGACAAAGCCTCTCTTAAAAGAGTAAGTTCTTCACAGTCTTTTCTGATTTGCATAAATAATTTATCTGCATTCTCTTTTGTGAATTCGCCAATGTCTTCATAGCTTTCAATAAGAGCATGAAGATCGCTGTCATCTTTCATACCGTCAATAAGCTCGTCATCAATATTTAAAATATCTATAAGAGCAGTTAAGTTTTGTGCAGGTGAATCGATAACACCGTTCCAGAATTCCAATGCATCAGTGTAGCTTGTGTATACAAAAAGCTTTTCGGATGCCGAATCCGGGTTTGTCATTGAATGCATACGAACAATGTATTTGCCGGTGTCGGCTTTAAGAGGAAAGGTAAAGATCACATTCCCCGAAGAATCGGAATTGGTCTGATTGAAATATACCATTTCAGTCAGCGCATAAGAGTGATCTTCTGCCATATCATCAATATCGGTGTCGAGAGGTACAATTTGAACAGACACAGGCTCACTTTTGCAATTTTCAAAGTTTGCCTGCACGGTCACTGTACCGGTGAATATGTCTTCGGTTATATCAATTTCACCCGATGCCTGTGCCCCGAAGGACACAAGCATCAGAGAGACAATTGCTACAACCAAAACTAATTGTTTTAATTTTTTCATGTGAACACTCCTTGTTGGGAAAGTCAGGTATTAAAATTACTGTGCCTGATTTATCAGAGCATGTTCAAAAATAGGTCTGATTGTGTTAACGTTATCCCAGATGAAGGCTTTAATGTAGGTTGCACTTGCATCCTCGGGAACTGTTATTGTTTTTGAGAACTGAGTTTCATCATTTGCAGGAGCACAATCAATACCGCCGGTGAGGTCTGCTGCAATAAGGGTGTGATCTTCGCCATAGATTGCGATGAGCATAACCGCATCAAGGTCGGAAGAAGAATTGTTCTTAATTTTTGCAACTGCGGTAACATCCGTGTTTGCAGTGTAGTTTTCAATTTCAACACAGGTGTCATATACGGGGGTTAATTCATTTGTAATTTTGATTCCGAAGAATTCAAGAGCTGTGGAGGTTTTGAAGCTATTTACAATTTTATCTTCTGCAACAACATTGCCGAAAGTATCTTCAAGACCTGCCTTGAAAACAATCTGATATGCTGTTCTTTCTTCAAGCTCAGCAGAAGGTGTTACTGTGAGCTTACCGTTTTCATAGCTTATTGTTGCATTAACCTCATCACCGTTTGAAGCTTTAACAAGCTTGATGTAATCTGCGGTTGCAGTTTCATCGGTGAGAGCAGTTGCAAGAGTCATTTCAACAGGTTCAATAATACCATCCATCACACCGCCCTTTGCAGGTGTTGATTGGATAACGTCAAAAGTCGGAGTTGTTGATGTGCACATGAGTGCGGGAAGATATCTGCTGTCTTTTTCATTGTAAATGTTGTGGGTGTAAATTGTATCTTTAGAATCGTAAACAAAGGTAAAAGCTATGCCTGTCTGTTCGTTTGCAATTGCATCATTGATTTTCTCCGTAACATCTACTATAGCTTCATATGATCCACGCTTGTTGCCATAGTCGAAGGGATAGGATGCGGCAAGGTTGGAGGCATCACCAACTGCACTTTCAACTGCACTTTCAACTGCCTGATAATATGCTTCATCTGCTTCGCTTGGCTGGGTCCATTCGCCGTAAGGAACTTCATATACATTGAGTGTTCCTTTCCAGTCGTAGTCGTTTACCCATTTGAAGTTTACACCGGCAAGGTTTTTGGTTGTATCAAGGGAGGAAAGGTCAAATCTGAACACAATGTAGCCAATTTGTTTATTACTTGAATTCTTCGGATATGCATATTTACCAAGATTTGCAGACTGAGATGCGGCTTCAAAGCTTATTGTTCCGTTTGAATTGGTCATTTTTACCGAATCCTTGAGTATAATATTGCTTTCAACGAGGTTATCTCCACCATCGGTTACGAAGGAAACGGATGCTGAGCCTGCAAATTCCTGTCCGTATATATCTGCTACGCCCGAAAGGGAAACAGTGTATGCATCATAGGGAGCAAGGTCCTTGGAAAGGATTACGTTTGTGCCGGACACTGAAAAATCGCCTTCTGCAATTTCAACCGGGTTACCCGCAAAATCTTTCACCGAAAAATCGGATGCACTTACCGATGCAGGGTCAACTTCATTATTGAAGCTAAATGTAACATCATCAGTGGGAGCAATTGTTGCTCCGTCTTCAACAGAAACCGATTCGAATGAAAAACCGGGAATTGAGTCGGTTGTGAGTGTGAGTGTGGGGTGGAGAGAGCTGTCGGCATTTTCAAGAGAATATATGTTAGCCGCTCCATTGGTTGTACCGTTTGCTATATAGGTCAATATGGCAAAAGAAAAATCGTAGTCTGCACCGGAGGCAAGATACTGTCTTACAAGAGGTGCAATATCGTATTCCGTCGATGAATTCTTTGCTCCTTTGGGAATATCATAGGTTAAAGCAGGCTCATAATCCGGGAATTTTCCTGTCATGGTAAGGGGCTGAGTGTTGAAGGTGAGAGTTGTCTGATCCCATGATGCATTTACAGGATAAAACCTGAACTGATATGTAGTCGCACCGGCTACATTTGTTGTATCCATAAAGTGAACTTTGAACATAGCTTTGGTTACAGTTTCACCTTCGGGAATTTCGGGAAGGTCAAAGCTGTAGTATGTGGGAGTGCTGTATGTGGCTGTGTTTGCATAACACCAGTTATATCCGTCCTTTTCGGTGTTAAGATTCTTTTTAGCATCTGTTCCTCTTCGAACAGGACAATCCTGGGATGCCACAATGGCATCTAAAGTGGTTTCTGCCGATGCTATCATGGGCAGAGTGCTCATAATAAGCACAAAGGAAAGAATGATACTGAGTAATTTTTTCATTAAATTCATCTCCGTTTGAATTATTTTTTTTCAAGATATCTGTCATAGCAATCATTGTAGATTTCAAGAAGTCTTGTGTAGCCGTTTTTATTTGCAGTTTTCAGCGCGTCTTCCCAATCTTTAATTGTTTTCTTGCCCATGATAACATCAACAAGTGTAGCCTCAAGTGGAGCCTTGCAAAGAGTTGTGAGTTCTTTAATTTCGATGCTTTCTTCTACAGTGTAGTCTAATGTAGGAAGAGCATGCTCGGCAGGTGTGTCTATGCCTTCGCCGTCTTCCTTGCGATTAGGAGCATTCCAAACTGAAAGAGCATCTTTT
>JAFQHQ010000126.1 GCA_017397885.1 Clostridia bacterium | reverse complement strand
CCCTGCCTAAGGGGAGGTGGATTTGCCGTTAGGCAAAGACGGAGGGGTACGAAACGCAGAAGTATCAACGCTTTCAGCAATACCCCTCAGTCAGTTTCGCTACGCTCACTGCCAGCTCCCCTTAGGCAGGGGAGCCTTTCGTCTTTGTGTTAATCAGCTCGATAAACTCCAATTTATCTGCTTTTTAATCTCATTTTGTATTTACAAACTAAAAATTATGTGTTATAATCAAAATGACAAAATTTTACTTAAGGAGATTTCCAAAATGGTAAGAGGTAATATTAAACTTGACAATCCTGCGCGTTTTGCAGGCAAATATGAAATTCCTGCCGAAAAAATTCAAGCAACAATAAAAAAAGCTACAGACAAATGGCTAAAAAAACTCGATGAATTTGGCGGTCTTTTCCCCGGTGCTTGCTCAAAAGAAGATAAATATGTACTTGGCGAAAATAACACTTGGACACAAGGTATGCACACCGGTGCAACAATTCTTGCCTATGAACTCACCGGCAACGAAAGATTTCTGGAGCATGCAAAACAGCAAATCAAAACATATTTCACACGCTTTGAAACAAAAACAGGTCTTTGGGATCATGATGTTGGTTTTGTATATACTCCGTCTGTTATAGCACTCTACAGACTCACAGGCGATGAAAGCCTCAAAGAGCTTGCAATAAAAGCTGCTAACCATCTTTATGATAACATGTATTCTCAAAAGGGTGGTTTTATTCAGCGTTCTTTTGATGCAAGCAGTGAGCCCGGTTGCAGAACAATGATGGACACTCTCATGAACATTCCGCTGTTTTTCTGGACATATGAACAAACCGGTGAACAAAAATTCCTTGATGCGGCTAAATCACAGCTTGCAATCACCGAAAGCTGTCTTATTCGTGAGGATGGTTCGTCCTTCCATCACTATCAATTTGAAGTTGAAACTCACAAACCTGTTCGTGGTCTCACATTTCAGGGTCATTCCGATGATTCCTGCTGGTCAAGAGGTCATTCATGGGGAGTATACGGTTTCCCTGTGGCATATACATATACCAAAGACGAAAGCCTTCTCCCGCTTCACCGTGATGTGTGCTATTTTGTACTCAATCACCTTCCCGAAGATAATATTCCTTATTATGACTACGATTTTGTTGAGAAATGCGATGAAGCAAGAGATTCTTCTGCCGCTCTTGTTAACGCCTGCGGCATGCTTGAAGCTTGCAAATATCTTCCTGACACAGCCGAAGAAAAAGAGTATTATCGAAATGCCGCAATGATGATGATTGAAGGCGTTATCGACAATTGTATGGACTATGATAACAAAGATTTCGATGGTCTTATCAACTGGGTAACTTGCTCTGCTCCTCACAACCTCTGCATTGACGGTTGCACTTCCTATGGTGATTTCTTCCTTCTTGAAGCATTAAAAAGAATCACCGACCCCGACTGGAAGAGATATTGGTAATTTGAATTAAAGGAAGAAATTCCAATAAAAATGTCAGATATTTCATTTACATAGTGAAACATATATGATATAATTATAGCCGAATTGGTTTTTAGACTGATTCGGCTATTAATTTTATGAGCAAGGAGAATTTGAAATGGTAAGAGGAAATATTAAATTAACAAATCCTGAACGTTTTGCCGGGAAATATGAAATCCCTGCTGAAAAAATTCAGAACGCTATCAAAAAAGCTACAGACAAATGGCTTGTAAAACTTGAACAGTTTAACAATAAATTCCCCGGTACAACTTCAAAAGAAGATAGATATGAAATGGGAGAGAACTCAAGCTGGACACAGGGTATGCACACAGGAAGTATGCTTCTTGCATACGAACTTACCGGAAACGAAAAATTTCTTGATTATGCAAAAGCACAGCTTGATTCATATTATGAACGTTATGAAACAAGAACAGGTCTTTGGAGCCATGACGTTGGCTTTGTTTTCACACCGTCGTGTATCGCACTCTACAGATTTACCAAAGACGAAAAGATTAAGGAAATGTGCATAGGTGCAGCAGAGCATCTCTATGAACACCTCTATTCACAAAAAGGCGGTTTCATCCTTCGTTCGCACAAGAACAAAGACAACGATGCAGGTTGCCGTACAATGATGGACACTCTTATGAACATTCCGCTGTTTTTCTGGGCATATGAACAGACAGGTGATCAAAAGTTTATGGATGCGGCAAAATCTCAGCTTGCAATCACCGAAAAACACCTTATTCGTAAGGACGGCTCCTCCTTCCACCATTTCATGTTTGATGTTGAAACTCATGCTCCCGTACGTGGTCTCACATTCCAGGGTCATGCCGATGATTCAACTTGGACAAGAGGTCATGCATGGGGTGTATACGGTTTCCCCGTAGCATATACCTATACCAAAGACGAAAGCCTTCTCCCTCTTCACCGCGATGTTACATATTTTGCACTCAATCATTTGCCCAAAAACAACATTCCATACTATGACTACGATTTTGTTGAAGAATGCGACGAAGCAAAAGACTCATCGGCAGCTCTTATCAACGCCTGCGGTATGATGGAAGCAATGAAATATCTTCCCGATGATGCCGAAGAAAAAGCAGTATATCAAAATGCTTCCGCAAAGCTTTTGGAAGCTGTTATCGACAACTGCATGGACTATGAAAACAAAGACTTTGACGGTCTTGTAAACTGGGTAACATGCTCCGCTCCTCACAATCTTTGCATCGACGGTTGCACATCTTACGGAGACTTCTTCCTTCTCGAAGCACTCATGAGATACACTCATCCCGACTGGAAGAGATATTGGTAATTTTAATAATAATAAATATCCCTGCATCGTTTTGATGCAGGGATATTTTATGTTTATTTAAAGTTCAACTTTTTTCATGACTTTCATGCCGTTTTCATCTTCCGAAAGTTTTATAACAAAATCAAATTTGTCAAGGTCTGTGCTCAAATAAAAATCGTTTTCGGGGAAAACATCATTTTGAGCCTTGTCAAAAAATTTTGCTCCGCTTGTTGTTTTAAGACTCTCAATTTCTTTTTTCATGTCGAGCTCTGATTCTTTGCCTTCAACTATCGCTTTGATATATTCTGCACAAAGGGTGTCTTCCTCGGTGGGAGAGAGGGCTTCAAGCCCCATGCAAACAATCGATACGTTTTCATAGCCGCTTTTTGCAATATATTTCGCTGTTGCTCTTGCATTAACAAGAGAAGCACCCAAAATCTCGTCTGCACCTGTGGCATTTGCAATTCCCTGAGTGCCTGCACTTGTTGTGTGAACAACTGTTTTACCTTTGACATCGGTTTTTAATACATCATCCGGCGAATTGCCAAGGTCAAAGCCGGGCATTATTTTTCCGTGACGTTCCCCGGCAAGAATATATGTCGGATTTTCTTCTTTGAGCTTATATGCAAGATTTGCATCACCAACAGGAATGATTTTTTCTGCGCCACGGCTTAAAAGATATGCTTCAACAGACATAGCTCTGAAAACATCAATTACCACCGTCAAACCTTTTGCCTGCTTTGCGCCTTCAATGAGTTGTAAGATTTTTATGTTCATTTACTTTTTCCCTGCCTCTCTGATAATGAAATTAAGACACTCCAGGTTGTGCTTTGCAAATGAAGCTAAAAGAGCTTCGTCGTGATAACGACAGTGGGTTTCAAGGGTCAGCGGACCTTTGTACCCGATTTTTTTCATTGCTCCGATAACGTTTTTCCAGTCAACATTTCCCTGATCGGGCGGAAGATGGTCATCATTGTCTGAAAAATTATTGTGAATGTGAGTGCATTTCAGCTTATCGCCAAAGGCTTCAATTGCTTCTGCTTGGTTCAGGTGAAGCAGATTTGCATGTCCAACATCCCAACATATTCCTGCACTTTCGGTGTTGAAACTCATTGTCAATTCCAAAAGGTCACTCCAGTCGCTTGTGTAGAAGGGCATTATGGGGTAAAATCTGAAAATAGGCAGGTTTTCAAGGGCTATTCCCGTGCCGTGTTTATCGGCACACTCTATGTATCCTGATATTACTTTTTGATTAATTTCAAGAGCTTTTTTTGAGGAAAAACCGTTGTTAACTGCAGACCTTGGATGATACACACACCACGGACAACCGATTTTACCGCTTGTCTCAATGGATTTGAGCATGGCTTTTTCCATTTCTTCGTCAAGCTCTTCGGCAGATATTCTGAGGTCATAATAGGGCAGATGGCTCTGTACGGGTTTGAGATTATTAGTTTTTAATAATGATAAAATCCTTTCGGGGGCTTCTTCCCAAGCTTTGTCGGAACGGTCGGTCATATCATGAAAATTAACGGCAATTCCGTCAAAGCCTGCATCTGATGCAAGCTTGCATTTTAATTCAAAATGTTCATCATAAGCTATCTGTATTGCTTTAATCATTATATCTACCTCCATATGCGGATTATAGCACATTAATGTTTTTTTATCAAGGTCAAAATGTTTATTAAAACTGTTATTTCGTATTGCAATTACAAAAATTTCTTTTGACAAAGAAAAAGATTAGTGTTATAATACCTTTCATAAATTTATTTGAAGGGTGAAATTATGATAGGACTTGTTTTGGAAGGCGGAGCAAACCGTACATACTATTCAATTGGTGTGCTGGATGCATTTTTGGACAATTCAATAGATGTAGATTTCATGGTTGGTGTTTCGGCGGGTATTGCAAACGGAGTATCATACATAAGCAAACAGCGTGGAAGAGGTTTAGAACTTGGTATGAAATATATTTGTGACAAAAGATACATGGGCATGAAATATTTTTTCAAAAGAAAAAACCGCAGTTATTACAATCTTGATTTTGTATTTAATGAAATTCCCAATAAACATGTACCCTTTGATTATGATACCTATGATAAATTTCCCGGAAAAGTATACGCAGTAATTACAAACATAGAAACAGGGGAGCCTGAATACCGTGAGGTTGAATCGAGCGATACATCATGGCAGCTCATTCAGGCAAGCTGTGCGCTTCCGTTTATGTTTAAACCCGTTGAAATTGACGGTAATAAATATTTTGACGGTGGGTGTTGTGATCCTCTGCCGGTGAGATTTGCTTTTGAATCGGGATGTGATAAGGTTATAACAATCATAACCCGTGAGCTGTCATACGAAAAAGAAACCGAAAAAGATGTTGCCTTTTCTGCATTTGCATATCGCAAACATAAAAATTTTGCCAATGCACTTAAAAACAGATCCAAGGTTTATAATGAGAGTAGGAGTTTTCTTTTTGAGAAAATGAATTCAGGTGAGGCTTTTGTTTTTGCACCGAAGAATACAAACGGTTGGACGAGAACCGAAAGAAGACCCGAAATGCTTAAAATTATGTATGACGAAGGTTATAATGATGCGCTAAATAGGATGGATGAACTTAAAAAATTTTTGGAATTATAGTTATGATTTAATAAAAGGCGAGCAGTGAAAACCTATGTTTATCACTGCCCGCCTTTTGTGTTAAAATTATTGTTGTTTTAAAATCTTTTTATAAACGCCGTAACCAAACCAAACTATGCAAATGACTGCGCAAAATGCCATCAGAAATTCAAACACTGCAATCCATCCCCAATTGTCGGCTATAATTCCGAGACCGTAGGAACTCAATGTACTTCCGAGATAGCAAAATCCGTTAAGCACCCCGGCATACAGACCCGAATTTACCTTGCCTCTCATAAAGATTGGGAAAATACTTGTAATAAGGCTGTTTAAACTTGATGCCAAAAAGTTTACAATAACAAGCCCTGCAAGCATAATAACAACCATGTCAAAGCTGATACTTCCGATAATAATTCCGATGAAACCAAGGATTATCGCAAACACCACCCCGCAGTGGGTAACATAGTCGGGAATTTTTTTGTGCATGGAAAGGGCGCACAAATTGCCGAACACCGCAACAATTGGGAGCAGGAGAGTGAGCAAAATCGAAAGGGAATCTGCCATATGATATTCTTCCTTGAGGATTGACGGAACCCAGGTGGTAAGACCGTCTTTTATTAGGTTTACACCAATTGCAAAAAAGCACAGAACATAGATGCATGTAAAAAAAAGTTTCTTTTCGTTTTTGGTTTGATTTACTTTTTCATCAACGATGTTTGTTTCTTGTTTTTTCTCGGTCAGTTCATCCGATGCTTCACTTTTTGCCATTTTAACAGCCTTGCCGTACCACAAAAGCCAAAAAACCGAAACCGCACCGCCTGCAATTGCGGCAGTGTAGAACGAAAGCTTGAAATTGTCAAAGTGTGCATATAGAGAAGAAAGTGCATAAATAACAAGTGTTCCCGTGGCAACGGTTGTACCCATGATAACGCTTGATCTGCCAAGCTGTTTTTGCGGAAGCGATTCAGAGAGAAGTCTCACAAGAGTAGGCCACAAAATTGACAGTACAAAACCGTTTATCATCCAAAGCCATTTTATAATGGCAAAATTTGTGCTCAAAGCAATTATGAGATTGATAACCGCCGAGGTCATAAGGCTTGTAAAAATCATCCATCGGATATTATATTTCTTACAAAAGATTCCGTTTACAACCTGACCTATTCCGTAGGCAAAAAAGAAAAACGTGGGTGACATTCCGGCTTCGGCTTTGGAAACTCCGTAAAAGTCTATAATCTGTGTGATGTTTGCAGAATAGTTTACCTTTCCGAGGTATGATACGGAATATAAAAGCCAACATAAAAATATTAAAAATCCGGCTGTGCTTTTTTGTGATTTTGATGCGGTCATTTTTACTTCTCCTCTGTGCTTGTTAAATTGGGGTTTGTCGAGCTGTTTGAAAAACAATAATGAAAATCAACCACGTGACATTTCCTGAAAACACATACGAACTTTCGTGAGCGAATTTTTGAAAATTTGATGTCCCACACGAACCGCTCCGCACCGCATCAACCAGATGCGTGCTCGCTAATTTTGGCTATTTAAGGAAACTGATTTACGCCAAAATTTTCGGCGTGACATCAAATTTTCGAAACCGTTCGTATGACTGTT